>JBBSBK010000207.1:0-1503 GCA_038251315.1 Rhodobacterales bacterium | reverse complement strand
GACGAGCCGACCAACAACCTTGGCGTCGCTGAAACCCAAGGGGTGCTCAGCTTTGTGCGCCGGGCGCGCGACACCGGCCATTCCTGCGTGTTCATCGCGCACAACATTCACCATGTCTTTCAGGTGGTGGACCGCATCGCGGTGATGCGGTTGGGGACGGTGGTGGTCGACGACATCGACCCCAAAACTACCACGGTTGAACAGGTTGAACGCATCATTACCGGCATGGACCATTAACGCATCCGCAACCCGTCTGCGCCGAACCGGAACACGCGGCCCGCATCCGGCGTCAGATAGACCGCCTCGTCCATCGCAAACGCCTGCTCGCCGAATTGGCGCACGGTCAACAAGCCATGCGGTTCGGCGCGGACATAGATCAACGTCTCGCTGCCCAGCTTTTCAACATGGCTGATCGCCCCGGCAATCGGCCCCGCCTTGCGTGAAATCGCCAGATGCTCTGGCCGCACGCCCAGGGTATTCCCCTGTTCGCCCATCGCGCCGGCGTTAAGGAAGTTCATCTTCGGGCTGCCGATGAACCCCGCGACAAAAGCGTTGTCCGGGTCGTTGTACAGGTGCATCGGCGCGCCCACCTGTTCGACGCGGCCGGCGTTCAGCACCACGATCGTGTCGGCAAGGGTCATCGCCTCGACCTGATCATGCGTCACATACACCATCGTCGCGCGCAATTCGCGGTGCAACCGCGCAATCTCGATCCGCGTGTTCACCCGCAACGCGGCATCCAGATTGGACAACGGCTCGTCAAACAGAAACAGCTTTGGCGTCCGCACGATGGCCCGGCCAATCGCCACCCGCTGCCGCTGCCCTCCCGACAATTCGGCAGGCCGCCGGTCCAGCAAAGCATCCAGCGACAGCATCCCCGACGCCCGCGCCACACTGTCCCGCACCTTGGCCGCCCCGGCCCCGGCCTGCTTCAACCCAAGCCCCATGTTGTCGCGCACTGTCAGATGCGGGTAAAGCGCGTAAGACTGGAACACCATCGCAATCTCGCGCTTGGCAGGCGGGGTGGTGTTCACCGACACCCCGTCGATCCGGATATCCCCCGCCGTCGCGTCCTCCAGCCCCGCGATGATCCGCAGCAGGGTGGACTTGCCGCACCCTGACGGCCCGACGAACACGCAGAACTCGCCGTCCTTCACCTCCAGATCGACGCCCTTGATAACGACTGTGGCGCCGAACGATTTAGTGACGGCAGAAAGGGTCAGATCGCCCATGTCAAACCCCCAGCTTCACAGGCCGTCCCGACCGCACGCTTTCATCCGCCGCGAGGCAAATCACCAACGACTGCACCGCGTCGTGCATGTGACGGGTCAGATCCAACCCCTCGTTGACAGCGCGGGCTACATAAGCGGCCTGCCGATTGCACAACTCCTGATGCCCCGGCTCATCCGCCATCGAGATATCCGTATCCCCCGTCGCCACCTTGTGAACCCGCAGCAGCGAGGTTTTGGTGTGGGTGTCGATATCGTCGGACTTGGCGCTTTC
>JBBSBK010000206.1:0-1601 GCA_038251315.1 Rhodobacterales bacterium | reverse complement strand
GACCGGATTGCCGATGATCCGGTGGCGATGGCGCGAGAGATCGGGGCCGATGCGCTGGCCGCAGACCTGCCGCATATCGCTGCGATCAAGGCGATGCTCTAGTTAGCCCCAGCACATCCAGCATATCGTATTCGCCGGGGTCGCGTCCTTGGCCCCAAAGTGCCGCCTTGATCGCGCCACGGGCGAAAACCGCCCGGTCCGTCGCGATATGGCGCAGCACGATGCGTTCGCCGGGTGCGGCGAACAGCACGTCATGTTCGCCGACGATGTCGCCGCCCCGGATCGAACTGAACCCGATATGGCCACGCTGCCGCGCCCCGGTGATCCCGTCGCGGCCCCGGTCGGACATGTTATCAAGGTCGACGCCGCGCCCGTCCGCCGCTGCCTGCCCCAGCATCAGCGCGGTGCCGGACGGCGCGTCGACCTTGTCGCCGTGATGCGCCTCGATCACTTCGATATCGAAATCGGCGTCAAGGGCGGCGGCCACCTGACGGGTCAGTTGCACCAGCAGGTTCACCCCCAGCGACATGTTCCCGGCCCGCACGATCACCGCATGGCGGGCGGCGGCGACGATCTTGGTCAGGTCGTCCGCCGACAAACCGGTGGTGCCGATGACATGCACGGCGCGGGCTTGCGCGGCGAGCGCAGCGAATTCCACGGTGGCGGCGGGGGTGGTAAAGTCGATGATGGCCTGCGCCCGCGCAAAGGCGTCCAAAGGATCGTCAGTCACGACCACGCCCGAAGGCGCACCGCCCATCGCCGTGCCGACATCTTGCCCGATCCAACCGTGCCCGGTGCGTTCGACCACGCCGACCAGATGCGCCGCGTTCGACCCGCGCAGCAGGTCGATCAGCATCCGGCCCATGCGGCCCGATGCCCCCGTCACAACGATCCCCGGTAAATCTGTCATCATGTCCATCGTTTAGCGGTGGTTTGCCGCCTTGGCAAAGGCTCGCTTGGCAAAGTGGGCCAAAACGCCTACACGCCCCGCATGGCAAAAGGCAAATCATCCAGTGGCGGCGCGCCGTCGCAGCGGCAGTTGCGCGTCGGCGAACTGATCCGGCGCACCCTTTCGGACATCCTGAACCGGGGCGAGGTGCATGACACCGATCTGGGCCGGATGCTGATCACCGTGGGCGAGGTGCGGATGACCACTGACCTCAAGCTGGCGACGGCCTATATCCTGCCCCTTGGTGGCAAGGACAAGGAACTGGCGCTGGCCGCATTGCGCCGCAACAAGACGGAAATCCGCCATTTGGTCGTCAAGGGAATGACCCTGAAATTCGCCCCCGACATCAAGTTTGAAATCGACGACACGTTCGACCGGATGGACGAAACCCGCCGCCTGCTGGCCGACGATCACGTCCGGCAGGATCTGGACGACTGATGCGCTGGCTGGCGCTGGTGTTGGCAGTCTGGGGCGTGCAGGCGCAGGCGGTTGAATGCGCCGATGCGACCTATGGTTTGAACAGCTTTACCGTTTGCACCGTCGATCCCGCGACCGAGGATTTGCGCCTGTTCCGCGCTGATGCGCAGGGCAAGGTGCTGGGCAGTTTTGCCGCCGTCGAGTCCGCGCTGGGCCGCCCGCTGGCATTCGCGAT
>JBBSBK010000205.1:0-1692 GCA_038251315.1 Rhodobacterales bacterium | reverse complement strand
TTGGCGCGGCCCGGCGTGTCGCTGGGGCTGGTCAGCACGGTGAAGATCGACGGATCGGGGTGGTCGTAGCTGATGCTGCCCAGCGTGTTGAAGCGCCTGAGGTCGTATTTGACCGGCGCGAGGTTGCCGTGCCAGGCGACGACATCGAAGGGCGAATGGTCGAGCTGTGTCGTCCACAGCTTGCCGCCGAATTTCTGGACGAGTTCAAAGGGCTCGTCGCGGTCCTCGAACCACGCCACGGGCGATTCGAAATCGCGCGGGTTGGCAAGGCCGTTGGAACCGATGGGGCCAAGATCGGGCAGGCGGAACGGGCTGCCGTGGTTTTCGGCGATATAGCCGCGGGCATGGCCATCGAGCAGCTCGACGCGATAGCGGACGCCACGCGGGATGATGGCGATTTCCAGCGGTTCCAGGCTGATCAGGCCCATTTCGGTGGTGAGGCGCAGCCGGCCCGATTCGGGGATGATGAGCATTTCGCCATCGGCGGAGAAGAACGCCTGATTGCCCATGCTTTGCGTGCAGGCATAGGTTGAGAGCGTGACACCGGTCAGGCTTGCGGGGTCCCCGTTCCAAAGGATGGGCATGATCGAATCGTGGAAATTGGTCGGCCTATCGCCGATAGGACGCGGATCCCAGCGCAGGCGATTTGGGCTGGCGGGCAGTGTGCGGTTGCCGCTGGGGTCGAAGGCCAAGGTGAAGGCGGGATGGTTGGCAGACAGGCGCAGGCGATAGAGCCAGGCCCTGCGGTTTTCGTGGCGCGCCATGGTGAAGGCCGAGCCTGAAAGCTGTTCGGTATAAAGGCCAAAGGGTGGGCGTTGCGGCGAATTCTGGCCGATGGGCAGCGCGCCGGGGATAGCCTCGGTGGCGAAATGATTGCCGAATCCGGTCTGCATCGTGCGTCTCCTGCGGGCGGATGACTGTCGGGGGCGGCCTCGCTCAGACCCCTCCCGCTGGCGGGAGGGGAAGCAAGTTCAGGCCTTGCCGGGGATGACGCCGCGGCGGACTTGATCGAGTTCCAGGCTTTCGAACAGCGCCTTGAAATTGCCCTCGCCGAAGCCGTCATTGCCCTTGCGCTGTATGATTTCGAAGAAAATCGGGCCGACCATGTTTTCGGTGAAGATCTGCAACAGGATACCGCCGCCGGTTTCGGGGGCGCCGTCGATCAGGATGCGGCGCTTGCGCATTTCTTCGACATCATGGCCATGGCCGGGCAGGCGCTTGTCGATCAGGTCGAAATAGGTTTCGATCGTGTCCTGGAAACGGATGCCATTGGCGCGCAGCCGATCGACGGTATCGAAGATATTGTCGGTGGCGAGGGCGATATGCTGGATGCCCTCGCCTTTGTATTCGCGCAGGAATTCCTCGATCTGACTGTGCTCGTCCTGGCTTTCGTTCAAGGGGATGCGAATCTTGTCGTCCGGTGCGGTCATCGCCTTGGAAAACAGGCCGGTCGATTGGCCTTCGATGTCGAAATAGCGGATTTCGCGGAAATTGAAGATGCGTTCGTAGAATTCCGCCCAATGCGCCATGCGGCCGCGGTTCACATTATGGGTCAGGTGATCGAGCGTGTGTAGGCCGACGCTGTTGTCGGCGGGCGTGGCGCCGGGGACGGGGCGGAAATCGACATCGTAAATCTCGTGCTCGCCGGCCTTGTCGACAAGATAGAGGTTGGAACCGCCGATGCCTTCGATG
>JBBSBK010000204.1:0-1720 GCA_038251315.1 Rhodobacterales bacterium | reverse complement strand
GACCGCGACAACGGCGACATCGACTTGATCCTCAAACGCAGCACCGATGGCGGAACCACCTGGTCGGGTTTGCAAATGGTCGGTGAGCTGGGCGATCACACCTACGGCAACCCCACCCCCATCGTGGCCGGGGATGGGGTCATTCATCTGTTGACCACTTCCAACGTCGGTGCCGATGGCAAGCAACGCATCCGTGAAGGCGCGAGCAAGGACATTCGCAGGGTGCATTACCAGAAGTCGGCAGATCATGGGGTGACTTGGCGTGCGCCGGTGGAGATCACCGCACAGGCGACACACGCAGGCGCGGTGTGGCGGTGGTATGCGACAGGGCCCGGCCATGGGATTCAGCTTCGTCGCGGCCCGCACGCCGGGCGATTGATCGCGCCCTGCAATCATTCGGACCACACCACGCCCGCAGACGACCCGCAGGAAGCGACCAACTGTGCCCATGTGCTCTACAGCGACGATGCCGGCGCGACCTGGCATGTCGGCGGGATGCTGCCGACCAACGGCAAGACCATCCGACCGTGGGAGAGCAGCGCCGTTGAACTGACCGATGGGCGCGTGCATGTTAATGCCCGCAATCAGCCGATCGGGGCCTATCCGCGGGTTGGGGCGTACAGCGATGACGGAGGTGAATCGTTTGGCGCGGTGACGCACGCAGCGGGATTGATCGAATCGCGCGGCGGGGTGCAGGGGGCGTTGTTACGCTACAGCGCGGCAGATGCCGGCGATGCTGGCAATCGCATCCTGTTTTCCAATCCCGCCTCCCTCGAGGCCCGCCAGCGCATGACCGTGCGCAGCAGTTTCGACGAAACCCAATCATGGAATCGCGGACGCGTGATCTGGCCCGGCCCGGCGGGGTACTCGGATATGACGAAACTACCCGATGGCGCGATCGGCCTTCTGTACGAAAACGGCGACACAAAGTATTCCCAGCGCCTGACCTTCGCCCGCTTTACGGTCGAGTGGTTGGATGCCAAAACGGCAGACTAACTTGTCCGACTTAGATGATGCGGAGCAATGATGCGAGGTTGTTGCGCACGGGTCGTTTATGCATTTGTATCTCGCCTACAATGGCGCATACCGCATCACACGGTTGAAGCGTTGTTATGGTTCGAGTGATTGTTCGGGGATGGCTTTAAGAGTTGCGATCCATGCGAGTCACACTGAAAGATGTCGCAGTTGAGGCAGGGATCCACCATTCGGCGGTTGCGCGCGTGCTGCGCGGTCGGGATGCCAAACTCCGTCTTAGCCCCCGGCGTAAGCAGGAAATCCGTGATGCCGCAACGCGGTTGGGCTATCGCCCCAACAGCGCCCCCGCAGCGACCGTCTCGGGCAAGTTCAACAGCATTGCGTTGGTCGCCGGCAACGGCGAAACCACCAGCACCCTCCCGCAGCAACTGGTCTACGGCATCGCCAAAGCATTGGGTGAACGCGACAAGCAGATGGTTATCACCCGCATGAACGACGCGATGCTCACCGATGAAAACCCAGCTGCCGTTGTTCTTGCGCAGCCATTCGTGTGACGGGGTGCTGGCGCGGGGCGTCGGGGATGGGAGAGGATGCCGTTCGGATCGCGCGGGGCGTCGTTGAGGATCTGTTCGGCGTAGCGCCGGACGGGTGCCTCGGCCTCGGGCAGATGACCTCGCCACAGCAAATACGCCGACCCGTTCCCGCCGCAGAGGTAGTTGGGGAAGTTGACGTCGAACGATCGTTC
>JBBSBK010000203.1:0-1723 GCA_038251315.1 Rhodobacterales bacterium | reverse complement strand
TGGTGCTGTGGGGGTCCGACAACATCAAATCGGACGGCGGCCCGATTGCACAGGCGCTTGCGCTGATGGGATGCCGCCCGCGCTTTGACAGCTATGGCCGGTTGTGTGGGGCCGATCTGATCCCGCTTTCGGAACTGTCGCGCCCCCGGATCGACGTGTTGATGACCCTGTCCGGCATCTTCCGCGACCTTCTGCCCCTGCAAACCCGGATGCTGGCCGAAGCCGCGTACAAATGCGCCATTGCCGATGAACCCCTCAGCCAGAACTTCGTGCGCGCCCACAGCCTGGCCTATGCCGAGCAGATGGGCTGCGATCTGGAAACCGCCGCCCTGCGGGTGTTCTCGAACGCCGAGGGCGCTTACGGCTCCAACGTCAACGTGCTGGTCGATCAGTCGGCCTTCGGCGAGGAAGACGAGCTTGCCGATGCCTATGAGGCGCGGAAATCCTTCGCCTATGGCCGCAACGGCAAGGCGGTCAAGAACGCCGAAATTCTGCAAAAGGCGCTGAAAGACGTGGACCTCGCCTATCAGAACCTCGAATCGGTCGAGTTGGGCGTCACTTCGGTCGATCACTATTTCGACACGCTGGGCGGCATCGCCCGCGCGGTCAAACGTCAGCGCGGCGTCGAAACCCCGGTCTACATCAGCGATCAGACCCGTGGCACCGGCAAGATCCGCTCGCTGCGCGACCAGATTGCCTTGGAAAGCCGCTCACGTCAGTTGAACCCCAAATTCTACGAGGGCCTGTTGAAACATGGCGCCGAAGGCGTGCGGCAGATCGAATCCTATGTCACCAACACGCTGGGTTGGTCCGCCACCACCGCGCAGGTCGATCCGTGGGTGTATCAGCGCCTGTCGGAAACCTTTGTGCTGGACGAGGCGATGCGTAAACGCATGGCGACCCTGAACCCGCAAGCCTCGGCCCGGATGGCCAACCGCCTGATCGAGGCCTCCGAACGCAGCTACTGGACGCCTGATGCCGCCACGCTCGCCGCCCTGCAAGGCGCTGCCGATGAACTTGAAGACCGTCTCGAAGGGATCGCGGCCGAATGACCGTGACCCGTCCCTCAACCGAAAGAGGCCCCCTATGAGCCCACTTGACGCAATTCCCCGCCTTCGGGGCCAGGACGGCGAAGGATCGGTGCAGGTCCATCAGGACGCCGATACCAAGATCGAAGGCGCGAAAGTGTTTTCGGTCTATGGCAAGGGCGGCATCGGCAAATCGACGACCTCGTCGAACCTGTCGGCCGCGTTTTCCATGATGGGCAAGCGCGTGCTGCAGATCGGCTGCGATCCGAAACATGACAGCACCTTCACCCTGACGGGCCGCCTGCAAGCCACCGTCATCGACATCCTGAAGGACGTCGATTTTCACGCCGAGGAACTGCGCCCCGAGGATTACGTCGCAGTCGGCTTCAACGGCGTGAAATGCGTCGAGGCGGGCGGTCCCCCGGCAGGCACTGGCTGTGGCGGCTATGTCGTGGGCCAAACGGTTAAATTGCTGAAACAGCACCACCTGCTGGAAGACACCGACGTGGTGATCTTTGACGTGCTGGGTGACGTGGTTTGCGGCGGGTTTGCAGCCCCTTTGCAGCATGCCGATCGCGCCGTGATCGTCACGGCCAATGATTTCGACAGCATCTATGCGATGAACCGCATTATCGCGGCCGTGCAGGCCAAGTCGGGCAATTACAAGGTTCGACTGGCGGGCTGCGTTGCGAACC
>JBBSBK010000202.1:0-1768 GCA_038251315.1 Rhodobacterales bacterium | reverse complement strand
CGGAAGCAATGCGCCGGAGATGACATTATGATCGCGCTCGGGCACCACCCGCACGGCGATCCGGTCCCATTGCTTCAGCGTGCGGGTCGCTGATTTCTCGCGAACCGTGACGGGGGCGGTATCCGACAGCAGGTCGCGCAGGGCCATCGATATGCCGGGCTGAACATCAGTGACCTCATAGAGGCTGACCGGCGCATCCCGAAGCGCCGCGAAATACGCCCGATTCATCACCGTCTCTTTCCAGCCGCGCCGCTTGAGGTACAGATCGACGATATTGCCATCTTCATAGCGCTGGCCGAGGAAATCCTCGAACCCGCAGCCCCAGAGGACGCCAGCCCACTGCTCGCCCAAGAGTTCGCCAAGATCATCCTGGTCGATCTCGAATTCCTCGAATGCAGGCATGAGGTGTTCGGCGACCACGCCCTGAAGCCGGTCGCGCCAGACGGTTTCCCGGCCGATGAAGCTCAACAAGCCCGATATGTCATTCCGTTCGCCCATTGCGCCTCACTGATCCTGCTGCCTGTTCATCTAGCCTTGATAGCCCGTCCAAGGCCAGAGCTGCGGAACAGAACCGAACGTGGCCATCGCCTAGGTCAGTGACGGGACTGACGTCATCGTCCGGCGAAAATCCGGCTTATCCACAGGGCTGTTGCTCTCTCCCTCTTGCTCCGAATCGACGCCCATTGCACGATGCACGCATGAGGTGAGCAGCCCTCAACCAAAAGCAAAAACAGGTCCAATAAAACCGCACCAATAGATCGGGCGGCGCGACAGCGCCCAACCGATGGTGTCTTTTTGACAGGTATGACGCGCGGGCCTTTCCGCGCGTGGCAGACGGTATCCGGCGTCTCCCCTCTCCGTTTTTCAGGAAAGGGTTATCCATGAACTTGCCACCACGTGTCTTTTACACCCTGTCTGATGCCGCCGCGCATTGGAACTGCGCCTTGGCCGATGTGGCCGGTTGGGCGGCCGCAGGCAAGCTGCGGATCACGACCGGCATCGGCCTGGTCCGCTGTGGCGACACGGTCGTCGCCGGGCAGGTCACAATTTCACCGATGGAAGTCTTGCCGCTGTTTCGGCGCTGTGGAACCGGCCCGGCTGTCGGCACCGTGCGGCGCATCATGGCATACGGCAGCACGGAGTGGCAGATCATCACGGATCCGGCAGCGGGCATACCGGTCGCGGTGGCCGACATGCTGATCCTGGCCGAGGACTTTCACGCCTTTGAGGAAGAGTACGGAATCGTCCGCCGCGTCCCGGCTGGGCCGGGTGCGACTTCACCTTATGACTGGGATGGGATGATGGTTGCGCTTGTTGTCCGCATTGTCGAACACGGCCTGCCACCAACGCAGGCCGAGTTGGTGGCCGAGATGCAGGAGTGGTTCGCCAACCAGTCGGATGGCAAGAAGATGCCCGACAGTCGCAGCATCCGGCGACGGATCACGCCGATCTGGAGGGCATTGAAGCGCGAGGAAGCTTGATGCACATCGCACGCGCTGGACCCGGCCCTTTGTCGGATCAGGCAGATTTCCGGTCATTTGGCGCATCTGCATCATGAACCAGCCGGGGCTTTGGCCGGAAGGCGCTGGCCACAGCATCGACGCCGGCGCGCAAGGGCGAGTCCATCAAGTGTGCGTAACGCAGGGTGGTTTGCATCTGGCTGTGCCCCAGCAGCTTGCCGATCATTTCTAATGATGCACCACCGCTGACCAGCAAGGATGCAAAGGTGTGGCGCAGGTCGTGGATGTGGACTTCCGGGATCCCGCAT
>JBBSBK010000201.1:0-1829 GCA_038251315.1 Rhodobacterales bacterium | reverse complement strand
GGGCCTCTCTGTTCACCGGTGTTCACACCCCGATTCACGGGGCGACCGAAAACAACCTGCCCGCGCATCAGACCCTCACGCCCATCACCTCTCTCATCGATGCCGCCGGTTACCGCAACATCATGGTCGGCAAAACCCATTTCCAGCGACCCGCAACCGGCTTTCACGTCCTGCACGAGCTTCACGGCGAAAAAGGCGCCAGCGGCGATGACTTTTACGCCCACCACCTCGCTCGCCACGGTTACCCCCGGGCCAGTCAGCATCCCAACCCCGTGCCCGAACATCTGTTCTGCGATGCGTTTCTTACCGACACGATGATTGGCGAATTGGCCGACCACCAACGCCTTCACAGCGATCAACCTTTTTTCGCCTTCCTGTCGCTTCTGAGTCCGCACGCCCCGTATGACCCGCCGGGACGCTGGGCGCATCTGTACGACGATGCTGCCCTCCCCCCGCTGAACTACCTACCTGGCGAGGTTGACCATTTGCCGCAGGCGGAGCGCGATCTGGTTCTCTTTGGTCGCGGAATGGATCAACGGGCGTTCCCGGACGGCCGCACGCCGGACATGGACTACATCGACGCCATTCGACGGCGCTACTACGGGCTTTGCGCCTATTGCGACCACCAGGTCGGAAGAATCGTCGAGCATCTGGATCGTAGCGGCCTGCGTGAAAGCACGCTGGTGATCTTCACTTCCGATCATGGCACCACGATGTACGATCACGGATTCGAGAACAAACACTCGTTTCTCGATGCGTCATGGCGCGTGCCGATGATCTTCAGCCAGCCGGGCACACTCCCCTGTGGCTCGCGGGCATCGCTGGCGAGTTGGATGGACATCCCGGCAACGATACTCGCCCGAGCGGGTGTCGAGTGGTCGCCGGTCCAGGGATTCGATCTGGTCGGGCCAGTTGTGCAGAATCGACCCAGCCCACGAGCCTGTGTCTCGGCGGCGATTCACCAAACCGCTGCGGTCACAACCTGTCGTTGGAAACTCGAATATGCCCTGAACGATGGCAAGGGTCGGCTGATCGATCGTCATGGCGATCTGATGGAGCAAACCAACCTGTTCGACAGCCCCGCCCATCGCACGTTGCGTGATCTAATACTGATGGCATTGCTGCACTGGCGGGCGGAACTGACCGACATCGAGGATTTGCATCGCCGCAACGGCACGGGCGGCCCGGTCGCCCGGCATGTCGCATCACTGATCGCCCGCCGCACTGGATTGGACGCCGAAATACGCTTGCAGCGCGCGCTGCAGGGCGTGGATGGCTGGCAACCACCAATTTGACGATAGAACTGCGGTGTTGCACGCGATGGCCTGTGATAGGGATCCTACCTGATCCTCGGCGCGAGGCCGGAGCATTCCGGCGATCCTCGTAAGAGCTGAATAACCGGCGACGACGACTACCAGGCCGCGCTGCGCACCGTGTCGGGCCGGCGGCGGAGATAATGCGACTGCAATTTGCGTTCCATCTCCACCCGCACGTCCGCGAAGGCGGGGTCGTGGAAAAGATTGGTCACCTCGCGGGGATCCGAACTCAGATCGTACAATTCACCGTCGGTGGCATTGTTGTAATGCACCAGTTTGTGGGTTGCGGTGCGAAGGCAGCGCAGGGAACTGTCGGGGTTGTTGTTTTTGTCATTCTCCCACTCGCACAACGCATAGTCGCGCGGGCCTTGCGGCAGCGGGGAGAGGTCGGCGTCGAGCATCGGACGGCCTGAGCCGGACAGCACCGCATCGGGTTCAATCCCCGCCACCGACTGAACCGTCGCCATCAGATCCACCGCCGACGTGACCGAATCCACCTTCACGCCACTGCCC
>JBBSBK010000200.1:0-1856 GCA_038251315.1 Rhodobacterales bacterium | reverse complement strand
GATGATGCTCGCGGGGATGATCGGCGTGGGGGACACGCATATCACGCTCGATGTGACGAGCCATTCAAAGCGACTGTGGATGGTGAACGACCGCCCAGTGCGGGATAGGCGAGTGGTGAAGCTTAGTAACCATTCACCCCCCCGGTCTCGGGGAAGAAAAATAAAAATAATTCACCACATCGCAATATAACCACCAAGGTATTGTTTGTGCCGCTATCGAATACTCTTGGGTATGAACATCGAGATCCCGTCCATCTTTTTTGATGAACACATTATCCCCGACGAGGATTGGGCGAATACCCCCGCATCCGTCCGTCGTGGTTTCGAATGGCTCTGGCAGGAGCGTGAGCGCCTGCGGGCGCAGACGGACCAGTCGTCGCGCAACTCGTCCATCCCGCCGTCCAAAGATCGGTTGCAGCATCAAAAACCCCGTCGCAAGAAAGCCACCGAGCGTAAACGCGGCGGCCAACCCGGCCATCCCGGGGTCACCCGCCCGTTGGTCCCCGTTGAGCAGTTGAGCGCGCCGCCGCTGGACGTGCTGCCCGCGGTGTGCGCGTGTGGCCAGCACTTTGCCCCCGACGCGCCGACAACCGGCGATCCTTATCAGCAACAGTACTATGAGTTACCGCCGATCAAGCCGGTGATCACTGAGGTGCGGTTGCACCACTGCACGTGCGCGCACTGCGGCGCGGTCATCCGGGCGACGCGCCCCGCCGGCATGCCGGCGCTCACGCTCGGTCCCCACGCTCAAGCGCTCGTGACGTTGCTCACCGGGCAATTTCATTTGAGCAAAGTCGCGGTGAGCACGCTGATGCGGCAGGTCTTCGGCCTGCCGCTCTCCGCGGCGTCGGTCATCGCCGTCGAGCAAGCGGCCAGCGCCGCGTTGGCCATCCCCGTCGCCCAGGCGATGGCCGTCGTGCAGCAGGCCCCGATCAAGCATGTCGACGAATCCGGCTGGCGCCAGCAACGTGAACTCGATCCCGACGCGCCGGAGGGGACGCCGCTGAAAAAGGCTTGGCTTTGGTCGATGACTACCCTGGACGCCGCCATTTATCTCATCCGTCGCAGTCGCGCCCAGGCGGTGGCGCGCGAGTTGCTCGGCATCGCGATCGGCGACGCCATCTATCATGTCGTCATTATCACCGACCGACACGGCGGGTATAATTGGCTCCCGCTGTGGGCGCGACAGATATGCTGGGCGCATCTCGATCGGGACTTTCTCGCCATCAGCGAGCGGACGCATCCGGTCGCCCAGCGTATCGGCACCGCGTTGTTGCGGCAAGCAGACCTGCTGTGGGCGGCCTGGCACGCCTATCGGGAGGGCACGCTGACCTTTGCGCAACTCGGCGAAACGCTTCGCCCCGTGCGCCAAGAGGTCGAGGCCTTGTTGCGCGAAGGCAGCCAACACGCCGATAAGCAGACCAACACCACCTGCCATAACTTGCGCCAACTTGAACCGGCACTCTGGACGTTTCAGCGGATTCAGGGGGTCGAGCCCACCAACAACCCCGGCGAACACGCGCAACGGCAGGGCGTCTGCAAGCGGGATCGCACCCAGGGGACACACACCAGCGCCGGCAGTCGCTATGTCGAACGCATCCTCACCACCAGCGTGACCTGCCGGAAACAAGGCAAAAATACCCTGACCTACCTGACCGAGGCCCTCATCGCCCACTTGCATGGCACCCCCGCCCCCGCACTGATCGGCTGACATCGGCACAACATTAGCCATCGGATTACCCCCGCGCACCAATGGTGCGCGGGGCAGCCATGTGCGTCAATGGGGAGGCTGAATGGTTACGGATTTCTTCAATATTAAGCTGTTTTACTTCACTTCCCTCGACGATCCGGTGGTG
>JBBSBK010000199.1:0-2057 GCA_038251315.1 Rhodobacterales bacterium | reverse complement strand
GACCTGCTTGCCGAATTCCGGGCTGGCCGCGTCCAGCGTCACCAGCTCCTCGACATAGGCGTTGACCCGCGCTTCAAGCTCGGTGACCTGCTCGGTCTTCAACGGCACCAGCCCGGCGGCCTTGGATGGCGCAATGGCGCTCACCGCCACCGGTGCTTCAAGCTTGATCGCGGTTTCGTCTGCGCCGTTGCTGCCCATCGTCATCCTTCCAGTCGATCGGCGTTTCTTAGCAGAGCTACGCCGCTTCCTCCACTGTGTTAGGATTATGGGACGGTTTGACAAGACCCCCCGGCGTCAAAACCCCGTCGGCCGAACTTGTCGCCGACGGGTTTTCCCCCAGCCGTGACACGGTCGCCAATGGAAATTCCGCCACCGAAACCTGCATCCCGGTCTGCGTCACCGCCCCCGCCGTGGTCAGGAATGCGATATCGGCGGCATCACGGCCATGGGCAATGCGCACCATGCCACCGATGGGCGCCAGTCTTGTCGGATCGACCAGCCACCAGCCGCCATCCAGGAACACTTCGAACACCGCATGGAAATCGGGCGGGTCGAGCGCCAGCGCATAGGCGGCGACGGCGCGCGCCGGAATGCCGGCGGCACGGCACAGCGTCAGCCCCAGATGGGTGAAATCGCGGCACACGCCGGCCCTGTCGATGAACGTACCCGAAGCACCGGTCGTGCCGTCAGAAACGCCGTGGCGATAATCGACATTGGCGTGCAGCCAATCCAGGATCGCCAGCGCCCGCGCGCCTCCCGGCGCAATCGCGCCGAATTCGCGGGACGCAAAGCGCAGGAACTGGTCGACGGGGCAGTATCGGCTGGGCAGCAGATAGGGCAGCACCTCCACCGGCAGATGCGACCAGGGCGCCACCTGGACTCTGGCCGGCAAGGCCAGCCGCGGTGCGATGCGCACGATGGCGCTGTATTCGATATTGACCACACCCGACAGACGGCCGCGCAAAAGGCGCGCGCCGGTCACCGGGTCGGATGATTCGGCCAGCCGCACCCCGTCGGTCAGGGTCAGCGTTTCGCTCTCGATGCTCTGCCCAGGCGCGTGTGCGGCAAGCACGACGGCAATGGTTTCAGTCGGTTCGGAAAATTCAAAGGCAAGGCTGGAACGAACCTGGACGCGCAATCGGATCACTCCTGTAGGCGGGTGGACTGGACAATGATCTGTGAGCCGTGCGCGCGGTCCGCACGACGGCGTGGCCACTATCGCACAAGCCCGACGATTCGTCCCCTGGTATTCAACCGACGCAATAGACGCGCCGTGCGACTCTATCGCGACAGCAAGCTTTTTTGCGACGCGCTGCGCTGATCAGGCGATCAGGCGGTCCACCGTGTCGTGGAACCGCTTGATGCCCTGTTCCAGCCCGCCCAGCAGCACATGGTCGACCGCGCCCGATTCAAGCCCCTGCTGGCCCAGCGCGGCGGCGCGGAAATCTTCCCCGGCGAACACGCCCTGATCGAGCAGTTTCCAGCTTTTTGCCCAGTGGTGCTCGGCCTTTTCAGTCGCAGGCTTGGCCGGGATCAGCATGAAATCCTGGACAATCGTGCGGTTCACGGTGCGCGGCATCAAGGTCATGATGTTGATGTAATCGGGTGACGCGATGATCACCGTGGCCGGCACCAGCGTATAGGCAAAGGTCACGGCGCGGCGCATCTCGCCCATGTCGGTGAAATCCGTTGCCTCCAGCGCGGTCAGCCGCGCCACCGCCGATCGTGCATGGGGGCCGATCGAATCGCCGCTGGTCACACCATCCTGGAAAAACGGCGCGATGGTCGCGGCGTGCAGCCGGACGACGTGATAGCTTTCAAGGAACGCATCCATGATCAGCTTCCAGTTCGAAGCCACCTCGTGCGTGGCATGGGCGTAAAGATGTTGCCCGCCGAAATCGAGCGCGTCGAAATCCGCGGCCAATGGCCCCGCCGCCAGGCTGAAATCATATTCCCGGTCGCGTTCCAGCCCGGCCCAGATCAGCCCGCCGGCCTCAAGGCTGGGCATTTCGACAAGGCCGCGGGTCGCCTTGTCCAGCCCCGGAAACGTCTCGCCG
>JBBSBK010000198.1:0-2181 GCA_038251315.1 Rhodobacterales bacterium | reverse complement strand
GCGACAAGATATCGACCATCTCGCGGTCCCCGCCGGGCTTGCGCAGCATCTGATCTTGAAGCTTTCGGAAGGCATCCGGCATCTCGATGAAGCCCTCGGCAACATCTGCGGCCTCTTCGATCCCGACGAGTGCTGGAATTTCTTCAAAGCCGCAGGATATGCGTCAGAATAAAAGCAAACCGCTTTAACGGTGGCGCAATGAATTAGGAGATACTGCAAATAAAATCGCCCCGCAGTTACCTACGGGGCGTTTCAATCGTTCCAATGCCGGGTCGAAGCCCGGTGGCGTCAGCCTACCCGCGTTCCTCGATAATCACCGCGAGGTGGGGGATGCTGGCGACCATGCCGCGCACGCTGGGGGTATCTTCCAGTTCGCGGGTCTTGTGCATCTTGTTCAGGCCCAGACCGACGAGCGTGGCACGCTGTTTGGCGGGGCGGCGGATCGGTGAGCCGATCTGCTTGACGACGATTGTTTTTGCCATCTGATCTGTTCCTTACGCTTCGGCCGCTTCGGGCGCGGCCTCTTCGGTCTTGGTGCCAAGGATTTCGGCGACCTTTTTGCCGCGACGCTGGGCGACCGACCGGGGGCTGCTTTCTTTTTGCAGGCCGTCGATGGTGGCGCGGATCATGTTGTAGGGGTTGGACGAGCCGATGGACTTGCTCACCACGTCCTGCACGCCAAGCATTTCGAACACGGCACGCATCGGGCCGCCGGCGATGATGCCGGTGCCGGGGGTCGCGGCGCGCATGACGACGCGACCGGCGCCGTGACGCCCTTCCATGTCGTGGTGCAGGGTGCGACCTTCACGCAGGGCGACGCGGATCATCTGCCGCTTGGCCTGTTCGGTCGCCTTGCGGATCGCTTCGGGGACTTCCTTGGCCTTGCCTTTGCCATAGCCGACGCGACCTTTTTGGTCACCGACCACGACGAGGGCTGCAAAACCGAAACGCTTGCCGCCCTTGACGGTTTTGCTGACCCGGTTGATCGCGACCAGACGGTCAGCGAATTCGGGGGTCTGTTCTTCGCGCCGGCCACGGTTGCCGCCCCGGTTGTTGTCGCGTTCTGCCATGTGTCTGGCGTCCTTATCCTTGGTGGCGGGTTGCGCCGGTTGTCCAATCGCGGTGGCAGTTGGCCCCGGATCATCGAAGGTGGGGTGAAACCCCACCCTACGTTTGGTGGTAGGGTGGGGTTATACCCCACCATACCGCTATATTTTCAGACCAGCCTCGCGGGCGGCGTCGGCCAAAGCCTTGACCTTGCCGTGAAACAGGAAACCGCCACGGTCGAAGTAGGCGGCTTCGACGCCGGCCTTTTTCGCTCGTTCAGCGATTGCCGCGCCGACCTTCTTAGCCGCCTCGACGTTGTTCTTGCCAACCACGCCCATCCCTTTCTCAAGGGTCGATGCGGCCGCCAGCGTCACGCCATTGGCGTCGTCGATCAACTGGGCGCTGATATTCTTGTTGGACCGATGCACCGACAGGCGCATGCGCCCGGCGTTGACTGCCCGCAGTTTGCTCCGAACGCGCATACGGCGCTTGAGAAACAAGGATCTTTTGCTGGTTGCCATTTTTTTTGCGTTCCTTACTTCTTCTTGCCTTCTTTGCGGAAGATATACTCGTCCTTGTACTTGATGCCCTTGCCCTTGTAGGGCTCGGGTGCACGCCACGCGCGGATGTTCGCGGCGACCTGTCCAACAAGCTGCTGGTCGATACCTTCGACAATGATTTCGGTCTGTTTGGGTGCCGTGATGGTGACGCCCGCCGGGATTTCGAAAATGACGTCGTGGCTATAGCCCAGCGCCAGTTTCAGGGCGTCGCCCTGCATGTTTGCGCGATAACCGACGCCGTTGATTTCAAGCTCTTTCTTGAAACCCTGGCTGACGCCGATCACACAGTTTTCGACCTGACTGCGCGACATTCCCCACTGTTGGCGGGCCCGTTTGGACATGCCGCGCGGGGTGACGGTGACGGTGTCGCCATCGACCTTGAGCGTGACATCATCGGTGGCGGTGAACGTGCGGATGCCTTTGGGCCCCTTCACTTCGATCGTCTGGCCCGACAGGGTAGCCGATACGCCTTTGGGCATCTCGACCGGTTTTTTACCAATTCTTGACATTGTCAGACCTCCTCAGAAGACGGTGCAAAGCACTTCACCGCCAACATTGGCGCTGCGTGCATTTG
>JBBSBK010000197.1:0-2444 GCA_038251315.1 Rhodobacterales bacterium | reverse complement strand
TCGGGTGCCCCTTGTTTCGATACCTTCAGCCGGGCAATAGGGCACAAGAGGTGTCGCGTGAAATCATTGTCAAGTCAGTTTCAAGCGTGACAACCGCGCTGGTCATCGGCGCGGGCCCCGCCGGGCTGATGGCAGCGGATGTGCTGGCAGCCGCTGGCTGCGCCGTGACACTGGCCGACGCGATGCCATCGGTCGGGCGCAAGTTTCTGATGGCGGGCAAATCCGGGCTGAACCTGACCAAGGACGAACCGCTGGCCGATTTCATTGCCGCCTATGGGCCATTGCCGCAGGTCATGACCGACGCCCTGACCGCCTACGGCCCGGCGCAGGTGATGGATTGGTCACGCGCCCTCGGCCAACCCGTCTTCACCGGATCATCGGGCCGGGTGTTCCCTGTATCAATGAAGGCATCACCGCTGCTGCGGGCATGGCTGCGCCGTCTGGGGGCGGCGGGGGTGCAGTTGCGGACACGCTGGCGCTGGGCCGGGTGGGACGATGGGCTGACGGTATTTGACACACCGGACGGACGACAGACCGTTGCAACCGACATCACCATCCTGGCAATGGGCGGGGCAAGCTGGGCACGGCTGGGCTCCGATGGCGCTTGGGCCCAACACCTGCCCGATTCCACCGCGCCCTTCGCCCCCGCCAACATGGGGTTCACCATCGACTGGTCGCCCCACATGACCCCACATTTCGGCCAGCCAGTCAAACGCTGCGCCCTGATCGCGGGCGACCAGTACGAGCGTAGCGAATTCGTCATCTCGCAGCGCGGCATCGAGGGCGGCGGCGTCTATGCCGTCTCACGCGCCGTCCGCGGAGGTGCGCCGTTGTTCCTCGACCTGTTCCCCGACTGGACGCTCGCCGAAATCACCGCCAAACTGTCCCGCCCCCTTGGCAAGGAAACCGTGTCAAACCACCTGCGTAAAACCCTGCGGCTCGATCCCCTGCGCCTGTCGCTCCTCAACGAATGGGGCCGCCCGCTGCCTGCCAACCTCGCGCCCTTGCTCAAACGCCTCCCGGTCCGCCACAGCGGTCCCCGCCCGTTGGACGAAGCGATATCGACGTCGGGCGGCGTCCGCTTTGATGCTCTCGACGGGCTCATGCTGCGCGACCGCCCCGGCACCTTCTGCGCCGGTGAAATGCTCGATTGGGAGGCCCCGACCGGCGGCTACCTCATCACCGGATGCCTTGCCATCGGACGGGCGGCAGCCTTGGCGGCGCTGAACTACGTCGCCACCGCCCGCTGAAACGCAGGCCGCGCCTGCATCCGCGTCATGTGTTCGGTCAACGCGGCAGGGGGTGCCGGAAACTTGGCCGACCCCGCCCACATCATCAGATGGGCGCACAGGATATCAGGCACGGACATCACCTCGCCCATCAAGAATGGCGCGGCAATTCGTTCGGCCAAACGGGCGGTATTGCGTTCAAATTCCCACTTCAGCGTGTCCTTGATCGCAGGGACGCGACGATCTTCAGGCAAGATGAAACTGTGGCGGGCGGCGGTCCAGACCAGCTCCTCGACCTCGTCCAGCAAACACAAGGTCAGGGCGTCCTGCATCGCACGGGCGAGACTGCCTGCCGCACGGGTCAACGACCCGTGCTTGTCAGCCAGATAGGTCAGGATCGCCGTCGAATCCGTCAGCGCCATATCGCCGACAATGAGCACAGGCACCTTGCCCGACGGGTTCAGCGCGACGACGGCGGGCGAACCGGGGGCGTCTTTGTGCAATTCATAAGGCTGCCCTAGCTCCTCAAGCATCCAGATGACGCGCAATCCCCGGTTGGTTTTCGATCCATAGACCTGATACATTCCCTAAATCCCGTAGTAATCCCGATACCAGTCGACAAAGGCCCGCACCCCGTCCTGCAATGCGACCCGTGGCACAAACCCGGTCAGGTCACGCAGCAACGTTCCGTCGGCCCATGTCGCGGGCATGTCACCGGGCTGCACCGGCAGCATCCGCATGTCGGCCTTGCGGCCCGTCGCGACCTCGATCGCAGCGATATAGTCCAGCAACTGCACCGGGGCCCCGTTGCCGATATTGACGATCCGGCAGGGTGCGACCGGCGACAGGCTATCGCCCGGCACCGGATCCTCCCCCGGCACCGCGTCGATCAACAACCGGATGCCCTGCACCAGATCGTCGACATAGGTGAAATCGCGTTGCATCGTGCCGTGGCCATAGACGTCGATGGGGTCGCCATTCAGGATCGCGCGGGTGAATTTGAACAGCGCCATATCCGGGCGGCCCCAAGGCCCGTAAACGGTAAAGAACCGGAACAGCGTGATCGGCATCCGGTAAAGATGCGCATAGGAATGCGCCATCGCCTCGGTCGCCTTTTTGGTCGCGGCATAGAACGACATCTGGGTGTCGGCCTTGTCCGTCTCGGCATAGGGCATCGCGGTGTTGGCGCCGTAAACCGAACTGGTGGACGCGATC
>JBBSBK010000196.1:0-2538 GCA_038251315.1 Rhodobacterales bacterium | reverse complement strand
GGTCTCGTATTCGACGTGCGCGGTCGAGATCGTGATCCCACGGGCCTTTTCCTCGGGCGCGGCGTCGATCTGGTCATACGATTTGAACTCGCCGAAATACTTGGTGATCGCCGCCGTCAACGTCGTCTTGCCGTGGTCAACGTGACCGATCGTCCCGATGTTCACATGCGGTTTGTTGCGTTCGAATTTTGCCTTGGCCATGTCGCGGCACCTTATCTTTCAGGGGCCGTTTCCACAGCCCGTTTCAACATCGCGGGCGATGTATGGGCAAACAGCGCGGAAATCAAGCGGCAGTTCGGGTCAGCGCAGCAAGGTATTGGGCGGAGTTTCGGCCGGGGCCACGGCGGCCGGATTGTCGACCAGCACGTTGCCTGCGATGATGGTCGGATCGTCGGCCAGCGTTTCGTTGGCACCACCGAACCATTCGGCGTTCTGGCGCATCGTCCGTTCGATCGCCCGGGCGGCATTGAACGCAAGACCCTCCATCTGCTTTTCGGCGCTGCGGGTGTATCCGGTGCCTAAGAAAGGGACCGAACAACAGGGTTCGAAGACAGTCAGGCGGATCGGTTCAGGGTTCAGTTTCGTCTGAGTAGCATCCTCGTAAAAGGTCAGGCCGATTATCAGTACGGACCGGGGCGAATAGACGACGGGGATGCCCGGTATTGCCAGCACATAACCATCGACCGACACGGCGATGTGATAATATTGGTCGCCGTCATAGCGCGAAAACCGATCCCGCACCGAGGTTTCGACAGCAGCGATCCATTCCTCGTTCGTCGCATTGCGCGAAAACGGCCCTTTTTGGGGGTCCACGGACACCACGATGTCATGCCCCAGCAGGAACCGCCCGATCGGATCGGGTGTTTCTGCCAGATCGTCACGGATGCCGCCGCAGGCGGTCAGCGCCAACAGACAGGTGATGGTCCGAAGCGTGCGCAGCATGTGGTTCCCCCCGAAACAGGTCACGATGTGGATAGCGGCTGTGACTGGGCGGCGCAATGACGCACGCCCATTCAGTTAAACCGATTGTCCCTTGGGAACCCGCGCGGTGCCATCCGCCCGGCCCCGGCACGTTTCGCAATCCATTCGTCCAGCGCGGTTTCGGTGCGGGTCCGCCCGGCAGGGTCGCGCCACGTCAGCCCTTCGGCCAGCGTGAATGTCGTCGCGTCCGACAGCCCGCCGTCTTTGTATTTCTGCAAGCGCACACCCTTGCCCCGGCCCATTTCAGGCAGTTCGGCCAGCGCGAACACCAGCACCTTGCGGTTGTCGCCGACCACCGCGATGTGGTCGCCATCGACCCGGACGCCCACCTTGGCCGTCACTTTGTCCCTGACGTTCAACACCTGTTTCCCCGCACGGGTCTGCGCCAGAACCTCGTCTTCGGAAACGATGAAACCGTCGCCTTCGGACGAGGCGACCAGCAGCTTGGCCCCCGGCTGATGCACGAAGATATCGACGATCTGCGCCTCGTTGGGCAGGTCGATCATCAGGCGCAGGGGTTCGCCCATGCCGCGCCCGCCGGGCAGGTTGCCGCCAAGCACGGTGTAGAACCGCCCGTTGGAACCGAATACGACCAGCTTGTCGGTGGTTTCGGCGTGGATGGCAAACCGGCCTTCGTCGCCATCCTTGAATTTCAACTCGGTCGTCTTGTCGATGTGGCCTTTCATTGCCCGGACCCAGCCCATTTTCGAACAGACGACGGTGATCGGTTCGCGGTCGATCATCGCCTCCATCGGGACGTCTTCGATCACGCCGCCTATCGCAAAGGTCGTGCGCCGCGCACCGCCGGGGCTGTCTTTGCCGAATTGCTTGCGGGTGACGCGCAATTGATCGGCGATGGTGGACCATTGCCGTTCGCCACTGTCGAGCAGGTCTTCGAGGGACGCGCGTTCTTCCATCAGGGCGGTTTGTTCGGCGAGCAGTTCCAGTTCTTCCAGACGGCGCAAGGACCGCAGGCGCATGTTCAGGATCGCCTCGGCCTGCACGTCGGACAGGGTCGGTTCGGTGCTGGGCGCGGGCGGGACATAGTCCTTTTCCGTCATCGCGCGGGCGTGGTCGCGGCCCCAATCCTCGGCCATCAGCGCCGCTTTGGGGTCGTCGTCGTAACGGATGATGTCAATCACCCGGTCAAGGTTCAGGAAGGCGATGATGAAGCCTTCCAGCACCTCGAGGCGGTGGTCGATCTTGTCCATCCGGTGCTGGCTGCGCCGGATCAGGACGGCGCGGCGATGATCGAGAAATGCGCGCAGCACCTCTTTCATGCTGCAAACCTTGGGCGTCAGCCCGTCGATCAGGACGTTCAGGTTCAGGCTGAACCGGATTTCCAGATCGCAATTGCGAAACAGCATGCCCATCAGCATATCGGGTTCGACGGTGCGCGACCGCGGTTCCAGCACGATGCGCACGTCGTCAGCGGATTCGTCGCGCACGTCGGCCAGCAGCGGCACCTTTTTCAGCTGGATGACTTCGGCCAGTTTTTCGATCAGTTTGGATTTCTGCACCTGATAGGGAATTTCGGTGACGACGATCTGCCACTGG
>JBBSBK010000195.1:0-2614 GCA_038251315.1 Rhodobacterales bacterium | reverse complement strand
GCCGTCTTGGTCTGCCCGTTTGGGCGGATAATTTCGGTGCCGCTGACAACCACCGTGCTGGCGCGGCCATTGTAACCGATGGGCATGTGCAGCCAGTTCGGCGGCAGCGCGTTTTCGGCCCCCCGGAACATGGTGCCGACGTTGGTCGCGGGGTGCCGCCCGGCGTAGAAATCGGTGTATTCCGACACGGCGACGGGCATATGCAGGGTTGCGCCATCCATCGCCACCAGATGCGGTGCGACCAACGCCCGGTCGCGCGATCTTTCGCCCAACAGGTCGGTCAACTGGCCGCGTAAGGCATCCCATGCCGCCGGGCCCAGATCCATGAAGTCGTTCCAGAACGGCAGGTCGAACACGTCACCGAAATCGACCAAACCGGCGGTGGTAAGGGCCGCCATGTCAAGGATCATGTCGCCGATGGCCACGCCACATCGGGCCTCGTCACCCCCCGTCGAAAACACCCCGCAGGGCAAGTTGTTGAGCGGGAAGGGATGATCGGGCGCGTTGGCGCTTGCGACCCAGCTTTTCAGCAGCGGCATCTGGTTTCTTTCTTTAAGGGCATGGGTCGAGACCCATCTTACAGTAAGATGGGATCGACCCCATCCCGGTCATTTCACCCCCGGCGTGCCGTCAAATTTCTTGTCCAGATCGGCCCAGCAGTCGATGTAATCGTCCTGCAGCGGCGCCTCGGTCGCAGCGAACCTTGTCAGGTGCTGCGGGAACCGCGTTTCGAACATGAACGACATCGTGTTCGCAAGCTTGACCGCCTCGAGGTCCGCGTTCGATGCTGCTTCGAACGCCGCCTTGTCCGGCCCATGCGGCAGCATCATGTTGTGTAGCGACATGCCGCCCGGGACGAACCCCTTGGGTTTGGCATCATAAATGCCATAAATGTTGCCCATCAGTTCGGACATGACGTTCTTGTGGTACCACGGCGGGCGGAACGTGTTTTCGGCCACCATCCAGCGGTCGCGGAACAGGACGAAGTCGATGTTCGCCGTCCCCTCGACGCCGCTGGGCGCGGTCAGGACGGTGAAGATCGACGGATCGGGATGGTCGAACAGGACCGCGCCGACCGGGCAATAGGTGCGCAGGTCGTATTTCACCGGCGCGTAGTTGCCATGCCACGCCACAACGTCCAAAGGCGAGTGCCCGATGCGGGTTTCGTGAAACTGGCCACACCATTTGACGGTGACGGTGCTGGGCGCGTCCCGATCCTCGAACGCCGCCACGGGTGTCTTGAAATCGCGCCGGTTCGCCATGCAGTTGGCCCCGATCGGGCCGCGCCCCGGCAGGGCGAATTTCTGCCCGTAGTTTTCGCACACGAACCCGCGACAGGGGCCATCCACCACCTCGACCCGGTAAACCAGCCCGCGCGGGATCACGGCAATCTCCTGCGGTTCAAGGTCGATGACGCCCAGTTCGGTGCAAAACCGCAGCCGTCCGGCCTGCGGGACGACCAGCAGTTCGCTGTCGGCGGAATAGAAATAGCCGTCGACCATGCTGGCCGTCACCAGATAGATATGGCTTGCCATGCCGACCTGCGTGTTCACATCGCCCGCCGTGGTCATCGTGCGCATGCCGGTCAGCCATGTCAGGGCCACATCGGCATGCGGCACCGGATCCCAGCGATACTGACCCAAGCTGACCACATCCGGGTCGATATGGGGCGCAGATTTCCAATAGGGCAGGTCGATTTTCGTGAACCGATGCGTATGTTTGACCGACGGGCGGATGCGATAGCACCACGTGCGTTCGTTCTGATGGCCGGGGGCGGTAAACGCCGTCCCGCTGAGCTGTTCGCCATAGAGGCCATAGGCGCATTTCTGCGGCGAGTTCATCCCTTGGGGGAGCGCCCCCGGCAGCGCCTCGGTCTCGAAATCATTGCCGAAACCGGGCATATATCCCGGATGGCCAACAGGCCTGGGACCCGATTGAAGGCCGACATGCCGGGTTTCCTTGGTCATCGCGCACCCCCTCTGCTTGGCCTAAACCAAAGGCCTAAGCGTTGAGAATGCAACGCACAAGGGGGCGGCACGAACGTGACGCGAACCGATATCGCCACGCTGCGCCAAGGCGCGTGTCGGAAACCGCGCGCGGGCATGATATTGGCTCATCCGATGATCGACCGCGCCGGATCGTCATCGCCAAGCCAATTGACGCCGGTCACGAACACTCGCCCTAGGGTGCAAGCTCGGTTTCGATCAGGGTGTTGAACAATGTATAGGTTTGCCCGCCATCCTTGGTCAGGATGCTGTGGGCGCGCGCAATGGCGGCGATGCGGCCTTCGATATTTTCGGCAAGATCCTTTGCCGGCGGGCTTGGATGCGCATGATGAATGTCATCCCCTCCGCGTCGAGGCGCACTTCCTTTTCCAGCACGGTCAGCTTGCGCAAGACGTCGCGCACATTTTGCTGCATTTCGGAATCATTCAGCAGGTTGACAATTTCGGTGATCGGCCTGCCGCGGTCTTCGTCGCGCAGATGACCGCACCCAGGCCGAGCGTCCCGTCAGTGCCGGTCCCGGCAAGGATGATACAAACCGCATTTTCGCCCTCATCCTCCTCGGCCAGCGAGCAAAAGAACGTGTCAACCTCGGCGCGCCCGCCACCGTC
>JBBSBK010000194.1:0-2622 GCA_038251315.1 Rhodobacterales bacterium | reverse complement strand
TGGGGCGGGGGGCAAAAGGCAAGACCTGACCCCATGCCCCCATGCCCCGTCAGCGCCGCACCTCGTCCACCAGCGTCTTGAAGTCGTCGATGTCGGCAAAACTGCGGTACACGCTGGCAAACCGCACGTAGGCCACCTTGTCGAGTTTCTTGAGTTCGCGCATCACCAGTTCGCCGATGCGGCTCGATGCGATCTCGCGCAGCCCCAGGTTCAACAGCTTTTCCTCGATGCGCTCGATCGCCGCATCGACCTGTTCGATGCCGACCGGGCGCTTGCGCAGCGCCAGGTTCATCGAGGCGCGCAGCTTGACGCGTTCGAACTCGATACGCCGGCCGTCCTTCTTGACGATGGTCGGGAAGTTGACTTCCGGGCGTTCATAGGTGGTGAAGCGTTTTTCGCAGGCGCCGCACTGGCGCCGGCGGCGGATGAAGCCGCCATCTTCCGAGACGCGTGTCTCGACCACCTGGGTCTCGGAATGGCTGCAGAAAGGGCATTTCATGGGGTTGGCACGAACCGCGGACACCGCGTGGGCCGGCCACAAAGCCGCGATCGGGCAAGCCCGCCAGCGCCGAGGTGGCGCTCAGGGGCCAAGCGCACCCATGCTGCGGTTTTCACGGCTTGAAGAAAGCGGCGACTTTCTGGAAGTCGTTCGCGTCGTCGTTGGGTGCCGCGGTCGGAATCATGTTCGAGGGGTTCGGCGTGGCGGGGATGCCGGTGGCGACCGCACGGATCCGCGCATACTCGGCCATCACCTTCTGCGCATATCCGCCGTCGCTGTCCAGATTGGCTGCACCCACGTAGTAACGCAACCCACCTTCGATGGAGCCGGCGCGGCTGATGCATTCCTGCAGCACCTTGACACCGACCCGAAGGTTCGTGAGGGGGTCGAAGGCCGCCAGGTTGCCACCCGCGGTTTCATACTTGTCGACATGGACCTTGGTCATCACCTGCATCAGGCCTTGCGCGCCGACCGGGCTTTGCGCAAACGGGTTGAAGCCCGACTCGATCGCCATCACCGCCAGGATCAGGGTCGGATCGAGCTTGCTGCGCATGCCGACGTGATACGCCTCGGCCACCAGTGCGCTGATCGGCTCCGGCGCAACGCGGTATTTCTTGCTGAGCCAGAACGCCACCTTGGCCTGCTGCTTCGGTAATTCACTCGGATCGGACGCGGTCGCCCGGTCCGTCGGTGCAATGGCGTTGTCATTCGGCCCGACGGGCTCCTGGCGCGCCTGCAACCAAAGCATCAGTTGCTGTTCGCCCTGTTCGCGCAGCTGCGGATGCACGGTCAAGGTCAGGGCGGCGAATACAACGGCAAGGCCCAGCATGGCAAAACCGCTATGGGTGATCTCGAACAAGCCGCTGGCGACATCGGAGCAGAACGTTTGCAATCCGCTTGGCATCGATCGGGACGCTGTCATGGCACTTTCCCTTCTAGGGCACACCGCGCCGTGTCGATGTCACTGGGAACATCGGCACAGGCATTCGTGCGCTTCGGTTGGATGGGTACGCGTTCAGCCTCTGCCTATTCCGGAACCGGACCCGGATCCGGATCCGGATCCGGTTCCGGTTCCGGTGCAGTGGTTGAATTTGCCGGAGGTCGGCAGCGATTCGGGTGAACCCTACTTTCGGGCTGGGCAGATTTTAGGTGTGGCGATATACCAAGTCAACCATATGGATTAGGGCCTATATACGATTTATTACCTATCTTTCGGCGCGGTCTGCGATCGGAGTCAGGCAAGTTGGCGCGATCGACCCGCCGATCGCGAGCGGTGTGCAAGTGAATGCAACAGCCTATTGCCATGGCCAGGATGCAGGCCTAGACTGGCGTTGTCTGAGCGATCAGACGCAGCGCCGGCAGTAGCCAGTCCCCATCGGTTGATGGTGTTGATGAAGCGGCCCCGGCGACTCATGGAGGCAATCTGTTGCCTCCAGTGGCATGGGACATCACGCTCCCGTGGCACTAGCCCAGACGGAACGGGCCTTGCGCCAGCCGTCGAGCCCGGCGGTTCGGATGTTCTCCGGCCCGCCGGGCTTTCTTTTGTGTAGCTGGCGTTGCGCCGTGTGCCGCGCGGGGTCGAAGATCCGGTGGCGCTGTTATATATTGATGGCTATTGTCATCTTTGCCCGCCACCCCATGAAGACTGCATCGACACTGCCATCGTTGTTCACGCGCCGCCGGGGTCGCGGTCTGCTTTGGGCGGTAGCAGCCGTTCTGCTGACATGGCTGCTGGCCTGGTCGATCGTGCCGCCGGTC
The DNA here is from genome assembly GCA_038251315.1 of Rhodobacterales bacterium. Lineage (GTDB taxonomy): Bacteria > Pseudomonadota > Alphaproteobacteria > Rhodobacterales > Rhodobacteraceae > JBBKXP01. The sequence continues at coordinate 365 of JBBSBK010000194.1, read as the reverse complement.
CTGAAGCACCAGCTGGAGCATCGGGCCAGTGCCGAACTGGGGCGCAGCGTCAGTGTCGGCGCGATCGAGTTCAAGCCATGGACACTCGAACTGACCGTGCATGACCTGTCGATTGCCACGCAGGACGGCCAGTCCGCGCAGCTGGCGATCAAACGAATCCATGTCGATGCCGAACTCGAATCCCTGTTGCGTCTGGCGCCGGTGGTGCAGACGCTGGAGGTCGATGCGCCGGCGATGAAGCTGCGTCGCATCGCCGAGGGGCGCTGCGACATCGACGACATCCTGGCCCGTCTGGCTGGTGGGCCGCCCTCCAGCGGCGAGCCGCTGCAATTCGCCCTGTTCAACCTCAAGGTCCGGGACGGCAG
>JBBSBK010000193.1:0-2640 GCA_038251315.1 Rhodobacterales bacterium | reverse complement strand
GGTCGGCGAACAGCGTCGCCATTTCGGCCTCGGACTTGAAATAATGCTGCGGGGTCAGGCGGCGGCGCGGTTCCTGCTGGTCCACATAGGCGCCATCGGCGATGCACATCAGGGCATCTTGCGCTTCGAACAGCGCCGCTTTGGGGAAATGCACATCGTTGGTCGCGACCAGCGGCAGGGCCATCGCATAGGCCAGTTCGATGTGGCCACGTTCCGACTGCGCCTCGGCCTCGGGCAACCCATTTTCGGTCGGATGGCGTTGCAGTTCGACATACAGACGGTCGGAAAAGATGCCGTGCAATGCCGCCATCAGCGCTTCGGCGCGTGGCAGTTGCCCTTGCCGTAACAACCGCCCCACCGGCCCGTCCGGCCCGCCCGTCAGACAGATCAAACCACCATTGCGGGCGCTCAGATCGGCCAGCCGCACCTTGGGCAGTTCACCGCCCGCCGTCACATAGGCATCCGACACCAGTTTCATCAGGTTCTGATACCCGGCCTCGGTCTGCACCAGCAGGACGACGGGGGCGGGGGTCTCGGGGCGTTGCCCCGGTATGTCGGCCCCGTAGCCCAGATCGATCTGGCAACCGATGATCGGCTGCACCCCTGCCTTGGCCGCGTATTCCGAAAACTCCAAGGCGCAGAACATGTTGTTGGTATCGGTGACAGCAACAGCGGGCATCTTCGCGGCCACCGCCAGACCCGGCAGTTGCTGCACCGGCACCGCCCCTTGCAGCAGGGAATATTCGGTATGGACGCGCAGGTGGATGAATCGGGGGGATGCCATGCGGTGACTATGGCGCAGCGCCGGGGCGGGGGAAAGGCGCTTGCACTTCGCCCAAATCATCGGCATATCTTGACAATTCCGCACATTCGATGGGTTTTGTTGAAGGTCTTTCGGCCTGCCGTCGCGTCACACCGCTTGCCCGAATCCCCAAACATCGCTTTGTTTGTAACAACAGGGAGACACTGGCTTTCCGCCGCATCGGGCCAGTGTTGCGGGACAACGCGCATCATAGTGAAAGCGGCGAGAGACCAGGCATGACCGAGATCGCGTTTCTTCTGAACGGAGAAGCCGTGCGGACCGTGGCCGACCCCACCCGCACCCTTTTGGACTGGCTGCGCGAGGATCGCCTTTTGTGCGGCACCAAAGAAGGCTGCAACGAAGGCGATTGCGGCGCCTGCTCCGTCATCGTGACCGACGACAAAGGCGCGCGCGCCCTGAACGCCTGCATCCTGTTCCTGCCGCAACTGCACGGCAAGGCGGTGCGCACGGTCGAGGGGATCAGCGGGCCGGGGGGTGAATTGCACCCCGTCCAGCAGGCGATGGTCGATCATCACGGCAGCCAATGCGGGTTCTGCACCCCCGGTTTCATCGCCGCGATGGCGGTGGGGCACCTTCAGGGCCGATCCGACCATGACGTCGTGCTGGCGGGCAACCTTTGCCGCTGCACCGGTTACGCGCCGATCATCCGCGCCGCCGAGGCAGCGATGGATATGGACGCACCTGCATGGATGGACGAACCGCTGGACGGCTTTGATGCCGGACAGGCCCCGTTTGCGCCGGCTTCGTCCGACGAATTGGCCATATGGTATGCCGCCAACCCCGACGCGACCCTGATCGCCGGGGCGACGGATGTCGGCCTCTGGGTCACGAAACAATTGCGCGATCTGACCAAGGTGGCGTTTTTGAACCGCTGCGCCGATATGCAGCAGATCGACATCGGCAAGGACACCCTGCGCATCGGCGCTGCAGTGACGATGACCGATTTCTTGGCGGTGCTTGAGGTCTACCACCCGTCTTACGCTACGATGGTCCGCCGTTACGGGTCCGAACAGGTCCGCAACGCCGCGACGGTGGGCGGCAATATCGCCAACGGATCACCGATCGGCGATAACCCCCCGGCGATGATCGCCCTTGGGGCCACCTTGCATCTGCGGCACGGCGATACCCGCCGCGACCTGCCGCTGCAGGATTTCTTTGTCGCCTATGGCAAACAGGACCGCGCCAAAGGGGAATTTGTCGCGGCCGTGACGATCCCCCGCGCCGCACCTGCCTTGCGCACCTACAAGCTGTCGAAGCGGTTCGATCAGGACATTTCCGCCGTCCTTGGCGCCTTCAACGTGACCGTTGCGGATGGCAAGGTCAGCGCCGCGCGGATCGCCTTCGGTGGCATGGCCGGCACGCCGAAACGAGCGATTGCGGTCGAAACGGCACTGATCGGTCAGCCTTGGACCGACGCCACAATTTCCGCCGCCCTGCCCGCCTTTGCATCCGATTACGCCCCGCTCACCGACATGCGGGCCAGTGCGACCTACCGACTGGAAGGGGCACAAAACATGCTGCGCCGTTATTTTGCCGAAACCTCGGGCGCGCAGACCGATCTGATGGCGGTGACGGCATGAGCGTCGCAAAATCCCTGCCGCACGATAGCGGCCCGCTGCACGTCACCGGGCAGGCCCGCTATGTCGATGACATCCCGACCCCGGCAGGTACGCTGCATCTGGCGTTCGGCACATCGACCATCGCGCGGGGCAAGATCACCGCGATCGACCTTGCAAAAGTCCGCGCCGCCAGTGGCGTCGTCGCCGTTCTCACCGCCGACGATCTGCCCTTCGCCAACGACGTCTCGCCATCGATCC
>JBBSBK010000192.1:0-2647 GCA_038251315.1 Rhodobacterales bacterium | reverse complement strand
ACCGTGCGTCTGGGCCAGACCGAAAAACAGATCGAACAGACCCTCATTCAGACCCTGTTTGCCGAAGGCGCAGAGGATCAGTCGTTTCACCCGATCGTTGCCGCTGGCGATGGATCGGCGCGGCCTCATGCCAAGGCGCGCCCCGATTACCACGTCAAGGCGGGCGATGCCCTGCTGCTTGATTTCGGCGCCCGCAAGGATGGCTTTGCCGCCGACATCAGCCGCACCGTTTTTCTTGACCATGCCAGCGACGAAGGGCAGGCGGTCTATGACACCGTGCTGCGTGCCAACCTTAAGGGGTTCGCGGTCACCCGCGCAGGCGTCACCGCGCACCAGATCGACGATGCGGTGAGCGGTGAGCTTGAGGCATCGCCATACGCCGACCGCATCCGCACCAAGACGGGTCACGGGTTGGGGCGCGACGTTCACGAGGCCCCTTATATCATGCGCGGCAACCACATGGTCTTGCCCGCAGGTACCGTCTATACCAACGAACCGGGCCTGTACGAGATCGGTAATTTCGGCGTGCGGATCGAAGATGACGTGCTGATAACCGACGGTGGATGCGTATCCCTGACGCAGTTTCCAAAGGAACTGACGGTGCTGAAATGCTGAATTACACGCTCAGCCGCCTGCTGACCTTTATCCCGACGTTCATCGGCGTAACCCTGATTTCGTTCGGGTTCATCCGCGTTTTGCCGGGTGATCCGATCATCGTCATGGCGGGCGAGCGTGGTCTGACCGCCGAACGCTACGCCGAACTGACCGCACAATTCGGGTTCGACCGCCCGATCTATGTGCAGTTCTGGGATTACCTTGTGGGCGTGCTTCAAGGTGACCTTGGCACCTCTTTCGTCACCAAACGCCCGGTCTGGGACGAGTTTTTCGCCCTGTTCCCAGCGACGCTGGAACTGTCGGTCTGTGCGATGATCTTTGCGCTGGTGCTGGGCCTGCCTGCGGGGATCATCGCGGCGGTGAACCGGGGCAAATTCCTTGACCGTGCGCTGATGTCCACCGCCCTGATCGGCTATTCGATGCCGATCTTCTGGTGGGCGCTGCTGCTCATCATCGTGTTTTCAGGCAACCTGCAATGGACTCCGGTTTCGGGGCGCATCGACCTGATCTATTACTTCCCCAATGCCACCGGATTCATGCTGATCGACAGTCTGGCGTCGGGCCAAAAGGGCGCGTTCGCGTCGGCTGTCGCCCACCTGATCCTGCCGACGATCGTGCTGGGGACAATCCCGCTGGCGGTGATTGCGCGGCAAACCCGGTCTGCCATGCTCGAAGTGCTGGGCGAGGATTACATTCGCACCGCCCGCGCCAAGGGTCTGTCGCCGGGCCGCATCAACGGCATCCACGCCCTGCGCAACGCCCTGATCCCGGTCATCACTGTCATTGGCCTGTCGGTCGGCACCCTGCTGGCGGGCGCGATTTTGACCGAAACGATTTTCAGTTGGCCGGGTATCGGCAAATGGATGGTCGACAGCATTTTTCGCCGTGATTATCCGGTGGTGCAGGGTGGGCTGCTGCTGATCGCGGTCATGGTCATGGTCGTCAACCTGACCGTCGACATGCTGTATGGCGTCATCAACCCCAAGATCAGGAAACGCTGATGGCCGATGCAACCGTCATTGCCGAAACGGTCGAACGCCCCAATCGCCTGCGCGAATTCTGGTTCTATTTCCGCGAAAATCGCGGTGCCGTCATCGGCCTGTGGATTTTCGCCGCCTTCGCGTTCCTTGCCCTGTTCGGCCCGTGGATCGCGCCGCACGACGCCACCGCGCAGTTCCGCGACGCCACCCTGCAACCGCCGTTCTGGCAGAACGGCGGCAGTTGGACATACCCCTTGGGCACCGATCCCTTGGGTCGCGATATGCTGTCGCGCCTGATCGTGGGCGCACGTTTTTCGTTCTTTGTCGGGGTTGTCGTGGTCACGATCGCCGCGTCGGGCGGTATCCTGCTCGGCCTGCTGGCCGGGTTCGCGCCGCGCTGGCTGGACAGCATCATCATGCGGATCATGGATATCATCCTCGCGTTCCCATCGTTGCTGCTGGCTTTGGTGTTGGTGGCAATCCTTGGCCCGTCGCTGACCAATGCGATGATCGCTATCGCCATCGTGCTGCAACCCCATTACGTGCGCCTGACTCGGGCTTCTGTTTTGTCGGAACTGCAAAAAGACTACGTGACTTCGGCCCGCGTGGCGGGTGCCGGACTGTTCCGGCTGATGTTCGTGACAGTGCTGCCCAACTGTCTGGCCCCGATCATCGTGCAGGCTGCACTGTCGTTTTCGACAGCGATCCTTGATGCCGCAGCCTTGGGCTTTCTGGGTATGGGCGCGCAGCCACCGACCCCTGAATGGGGCACCATGCTGGCCGAAGCGCGCGAATTCATCCTGCGGGCATGGTGGGTCGTGACGTTTCCGGGGCTGGCGATCCTCGTCACAGTGCTGGCGATCAACTTGATGGGCGACGGGTTGCGCGACGCGCTCGACCCCAAGCTGAAGCGGAGTTAGGCATGTCGCTGCTGCGTATCCGTAACCTTTCTGTTGATTTCGCCACCGCGTCGGGCCAGTTTCGTGCGGTCGATGCCGTCGATCAGGACGTCGATACCGGCGAAATCCTTGCCATCGTCGGGGAAAGCGGGT
>JBBSBK010000191.1:0-2648 GCA_038251315.1 Rhodobacterales bacterium | reverse complement strand
TGAACAGTTCCTCGCGGATCACGTCGGCGCACTGGTTCGCGCCCACCGTCCACCATCCTTCGGTCTGGAAGGCCTGGTCTACCTCCTGCCCGATCGCGAGGTTGACCACGTCCAGGGTCTGGTTGCAGACGGTGAATTCAGCGCGGGCAGGCGTGGCACCTGCAAACAAAGCCATCGCGAAGGCCACCGCGCCCAGCCATCCGGCGTACCGCGACTTCCATCGGTTTTTGCCAGGATGCGCCAACAAAAACGACATGGGATCCCCGAGAAATGTTTCGGCCTGAATCGGGTCGGCGTGCCTATCAGACATCCGCATCATGGCGAGTTGGCGGCACGGATACAAGCTTGCCACCAAAAAGTGCTTACGGCCGAGTGGCTTAGCCGTTGAAAAATTTTGGAACCTTTTGCGCGCTAGGACGTTCCGCACCGGGTTTGGGGCATGGGCTGTCAGAAATTCAAAGTCTAGATAGTTCGCCCGAAATTTGGTAATCTGTAAGCAGTATGTTGGGTCATCCAAGAGGGCGAGGGGGCGCAAGATGCGTAAAACTACGGCAATTGGCATCACCGGGATCGTGATGGTAGTCAGTGGCTTCGTCGGCACATCGAATGCCTCCGATGAGGTCGTGGTTGCCCGTCTGGTGATCGAATCAGCAGGTGACGTGGACGCCGGCTATGGTGGTCCCGCGCGTGGCATCGACATCAAGCAATTCGTCAATGAAGCGATGAGTCAGGACACAGTCCCTGTTCTTGAGCCGGAGACGAGCGGCATGATCCCGGTCCCTTCGGCCGATCCGATCACCGGTCCGGTTCCCGAGGAAAAGGTGGCGTCCGCTGCGATGGCAATGCCGATCGTGCCGAATTTCAGTTCGACCAAGAGCGTGACCAGCGCGGTCGCCCCTGCGATAGACACGGCTCCTGCCAGGCGGCGGGTCACCAGGACAAGTGCCTCGCCGGAAAGGCGCAGGATAAGCGTTCCGATTCCGATCACCATGGGCGTCTTCCGCTAGTCGGTCCTGCTTGACGGGTCTTTGCAGCGCCGGTGGGGAGACCCGCCGGCGCTTCCGCATGCGGACTTCGGCACGATTTTCGCTTCCTTTTCCCTGCGGCAAAAGGCTAACCTGACGTCAGTTGTCGCCCCGCGGGTACGTTCCGAGCGGGTTCGACTGTTTCGGGGTAGTCCCTTGCCAGGGTGCAAAAGGAGATGCGTATGAAATCGCGACGATGGCTTGCTGCCTGTGCCGGATTCGTTTTCGCGACGGTCGGCTCGCAACCGGTCCTGGCTCAGGAGTCGGGCTTTCTGCTCGAGCTGAACAACGCCCACGACATGAACGGAACATGCCGGCTGGTCTTCGTCGCCATGAACCGCACCGACGCGATTCTGGAAAAGACGGCGTATGAGGTTGCGGTCTTCGACGACCAGCAGAAGGTGTCGCAGATACTGGTGCTGGAATTCGGCAGGGTGCCGATCGGCAAGACCAAGGTCGTGCAGTTCGATCTTGCCAACCAGGCCTGCTCCAAGATTTCGCGGCTCTTGGTCAACGATATTGCCGACTGCGTGGTCGCGGGCCAGCCCTCCACGATCTGCCTCGATGCTCTCAAGGCAGATACGCGCACCGAGATTGGCTTCGGCCTTTGACGTTGCAGCCGGGAGGCGATCATGGCTGATATCCTGGCGATGCAGCTGACGTCGATTGGCGCACCGGTCTATGTGGCGCTATTCGTCGTTTCCCTGGTGGCGATGGCGACTGCGGTCTACAAGATCGTGCAGTTCTGGCAGATGGGCGTTGGGCGACGCCGGGCGACCGATGCTGCCCTCGCCAGATGGACGGGCGGCGACACCGATGGCGGTCTGCGCCAGGCGCTTTCCAGCGCCACCGTGCTGGCGCGGGTGGCCGCCGCCGTCATGTCATCGCTGCTCAGGGAGCCGAACAACCATGAACGCGCCCGTGACGTCTCCACCCACGAGGCGATCCAGATCCTCAATTCGATGACCAAGAACCTGCGCATACTGGAAGCGGTGGTGCAGGCAGCGCCGATGCTTGGCCTGCTCGGCACGGTGATCGGAATGATCAAGGCTTTCAACGCGCTGTCACAGGGTGGCGGCGCAGTCGATCCGGGAGCGCTGGCTGGCGGTATCTGGGTCTCGCTGCTGACCACGGCCGCGGGCCTGGCGATCGCCATACCGTTCTACTTCGTGTCGATCTGGCTTGAGGGAAGGGTCGAACGCGAGCGTTCCGCGATGGAGCTTATGATCGAAGGTCTGATCCAGCATCAGTCCGACCTGAAGCTGCCGTCAGACACCCGATTTACGGCGGTAGCGGATACCCGCACCATGCGGAGCCTGCCTTAGCGGCAGGCACGGGGGGCAGGACCATGCGCCGGTTGCAAACCAATCTGATCCCGCGGCGTGCCGGATTTGTCCTGACGCCGCTTATCGACATCATCTTCCTGCTGCTCAAATTCTTCATGCTGACGTCGATGATTGCACCTTACGGACTGCTCCAGGTGTCGAGCGCCGGAGGGGAGCCGGCGGCGGCCGAAAGTCCTCCACCCGAAACGACTGCTGCCGCCAAGCAGGTGACGATGCGGATCTCGCGCGGGCTGATCAGCGCCGGCGATCGGGCGATCACGATCAGCGAGCTTCCCGA
>JBBSBK010000190.1:0-2730 GCA_038251315.1 Rhodobacterales bacterium | reverse complement strand
GATCGCCGCGGCCAGTTGGAAACAGATCAGCTACAACTTCCTGTTCTTCGTGGCCGGGCTGCAGGCGATCCCGAAATCGCTGATCGAGGCGGCGGCGATCGACGGTGCCGGATCGGCGCGCCGGTTCTGGACCATCATCTTTCCGCTGCTCGCGCCCACGACGTTCTTTCTGCTGGTCGTCAATTCGGTCTATGCCCTGTTCGATACCTTCGGGATCATCCATGCCGTCACCGGCGGTGGCCCCGGCAAATCTACCGAGACGCTGGTCTACAAGGTCTATAACGACGGTTACAACAACCTGCTGCTGGGGTCGTCCGCGGCCCAGTCGGTGATCCTGATGGTGATCGTCATCACCCTGACCGCCTTCCAGTTCAAATATATCGAACGGCGGGTGCATTATGGCTGATACAGGCATGGTCGGATCAAAGCCGTGGAGCCGGGTTGTGGCGCATGTGATGCTGGTGCTGGGCGTCATCATCGTGGCCTTTCCGATCTATTACGTCGTCATCGCCTCGACCCATTCGCTTCAGACGATCCTGCGCCCGCCATTGCCGCTTTTGCCAGGGTCAGAGGCGGTGCCCAATTACATGGATGCGATCAATGGCGGAATCGACCGGATCGGCGGCGTCAGCGTCGGGCGGTTGCTGTTCAATACGACTGTCGTGGCACTGGGGATTGCGTTTGGCAAAATCGTCATCTCGATGGCCTCGGCGTACGCGATCGTGTTCTTCCGGTTCCCCTTCCGCATGGCCTGTTTCTGGCTGATCTTCATCACGCTGATGCTGCCGGTCGAGGTGCGGATCATGCCGACCTACAAGGTCATGGTGCAGTTGCACCTGATCGATACCTACGCCGGGCTGATCCTGCCGCTGATCGCGTCGGCCACCGCGACGCTGCTGTTCCGCCAGTTCTTCATGACCATCCCGAACGAATTGCTCGAGGCCGCGCGGGTCGATGGCGCAGGGCCGTGGCGGTTCTTCAAGGATATCCTGCTGCCGCTGTCGACGACCAACATCGCGGCGCTGTTCGTGATCCTGTTCATCTACGGCTGGACGCAATATCTCTGGCCGCTGCTGGTGACCAACTCGAATTCGATGAACACCATCGTCATCGCCCTGCGCAAGATGATCTCGTTTGCGGATGCCGATACCCCGTGGAACCTCGTGATGGCAACGGCGGTGCTGGCGATCCTGCCGCCGGTGATGATCGTCGTCCTGATGCAGCGCTGGTTCGTCAAGGGCCTTGTGGAGACCGAAAAGTAATGGCGACGATATCCCTGCGCGACGTCCGCAAAAACTATGGCAAGACCGAGGTGATCCACGGCGTGTCCATCGATGTGCCGGACGGCGAATTCGTCGTGATCGTCGGGCCATCGGGCTGCGGCAAATCCACCCTGCTGCGGATGGTGGCGGGGCTAGAGGCGATCACCAGTGGCGAAATCGACATCGGCGGGCGCGTCGTCAACGATCTGGAACCGCGCGAACGCGACATCGCGATGGTGTTCCAGAACTACGCGCTTTACCCGCATATGAGCGTTTTCGACAATATGGCCTATGGGCTGAAAATCGCGCGCATGCCCAAGGCCGAGATCAAGGCGCGGGTGGACAAGGCAGCGGCGATGTTGGACCTGTCGGAATATCTGAGCCGCAAACCGCGCCAACTGTCGGGCGGGCAACGCCAGCGTGTCGCGATGGGCCGCGCGCTGGTCCGCGATCCGGCGGCGTTCCTGTTCGACGAACCACTGTCGAACCTCGACGCCAAGCTGCGGGTGCAGATGCGTTTGCAGATCAAGGAAATGCAGCGCACCGTCGGCACGACGTCACTGTATGTGACGCACGACCAGACCGAAGCGATGACGCTGGCCGACCGCCTGATCGTGATGAACGCCGGCGTCGCCGAACAGATCGACACGCCGATGGCGATCTACGAGAAACCCGCGAATGTCTTTGTCGCCGGGTTCATCGGATCGCCTGCGATGAATATTCTGCCGGGAACGCTGGGCGCGGATTTCGTCAGCCTGCCCGGAGGCGCGCAGATCGTTGCAGCGGTGCCGCCGCAAACGGTGGGGCAAGACATTCTGGTCGGTCTGCGGCCGGAACACATGACGACCGTCGCGGCAGGCAGCAGCGGAGCGTTGGCCCTGCACGTGCGCGCCGTCGAGACACTTGGCGCAGACGCCTATGCACACACGACCCTGATGGGCCATAAAGGCACGGACATCGTCGTGCGCATGCCCGGCGCACAACGCCCGACTGAGGGGACGACGATCCACGTCCGGCCCGAACCGGACAGCATCCACCTGTTTGATCCCCAGACCAATTTCCGGATCTGAACCCTGTCACTGACGGTTCGGTTCGGGTTTCAAATGTTGGCGCTTGGACCAGAACAGGCCAGTCCATCAAACTTGATGCTTGCGCGGCCCGTCGCACCTTTGTGCGGCCGTTGCCCATCGATTGCGATTTGTCAGGGATAGCAATCACGAGGCTTGTGCGGCCCAAGGCTCAACGTCGGCGGTACGGGTGGTAAACGCCGGTGCGGTATTCGAAGAAGCAAAATTCGTCCGACAATGCCGCTTTGCCCTCGACCGACGGCTCCTCCCCGCATTCGCAGAAATGTCCGCCGTCAACACAATCATTTGCCAAGCCTGCGCAAACCCGGTTCTGTCCCCGGCATGGCTGCTCTTTCCGATTCCCCGCGTTTCGATTTGATCATTTTCGATTGCGATGGCGT
>JBBSBK010000189.1:0-2783 GCA_038251315.1 Rhodobacterales bacterium | reverse complement strand
CGTTGGCAATGACCGAGATGCGGTCGGGGGCCAGCCCCCAGTCGATGAACCGGTCGCGCAGATAGCCCGAGGGCGCTACGAAGTGGTCGACCAGATCGAAGGCCTGCCGAAAGCTGCGCCGCCGCAAGGTAAACTCATCCGCCGTGCGGTTGGGGAAGCATTTCACGCATTGATCGGGCGACGTGTCGCGGCAGATCGCGCCTTCGTGGTAGCGAAACAACTGGCCTTGCGCATAGCAGATCGCCAGATATTCGTGCAGCGTGTAGATGATCTTGACGTTTGGCAGGGTCTTGCGGGCCAGTTCCAGAAACTCCAGCCCGACCCACAGCGAATGGTGGATGTGGATCACATCGGGCTGGTGATCCTCCAGAAACCGGCGCAGCGCCTTGTTGCGGCGCGGGTCATAGATGACATGATAGAAATCGTCGAACTTCGCCGCCCCCATGATGTATTCGGACGGGCTGTCGGGCAGCGCGGTGATCGACGCCCCGACCTTCATGTATTGCGGGAACATCGTCCCGTCGATGCCCGCCAGCAAAACCGCATCGACGTCTGCATCGGCGGTCGCAGCGTCATGCAGGTCTTTGGCGACATACTGCGCCCCACCCTTCATCACACGCGGATGGTACAGTGCCACGGTCAGGTATTTCATATCCGGCGTCGTCCCTAGAGCATGTCCATCTCGTCGGCGGCATCGACCACAAAGGTTGACGCGCCGAAACGACGGGTGAAGAAATTCCGGTTCAGCCACATGAAGGTGCGCTGTGCGGGGGTCATCGTCTTGCCCACGCCTTCCATGTGAATCCAGCGGGCGGAGCGGTCCAGTCTGATCTCGATCCCCATCTCGCGCAGGCGAAGGCAGAAATCGGCGTCCTCGTAATAGGCGAACAGATACTCGGTCGACAGCCCGCCCACATCGAAGAACACATCGCGGCGGATTTTCCACAGCGCTGCAGACACCAGCAGCTTGTCGTCCTGCACGCTTTCCAGCGCATGCGCCAAAGCGGCGTCGTCATCGGTGATGCGGTGCGACAGGCCCTTGCCAAAGTGTTCACAGCGCAGGACCGGGGCCGAAAAACCACTGGTCTGATCATAGCAAAGGTCGCGCGCGGCATACATGCCCGAATGCATCAGCATCCCGTCGCCGTAATACATCAGCGCGCCATGCAGCGCATCGCCCGCCGGATCGGTTAGAAAAGCAAAGGCACGGGCCGCATCGGTTTCGGGCGGAAAGATGTCGGGGTTCATCAGGATCAGGGTTTCGCCGCGCGCCATCTCGGCACCAAAGTTGTTGCCGCGCGAAAAGCCCGAATTGCCCGAACACAGGTACACCCGCAGCGAGATGTCGTGAATCTGGCAAAACGCGCGCAACTGGACCAGCGTTGCCTCGGCCCCCACCAGATCGTTGCCGATCACCACGACCTCGGTGTCGGTGTCGATCAGAAAGCCCGCCAGTTCGCGCAACTGCACCAGCAGCATGTCGGCCCGGCGATAAAGCGTGATGACGATGCTGCGCGGATGGCTTTCGCGCGGGCGATTTTCAAACGCGAGGGTAAAGCGCAGCCCGTCAAGGAACCGTTGCCACACACCGGCAAAGCCGTTGTAGATCGGTTCGGCAAGCCGGACCGACTTGCCGATCGGCATGTCCGCCACAACTGCCGCCGCGCCCAGCGCCTGAGTCAGGAACAACGGCGTCGATTGCCAGCGCATCGTCGCCTCGTGCCGCACCCGTTTGCCGTTGATGAAGATCGTGAGGTCGGAATGCACCAGCAGGTCGGGCAGATGGATCAGCGCCAGAAACCCCTGATCGTTCTGCGTGTCGCCGGTCAGCGCCGTCACATCGGCGCGAGGATACCACACAGGGTCGATCCGGCCGACGTCGTGGCGCACATAGCCGACCTCGATCACCACATCCAGGGTGCTGATCATGCGGCGGTCGGCCCAGCCTGCGATGTAGATATCGCCCGCATCCGAACACATCAGCCCTTCAAGCCGGATGTAGTCGTTGAACTGCAACCCGCGCATTTCGCGCTGACCAAAGCGGTCGAAGTGATCTGTCAGCATCATCTCGTCATCGCCGCCAAACGCCTCGGCAAGATCGGCGTTGGTCTGCGCATATTTGCGAAACAGGAATGCCTTGGTGATCATCGTGAAATGCCCGTCTTGTCGTTGAAAACAAAGGATAGCGAAGCGCGGACCTGTAGCTGTATCCGGCCATGCCAAAGTGTGAACGGACTATGGTCAGCGCCTTGTTTGATGTCAAGCAACCGGCCCCCTGCCTGACGCGCCACGACGGTCGTCTGCGGGTCACGCCGCCCGGATTGGCCCGAAACGGTCAGACCCGGGAGCTTTCGTAGCGCCGTCAAGCGGACTTGATCTTGAAGGCGCGACCCTCGTTGTATCCGGATTTGTAAAAGTGGTCGGACGCGCTGGTGAACGTCCCCGCCTCGATTGCCTTGGCCACATCGCGATGGACCTTGAGGTATTCGATCTCGTCAATCTCGATCGCGTAGGGGATGCGCCCCTCGTAAAGCCCGGAGGTCACAAAGTGATCGGCCCCGGCCTTGAACACGCCCTTCTTCACGGCAGCTTCCACATCGGGATAGCGGTTGAGATACCACGAGTCCGGCACGGTATCGGCGAAGGCCGCGCGCATCAGTTCATCAAACATCGCCACTGGCATGTTCATCATCTTGTCGTTCTTGTCGCGCGCCTTGCCAAGGATCCGGAGGCGACGGAGCAGTTCGAGTTTCTCTAGTTCAGTCATGTTTGTCCTCAGACTT
>JBBSBK010000188.1:0-2894 GCA_038251315.1 Rhodobacterales bacterium | reverse complement strand
GGCCGAATTCATGCCACGAATGACTTCGGGGATCGGGAACGATCCGATATAGCCGATCAGGTTAGATTCCGTCATCAGCCCGGCCAGATGCCCCTGCACCGCGCGCCCTTCGTAGAAGCGGGCGGAATAGACGCCGAGGTTGGGCGCGGTCTTGTAACCCGTCGCGTGCTCGAACTTCACATCGGGGAAATTCGCCGCGACGTTGACGGTCGGGTCCATGAACCCGAAGGACGTCGTAAAGATCAGGTCGGCCCCGCCACGCGCCATCTGGGTGATCGCGCGTTCGGCATCCGCGCCTTCGGGCACGTTCTCCTGAAACACGGTTTCGACCGCGTCGCCGAAATGTTCCTCGATCGCCAGACGGCCTTCGTTGTGGTGGAAGGTCCAGCCGCCGTCGCCAATCGGCCCGACGTAGATGAAACCGACCTTGGTCTTGTCTTGAGCGTGCAGCGGTGCGCCCAGCGTCGCGGCCATTGCAGCGGTGGCCGTACTGGCCAGAAATGTTCTTCTTTTCATGGTAGTCTCCCCTTGGTTTTGTTGGGCATTGCGCCCGGTTGTTCAGCGTGCGGCGTGGAACGTCTTGCCCAGACTGCCGGGTGCGCGTCCGGCAGACATAATGACAAGAACGAGGATGGTCGCAAGGTAGGGCGACATCGAAAGGTATTCGACCGGAATCGCCAGCCCCGCCGCTTGCAGGTTAAGCTGCAAAACGGTGACGCCGCCGAAAAGATAGGCACCGAGCAAAAGCCGCCACGGTCGCCAGCTTGCGAACACGACGATGGCGAGGGCAATCCAGCCGACACCGGCGGTCATGCCTTCGGTCCATTGGGGTACGCGCACAAGGCTGATATAGGCGCCGCCCAAGCCCGCGCAGGCGCCACCGAACAGGATCGCCATGATGCGGATGCGGACCACCTTGTAGCCCAAGGCGTGTGCGGCCTCGTGATTTTCGCCCACCGCCCGCAGGACCAGCCCGGTGCGGGTGTATTTCAGCACCGCCCATGTCCCCGCGACCAGCGCCAGCCCGACGTAAACCATCGGGTCATGCTGAAACAGGATCGGTCCCAGCACCGGGATGTCGCTGAGCAGCGGAATGTCGAGTTTGGCGAACGACGGCGTGCGGATGCCGGCATAATTCTGCCCCATCAGGGCCGATAACCCGAGGCCGAACAGCGTCAGTGCGAGCCCCGTCGCCACCTGATTGGACAGCAGATATTGGGTCAGCAGCGCGAACAGCAGCGATAGCACCGCGCCCCCCGTTGCCGCCCCGAGGAATCCAAGGGCAGGCGAACCGGAGTGATATGCGACAATGAAACCGCAGATCGCCCCGGTGATCATCATCCCCTCGACTCCGAGGTTCAGAACCCCGGCCCGTTCGACGACCAACTCGCCAATCGCGGCAAGGATGATCGGCGTCGCAGCGACCATGAGCGAGGCCAGCAGCAGGATCGGATTGATTGCTGAAAGGTCCATTACGCAACTACCCCCTGGCGGAACCGCACCCTGTAATTCGTCAGCACGTCCACAGCGAGCAGGAAGAACAGCAGCATCCCTTGAAACAACTGGACTGCGGCGCCCGGCAGGCCCAGCGTCGATTGGGCGTTGCCGCCGCCGATGTAGGTCAGCGCCATGATGCCGCCCGCGAGCAGGATGCCGATGGGGTTCAACCGCCCCAGAAAGGCGACGATGATCGCGGTGAAACCATAGCCGACGTTGAAGTCGATGCTGATCTGGCCCGTCGACACCTCGAACATGCCCGCCATCCCGGCCAAAGCGCCCGAAACGCCCATGCAGATCAACACCATCCGCGCCGGGTTGACGCCCGAAAACGCCGCCGCCCGCGGGCTTTGCCCGGCAAGTCGGACGTTGAAGCCGAAGATGTGGCGCGACAGGATGATGTAGGAAAAGATCACCGCGATCAACGCAGCGACGACGCCCCAGTGCATCCCCGATCCGGCGATGATCTCGCGGTTGGCGGTCGATGCGATCTGGGCCAGATTGCGGCTGCCCGGAAATCCCATGCCTTCGGGATTGCGCAGCAGGCCCAGCGACATCGACGCCAGCAGCGCCTCGGCCACATAGACCAGCATGAGCGAGACGAGGATTTCGTTGGTCCCGAACCGCACCTTGAGCAGGCCGGGGATCATCGCCCAGGCCCAGCCGCCAAACGTCCCCGCGATGATCATCAGCGGAAAGATCAGCCAGCGGGCCTCCATCGGATAAAAGGCCAGCCCGACCCCGGCACCGCACAGCGCGCCGATGATATACTGCCCCTCGGCCCCGATGTTCCATATGCCGGCGCGAAACCCGAACGACAGGCCGATGGCGATCAGAACCAGCGGGGCGCCTTTGACCAGCAGTTGCGGACGGTCGAACCGGGCGAATTCACCGAACAGCGGATCCCAGAAAATGGTCCGGATCACCTCGACCGGGTTCTTGCCCAAGGCGGCGAACAGCGCCCCGCCGACGATCATCGTGATGATGACGGCCAGCACCGGCGTCGCGTAGATCCACGCCTGCGAAGGCTGTGGTCGTTTTTCAAGCCGCAACATGGGCTACCTCCATATCATGCGCGCCGCCAAGCATGAGGCCGATCTCGTCCACCGTCAGCCCGCGCGCGGTGCGCGGGGCAGAGAGGCGGCCTTCGTTCAGCGCGGCAAAACGGTCGGAGACCTCCATCAGTTCGTCGAGGTCCTGACTGATCACGATCACCGCCGCGCCCTTTTGGGCCAGATCCAGCAGCGCCTGCCGGATCGACGCCGCGGCAGCGGCGTCGACGCCCCACGTCGGCTGGTTGACGATCAGCACCTTGGGGTCTTGCATGATCTCGCGTCCGATGACGAATTTCTGCAAGTTGCCGCCCGATAGCGCCCGTGCGGCGGTGGCAGCACCGG
>JBBSBK010000187.1:0-2932 GCA_038251315.1 Rhodobacterales bacterium | reverse complement strand
GCTGTTCATTCTCGCCACCCGCGAGGGTGACGAGTTGGCCGACCCCGCGCGCCTGCTCTGGGACCCGGTCGAGTGGCGGCAACCGGACAGAGATGATGCGGCTGTGGCCGACGCCCCGCGCCAGTGCGAACGAGAACCGGCAGACCAAGCCTACGCCTTCGCAAGCGGCAGGCCAGCATGGGATGAACCTCGCGACGACGGCTGCGCTGTGGCCGACGCCGCAGACCGACAGCTTCCGGAGCCGGGGCGGAGACCGGAAAGACGAGAAGGGTCTGGACGGGATGGCGCGCGACTGGCCGACACCGATGGCGAACGACGGCTGCAAGCCAAGCGCGGGCAATCGCCGGACGGCCGATCTGACATACGCCAGCCGTCTGTGGATGACGCCAACGGCGCGGGATCACAAGGATGGGGCGACGAGCCTTGCCAACACGCCGGTCAACGGCCTGCTTGGCCGCCAGGTCCTGGTGACGCCGATGGTTGGGAGCGATACCTCCGATGTGCGCCGGACCTTGAACCCGCTGTTCGTCGAGGCGCTGATGGGTTGGCCCACCGGGTGGACCGGCTTCGCCTTTGTGGCAACGGGGTGGTCCCCTTGGTTGCAGCACATGCGCTCAGAACTTTGGCGGCTGAACTGCTGGCCGATGGATGAGGTGGCGGGATGAAGCAATCGCGTATCATGTCGCTCGTCGAGTCCGTTGCCAACGTGATCGTCGGCTACGGCGTCGCCGTCGTCACGCAGATCCTGATCTTTCCCATCTTCGGACTGCACACGACGCTGGCGCAGAACCTGAAGATGGGGCTGGTTTTTACCATTGTCTCGATAGGTCGCAGCTACGCCTTGCGGCGGTTGTTCGAAGCAATCCGTGTCCGCAGTCCTTGAACACGTTGCGACACGTCAATGCTATTGGTCAGCTATGTGCCGATCCGATATGGTGATCGGAACGAGAGGCGGAACACAATGGAAGCCAGACAGGAGCACTGGGACGGCGTTTACGGCGCGCGATCCGAAGACGAATTGACATGGTTCGAGGCGACGCCGTCGGTATCTTTGGAACTTGTCAGAATGCATCTCCAGCTTGGCGACGCCATGATCGACATCGGCGCGGGCGCATCGCGACTTGTGGATGCGCTGCTGGATGAGGGGTTTGGTCCGCTGGCCGTGCTGGATCTTTCGGGTTCTGCGCTGGGGGTAAGCAAGAAGAGGGTTGGTGCGCGCGGCGACAGCGTGGAGTGGATCGAGGCCGACGTGACGGTTTGGCAGCCTCGCCGGGAATACGCAGTCTGGCATGACCGCGCGGTGTTTCATTTTCTGACCGAAATCGACGAGCGAGCCGCATATGCGGACGCGATGACCAAAGCGCTTCGTCCCGATGGGGTTGCGATCATTGCGACATTTGCGGATGATGGGCCAGAGAAGTGCTCCGGGCTACCTGTGGTGCGTTATGCTCCAGAGGAACTGGCGCAGGAGTTGAATGGACTGGCGCCGGGCAAGTTCGAGATGATCAGCGCACAACGGCATTTGCACATCACGCCGAAGGGCAATCGACAGAGCTTTCAATACAGCGTGTTTAAAAAGACTGAGTCCTGAGAGGTAAGCCGCCGCCCATAAAGGACAGCGGCGACGAAGGAGTGCAACCTCTCCTCATCAGGCAGTGGGTAGTTTGTAAACGCGCCCTCGATTTTCGACCTTCTCCGAGGTGACCTCGAGACCGAGCTTCTTCTTCAGCGCCCCGGCCATCACGCCCCGGACCGTATGTGAACGCCAGTCCAATGCTGCGACAATCTCCTCGATGGTCGCGCCTTCCGGTGCGCGCAGCATGGCGATCAGGGAGGCCTGCTTGGTGCCCTCGCGCGGCGTGCGCGCCTTGGGCGCGGAGTCGGGTTCGGAGGGGGTATTGAGCGTGGGTTCTTCTGAAGGCGCGGCAGTTGCGCCCATGGGAGCGGTGTTCGCGTCCTCGGGCTCAATGCCGATGGCGGCGAGGCCTGCATCGGTGGCAACCAGCGTCGTGCCATGGCCATCTCCGGTCTCGCGCCACATGGGTTCGCCCATGCGTAGGTCGGCATCGACCTCCTGCAGCAGGCCCTTGGCGATCATCGCGCCTACCACCTTGGCGGCGGCACCGCCGCGCAGGCTTTCGGGCAGTGGCAGGGCGATGTGTTCGGGCCGCTGGGCGGCGGCGCTCAGGATCAGGGTTTGGGTGTCGGATAGTTGGGTCATCGTCGTCTCCGTATCGGGGCGCGCGGAATGCCCACCCTTCTACGAGGCCGAGCCCGCCAGTCGGCGGGCGTGACCGGGAGAAGTTGGTTTTACTCGGCGTGTTCGCCCTCGCGGAAGGCGCTGTCGGTGATCTGGCGCAGCAGGTCCGCATGATGATTGAGGGTGCCGACATGGCCCCAATTGACCTCGTCAGGATGGGCGTCGAAATGGTCCGCGCTGAGGGTGGTCAGGCGTTCGAGCATCGCGTCGATCTCGACCTTCGCGGCGAGGAATGCGTCGAGGGCTTTGGAATTGTCGGTGGCGCGGCGGGTGGTCATGGCTTGGTCTCCGGGGGTGAGTTGCATCGTTTTCCTGTGACAACCATCGCTCTGCCGGGCTGATTGTCGTAGGCTAATCTAAGCAATATCAGTGCTTTATGATCCTGCATCGCCATGTCATCCAATCCGGTCGGGATCGATCAGCGCCGCCTGTTCCACCTCATGGCGCTGGGCAGAGTCGGGCGGGTCGCGGCGGGCGTTGACCATGGCCACGAACAGCGCGCGGGCGATTGCGGCTACGTCGTCGGCTCCAGCGCTGGAAAGCGTGACGTCATGGATCGCGATGGCCTCGCCCAGATCGGTGAGGGCGTAGAGCGTGGCGAATTCGGCCTCGCCCGGGTCGCAGGTGATCGTTTCGCGGTCGTCGGGACTGACTGCAACGCTTCGGCAGAAG
>JBBSBK010000186.1:0-2986 GCA_038251315.1 Rhodobacterales bacterium | reverse complement strand
GCTCACCACATCCGCTGCAAGGATCGCGGCCAGCCGACGTTCGACGTTCCCTTCGGCCATCTCAAATCCTCGCATCAATGGAGGTGACGCTATAGCGGAAGTCCTGCTGCGGCAAGGTGCGCGCGGAGCCGGGTCCGCCAGACCTGACGCGCATGCCTAGCCGGGTAGAGCCGGGACCCAGATGCCGTCGTGGCCGACCCACAGGGCGCGATGTTCTACCTGATGCGCGGCGACAGCAACGCCGACAGCACCGCGTTTGCGCCGAAAAAGGCGGGCCATTCCGGCTGGAACGAGCCGGTGACGTACGAGCAGGACTCTGCGCTCGTTGATCACATCGTGAGATCGGACTGGATCAGGAACGTCGCAGGGATGGCTTGGCAAACGTCCTGATCCGTGGTCGTATGAAACCATTCCCGGACGGATCGCGCGACCGATGCAGTCATGAACCCTGCATAAGTGGGCGATCCGGCGGGCACGAGATGTGCTGTCTGCATGCGCAACCGCCTGCGGGTAGCCAGATCACAAAGACAATGGGAGGAAATATCATGTCTTTCAAACTCAAACTCGCAGCGGGTGCCTTGCTGGCCGGATTGCTTGCCTCGGCAGCATCGGCGCAATCGCTGGTCTATTGTTCCGAAGGGTCGCCCGAAGGGTTCGATCCGGCGCTCTACACCGCCGGCACGACGTTCGATGCGTCCAGCCACCCGATCTATAGCCGCCTGACCGAATTCAAGGTCGGCACGACCGAGGTTCTGCCGGGTCTGGCCGAAAGCTGGGAAGTCAGCGACGACGGTATGACCGTGACGTTCAAGCTGCGTGAAGGGGTCAAGTTCCATTCCAACGACCAGTTCACGCCGACCCGCGATTTCAACGCCGACGACGTAATCTTCAGCTTCGACCGTCAGGGCAATCCCGATAATCCCTACAACAGCTATTCCGGCGGCACGTGGGAGTATTATGGCAGCATGTCGATGCCCGATCTGGTCGGCAGCATCGAAAAGACTGACGATTACACCGTCGTCTTTCACCTGACCCGCCCCGAGGCGCCGTTCATCGCCAACATGGCGATGGATTTCGCGTCGATCGTGTCCAAGGAATACGCCGATGCAATGATGGCGGCAGGCACCCCCGAAATGCTGAATCAGGCCCCGATCGGCACTGGCCCGTTCACGTTCCAAGCCTATCAGAAAGACGCTGTCATTCGCTATCTGCGCAACGACGATTACTGGGGTGACAAGGCCAAGGTCGAGAGCCTGATCTTTGCGATCACGCCGGACGCCTCCGTGCGTTACCAAAAGGTGCAGGCGGGCGAATGTCACATCATGGCGTATCCGAACCCTGCCGATGTGCAGGCGATGAAGGACGACCCGAGCCTTGTCGTGATGGAACAGGAAGGTCTGAACGTCGGCTATCTGGCCTACAACACAACCATCGCCCCCTATGACAACGCCAACGTGCGTCGCGCCCTGAACATGGCGATCGACAAACAGGCGATCATCGACGTGGTATTTCAGGGGTCCGGCCAGATCGCCAAGAACCCGATCCCGCCGACCATGTGGTCCTACAACGAAGCGGTTGCCGACGATGAATACAATCCCGAAATGGCCAAGGAGATGTTGGCCGCGGAGGGTGTCGAGAACCTGAACATGAAGATCTGGGCGATGCCGGTGCAACGCCCCTATAACCCCAACGCCCGCCGCATGGCCGAACTGATGCAAGCGGACCTGGCAGAGGTGGGTGTTACGGTGGAAATCGTGTCCTACGAGTGGGGCGAATACCTGTCCCGGTCGTCCGATCTGGACCGCGATGGTGCCGTGTTGCTGGGCTGGACGGGTGACAACGGTGATCCCGACAACTTCTTGGCGGTGCTGCTGGGCTGCGACGCGGTCGGTGCGTCGAACCGGGCGCAGTGGTGCTATCAGCCGTTCGACGATCTGATCCAGCAGGCCAAGGTTCTGCCGACGCAGGAAGAACGCCAGCCACTCTATGAACAGGCGCAGGTCGTGTTCAAGGAACAGGCACCTTGGGCCACCATCGCCCATTCGGTCGTGTTCATGACCATGCGCCCCGAAGTCGAAGGCTATGTGGTTCACCCGCTGGGTGGTCACATCTTCGATCAGGTTGGTCTGTCGCAGTAAGCGATACAAAAACGGGGGCGGCGCGATTGTGCCGCCCCCTTTTCGATTTCCAAGCTGGGCGAGGCGACGTGACCCAATCCCTGAACGACCGGCTTTCAGACTATGCGGACATCGCCGCGACCCTTGGCGTTGACGCCGTCGCCCTTGTCCCCGGCCCGAATTTCACCCGCGCCGTGGTCCACCCGTTCATGAGCCACGAACGCCCGTTCATGGTCGTTGTGCCCGCGCAAGGCCCCGCCGCCGCCCTTGTCCCCAATCTGGAACTGCGCAGTTGGGATCTGGTCGGGTTCGATGGTCTCGTGTTCGACTGGCGCGATCAGGATGGCTATGACGCGGCATTCAAGGGTCTGATGGACCATTTGGGGATTCAGTCGCTCGCCGTCGAAGGGCAGGTGATGCGCGTCTTCGTCCATCACGCGCTGTTGCGCGCCAACCCAGACCTGCGGATCGTCGATGCCGAACGCGAGATTTCGGCGCTGCGCATGATCAAGACGCCGGCCGACATCGACGCGCTGCGCAGCGCCATTGCCATTTCGGAACGCGCTTTGGGGCGGACGCTGGAAACCGTGCGTCTGGGCCAGACCGAAAAGCAGATCGAACAAACCCTCGTGCAGGCCCTGTTTGCCGAAGGGGCCGAGGATCAGTCGTTTCACCCGATCGTTGCTGCCGGTGATGGATCGGCGCGGCCCCATGCCAAGGCGCGCCCCGATTACCACGTCAAGGCGGGCGATGCCCTGTTGCTTGATTTCGGCGCCCGCAAGGATGGCTTTGCGGCCGACATCAGCCGCACCGTTTTTCTTGACCATGCCAGCGACGAAGGGCAGGCGGTCTATGACACCGTGCTGCGT
>JBBSBK010000185.1:0-3003 GCA_038251315.1 Rhodobacterales bacterium | reverse complement strand
TGTCGGTGGCCGAGGCGCTGGATAACCTGGCCAAGACGGCGCAGGATTTCGAGGATCGCAAGAAGGGTGGCAAAGCCAAATCGGGCGATCAGGTGGTGTTCGACTTTCTGGGCAAGGTCGATGGTGTCGCCTTTGAAGGTGGTGCGGCGTCGGATTACCCGCTGGTTCTGGGGTCGAATTCATTCATTCCGGGGTTCGAGGATGGTTTGATCGGGGTCAAGCCGGGCGACGAAAAGGATGTCGAGGTGACGTTTCCCGCCGATTATCAGGCCGCCAATCTGGCCGGCAAGTCGGCCGTCTTTGCCTGCACGATCAAGGCAGTGAAGGAACCGAAAGCTGCGGCCATCGACGACGATCTGGCGAAGAAGTTCGGGGCCGACGATCTGGCGGCGCTGAAGGGTCAGATTTCAGAGCGGCTTGAGGCAGAGTATAACGGGGCCGCCCGTGCGGTTGCTAAGCGTGCGCTGTTGGACGCGCTGGACAAGCTGGTCGAATTCGACCTGCCTGGGTCGCTGGTCGAGGCTGAGGCGAACCAGATCGCCCATCAACTGTGGCACGAGGAAAACCCCGAAGTGCATGGCCACGATCACCCGCAGATCGATACCACCACCGAACATACCAAGCTGGCCGAACGGCGTGTCAAGCTGGGTTTGCTGCTGGCCGATATCGGCCAGAAGGCTGCCGTCAAGGTGACGGATGCCGAGATGACCCAGGCGGTCATGACCCAGGCCAGGCAGTATCGGGGGCAGGAAAAGCAGTTTTTCGAGTTCGTGCAGAAGAATGCTCAGTTCCGCCAACAGTTGCAGGCCCCGTTGTTCGAGGACAAGGTCGTCGACCATATCTTCGAACAGGCCAAGATCACGGACAAGGACGCCACCAAGGACGACCTGCAAAAGGCCGTTGAAAGGCTGGAAGAAGAATAGTCCAACGCCAGTTGCGAGAAATTGAAAGGGGCACCCAGGTGGGTGCCCCTTTCGTTGGATGCGTTACCCGCCCATTCGACCTGCGGTTGAATTCTGCTGATCCGGTCAGAAAATGCTTTATCGCAGAATGGCAGTCGGCATAAACTAGCTCACGTTCAACAAAGACTCAGAGGGGAGCATCGATCGTGAAATCAGTTCTATATGCAATTTTGATGGTTTTCGGGTTTGCCGGGGTGGCGGTGGCATGTCCGGATTTCAGTTTGAGCGGGCCGGGAGGTGATATTTCGGGAAGTCAGATGCGCAGCCGCGTCGCGTATAACGTCGATGCGGGCGGTAACAACCTGATCTGGAATTGCCCGAACGTGCAGCCAGGAACGGACCGCGGAGCGGGATATTTCACCGACCGGCCCGATTTTACATTCAATTTGCGTGGGATGCAGGGTCTGCAGCTTGTCGTCAGCGTCATCAGCAACTGCGACAGTGCGCTGCTGATCAATACGGCGTCGGCCAACTGGTATTATGATGATGACGACAACGGCAATCAAGATCCGCGGATCGTACTGACCCGGCCTGCAGATGGTTGGCTGGACATTTGGGTCGGAACGTATGACGGCAGCGTTTGCGCCGCGCAGTTGCAGATGGAGACGTTCCGTCGTTAAGATGGGCCGTCAGCAACCGGGCTGTCGCTGAACCCGACAGCAGTCCGTCGAGGAATGTCAGACAAAGGAAAAGGGCCGCGGAGGTGATCCGCGGCCCTTTGATTTGTTCTTGAAGGTCGATCAGGCGTCGTCGCCCTTGGATGCAGGTGCGTCGTCGCCGAAATCGTCCATTCCGGCAGCGCCCAGATCGTCGAACAGTTCCTGGATTTCGAATTCGGCGGCGGCCTCTTCTTCGGCGGCCAGTTCCTGAATCGATTTCCCGGCGGCCTGCAGTTCGGCTTCGTCCTTGGAGCGGGCGATGTTGAGCCGGATTTGCGCCGTCACTTCGGGGTGCAGCACAATGTCGACCGTGTGAATCCCCAGTTCCTTGATCGCGCTGTTCAGCACGACTTGGGCACGGGCGACGGTGAAACCGCCTGCTGTCGCCGCTTCGGCGGCGTCGCGGGTGGTGACGGAGCCGTAGAGGTTGCCGCCGTCGGACGCTGACCGGATGATGACAAAGGTCTGCCCATCCAGTTGATCGGCCATCTTCCGGGCCTCTTTGCGGGATTCGAGGTTGGTGGTTTCGCGTTGCGCCTTTTCAGCCTCGAATCGGGCGAGGTTGGAGGCGTTGACGCGCAGCGCCTTGCCTTGGGGCAGCAGGAAGTTGCGGGCATAGCCATCTTTGACTTTGACCACTTCGCCCATCTGGCCAAGCTTGGCGACGCGTTCGAGCAGGATCACATCCATCTGATTGTTCCTTACTTGACGGCATAGGGCAGCAGGGCCAGGAACCGCGCGCGCTTGATCGCCTGAGCGAGCTTGCGCTGATTCTTGTTGCTGACTGCGGTGATCCGGGCGGGCACGATCTTGCCCCGCTCGGAAACGTAACGCTGCAAAAGACGGGTGTCCTTGTAGTCGATCGCCGGGGCGCCGTCGCCCTCGAACGGATCAGACTTGCGGCGGCGGAAGAATGGTTTGGTTGCCATATCGGGTGTCCTTGTCAGATCAATCAGTAACGTTCGGTGCGTTCAGGACGATCGCCGCGGTCGGGGCGATCACCACGATCCGGGCGGTCGCCACGGTCACGGTCGGGACGGTCACCACGGTCCGGGCGCGGGCCACGGTCGCTGCGCTCGTCGCGTTTCTGCATCTGCGCTGACGGGCCATCTTCGTGTTTATCGACCTTGATCGTCAGCACGCGCATGACGTCATCATGCAGCCGCATCAGCCGTTCCATTTCCTGCACGGCGGGCGCTGGCGCGTCCGAGCGCAGAAAGGCGTACTGCCCCGTGCGGTTTTTGTTGATCTTGTAGGCCATCGTCTTGACGCCCCAGTATTCGTTTTCCAGCAGCTTGCCGCCGTTGTCGGCAAGGACGGTCCCGAAATGTTCGATGAGGCTTTCTGCTTGCGTGTTGGACAGGTCCTGACGCGCAATAAAG
>JBBSBK010000184.1:0-3012 GCA_038251315.1 Rhodobacterales bacterium | reverse complement strand
TCGTCGTGGCCGACGCCGGGACGTTCAGCCTTGTGATAGGGATTGCGCGCCCTGTGGACGGCGTTTTGCATGTGATGCGGGCCATGTTCAGAAACTCCTTGAGATTGCGGCGCGGGTTGCGATGCGGCGAACCGCTTGTTCAAACGGAGGGCCACCGAGTTCGCCGGTGTCTGCGGTGATGGTCAGGCCACCGACGAACAGCGCATTTCCCTGATCGTCTTGACCAGAGGCGACGACAACGCCCTCATTTGTCTCAAGAATGCTGTCCTGAATGGGCGTGGCGTTGAGGGCGGGTGGGATTTTGGTAAGCGCCACCCCGGCCATAACTGCTGTCCATGTGTGGCCGATGGCCGTAATCTTGGACGGCTCTTTCCGCGTCACCGGCGTCGTCAGCGTGGCATTCAGCGCGTCCACCAGAGCGGTCACAATAGTATCGGACGCGGCGTTAACCCCGGCCAGGGCATTGATGCTGGCGCGCATGTGGTCAAAACTGAATGTGAACGCCGCCAGCTTGTCGGCTGAAAATGCGCGCTCTCCAATGGTATTGAACAAACCCTTTGCGAAATCCAGCATCGGCTGTTCGTTTGCGTATTCCAGAACCCACCGGACGCACCGCAGGAACAGCAAGCCATCGGCACGCGTGTACGCTTCGTCTTCGGCGTTCCATGTCGCTGTGAAACCGCCAGAGACCAGTGCTGCCCACATCGCGTCGATGATCGTTGCCGATGCTGTCTCGATTGCGTCAGCCGCAACCGTTTGCACCGTCAGGCTGACGCCAACCTCGCCGGGCGTGACGATGTTGCGGAAACCATCGGCGTGCAGCGTGTAGTCGCCAAACTGCGTAGAGCACGCGGACAAGATGATCTGGCCCCCACTCAGCGCATAAAAGTGCCTGTGCGCCCACATGGCGACCGCGTTGACGGCGTTCACCAGCCCCCCGTTTTTTGCGCAGTAGCCGATACCGTTCGGGCTGACAGGCGTGGCCCCCCACGTCATGATATTCGGAAAGCGGCTGTATTGGCTGCAGACAAGTCCATCCGCGAGGATGACGCCGCCGCCCCGGCCAATCGCCGGGTTGCCGTTCGCGCGGTCCAGTGGCGGTGCCACAAGGCCCCACGAAACCGGCGTTCTGATTGCCACTTTATGAACATAGGGAACCCGGTTGATCACCGCCCCGGGCCTGAAGCTGGCGAAGAACCCCGAGGTCGGATTGGTCAGGCTGTCCACCCGGAAGCCCTCGGAAAGAACCCCCTCGACGAAACAGCCCGATCCCATGCGGAACAGGTTCCGCTCTTCAAATCCTGTCGCGGGCCGCATGATCCATGCCCGATGCACCGCCCTGATCACAGTATTGTCGGGCATGTCCAAATGCCCTTCTGTCACCGCGTTGCTGTTCGCGCCCAGCAGGTCGATCAGGGTCAACTCGCCGTCCCGAGTCGCGGCGATTTCAAGCGCCCGCTCGATGCTGGCCACCGCGTTGGCCACCGATCCGCCAAGGAGCGCATCGTTTCCAGCCTCTTGCACATAAATCGTGTTGGCGACGTTCGCCGCCGCCGCGCTGGTGATCGTGCCTGCGTTGTACCAAGCCGCATCCGACCAGATGAAAATCGTGATGCTCTGGTCGGCACCGATCAGGCCCCAAGTGGCACCGTCGATCGACCCCGTTGCAGGGCGATCTCCGATAGCCACCGATGCACCATCAGTCAGCGCGAACTGCAACGAAAATCCGGCGTCGCCCTTTTCGCCGTCAAATCCACGCAGCCCTCGCGGTCCGACCGGCCCTATCAGGCCACGCGGTCCGACCGGCCCGTCAGGGCCGGGCAGCAGGTTGCCGGGCAGCCGTTCGATCGAGCAGACCTCGATATCCGTCTGATGGTCGGTCCCGTACACCCGCACCCACGCCACCGCATATCGGGCGGCGGCGGGTGAGACGGTCTGAATGCCCGATGCCGCAGATCGCGCGAACACACTCGCCACTTCGCGGCGCCCCGCGCCGACCGTCAGCGTAGTGTCGGTGTTGACGATGCTGGACGACAGCGCCGTGCCGTTCGCAGAAAACCAGTCGATCCCGACCTGCACCGCATCGTTTGCCGGGTCCGGGACTGCCGCCGCGCGGCGGTACGCCGCCCTGACCTCGTAGCGCCGCCCAGGCTCCACCGCCATCCTCGGGCTGGATTTGACCGTGCGGCTGTCGTCAAACCGCAGCGCCTTGCCGTCCTCATTGGTGACGACAACGCCAACGTCGCCGTCAAAGTGCTCGGGCGCATCGCCGGGCCGGTGAACCAGATGATCGACCGCCACTTTGCGCAAGGCGGGCAGATCAATCTCGCTTGGCAGCCCATCGAGGCGCGCATCCAGTGCGTCGATATCTGCCGTGCGAACCGCCGCCTCGGCATCGACGAGGGCCGAAGCTGCGGCCTGTGCCGCGTCGTAAAGATCGGACAGCGCGGTGTTGATTGCGGCCTCGGTCGTGCTATTCGCCGCGACTAAGGGGTCGGTCCCGGTGACCGGGATCGTGACGGTAGGTGCGGGCATCGAAGCCTCCTCAGATGATGGTGAGAGTGTGCGGGCCGTCTGCGGCCCCGGTCAGGCCGGTCGATGAAAACGGCACGATGTAGTAATCGGCGGTGCCTTGCGCCAGGCAGGTGGCGGTTGCGGCAAATATTACCGCGTCGTCGATTGACGCATCGGATGCGGCGGTGCCGTTAAATCCGACGTTTCCCGGAGATGCCGGTGCAACCAGTGTGGCGACGAACAAACCGTTGCCAGCTATGCCGCTGTCAGTTGTCGGCGAACCCAGAATTCGGCACTTTACCTGGTTTGCGGTCACCCCGGACACAACCATTGCCATGCGATAAGACACGCCTGCTGTCAGGGCTGGGGTTTGTGTTAAGTTGCCCGCTGATCCGGGGGTATGGGTCGCCTTGCCCCCGGCAATGGCCCAGCCCGCACCTTTGGCCCATGCGGTATCGGTCGCAAAGTCGGGGTTGGTGAACAGGTTCGTGCGCGTCG
>JBBSBK010000183.1:0-3098 GCA_038251315.1 Rhodobacterales bacterium | reverse complement strand
GGCTGCCGGCGGCATACCTTTTGCTGATGATTCTTGCGGCGGCGTTCTTTCGCGCCTCGTCAATCGGGTTGCGGCTTCAGGCAAGCCGCGAGAACGAGCTTGCGGCGGCAGCCTGCGGTGTCGACGTCGTCCGGGTTAGGCTGTGGGCCTGGGTGTTGAGCGCAGCAATGATCGCAGGATCCGGGCTGCTGTTGAGCCATTACCTGTCGGTGATCAGTCCCAAGCAGTTCTAGGTCGTCTATATGTTTTCGCTGTTGGCAATGGGCATCCTGGGCGGCATGTCGACTCTTTCGGGCGCGGTGGCCGGGGCGCTGGTGGTGACGGCGCTTTCCGAAGTCACCCGTAGGATCGAGGGAGCGCCATGGCTCGAATCGGTCGGTCTGCCGCCGCTGTTCGGGTTGACCCAGATCGTTCTGGCGGTGGCGATCCTGTTCGTCATGTATCGCCGCCCCGACGGGTTGATCGCGTGGCGAGAACCAACATGGAGGCGACCTGCCCCGCCGACGCCGCTGGCACCTTCCGAGATGATCGTCGAAAACCGCATTGCGAGCAAAACGCTGCGCATCGCTGCGGTGTCCAAGAGCTTCGACGGGGTTCAGGCCTTGAATGCCGTCAGTCTCGAGATACGTGCGGGCGAGGCGCTGGGCCTGATCGGGCCTAACGGATCGGGCAAGACGACGCTGGTCAACATCGTGTCGGGCGTTCTGGGCGCGGACATCGGCACCGTGGCGCTGGGCGACGTGGCATTGACCACGTTACCGCCACATCGTGTCGCGGCGGCCGGGGTCGCGCGGACGTTTCAGAATATCCGCGTTTTCGAACATCTGTCGGTCTACGATAACATCCGCGTCGCGGCTTTGGTCCGTGACGGCGATCCCGACCTGGCGACGCGGAGGGTGCTGGCCGAACCTGACCTCGACGACGTTGCATTGACCCCGGCCGGATCGCTGGCCTACGGGGTGCGTCGCCGGGTCGAGATCGCCCGCGCTCTCGCGATGAACCCGGTGGTCCTCTTGCTGGACGAACCGACTGCCAGAATGAACGAGGTCGAGACCGCCGATCTGGCGCGGCGGCTCAAGGATTTGCAACGACGCCAAGGGCTGAGCCTGTTGGTCATCGAACACGACCAGTCCTTCGTGCGCAGCATGTGCGACCGGCTTGTCGTGCTGTCACAAGGCAGCGTCATCGCCGAAGGCGCACCAGAAGCTATTCGACGCGATCCTGCGGTGATCGAGGCCTATCTGGGCCGCCGACACACAAAACACGACGACAACAGAGGAGTGGACAAATGAAATATGCAATTTCCGCAGTGGCCGTGGCGACGGCGTTTGCCAGCCCGGCCTTGGCCGAGGACCTTACCATCGGGGCCGCGCCGGTTTCGCCGAGGACGGCAATGCCCTGGCGCAATTCTATGACGCCTACAAGGCCAAGTTCGGGCACGATTCCGAAACGGTTTACACCGCGCTGGGTTATGACATCGTCAAGATCATCACTGCGGCGGTCGAACAGGCCGGGACGACGGATGGTCCGGCGCTGCGTGACGCCATCGCCAACCTGTCCGACGTGCAGGGCGCGGTCGGCGGTATTACTTATGCTGGGACCGACAGGGTGCCGCTGCGCGAAGTGACCATCGTGCGGGTCATGGACGGCAAGCGGGAACTGGTGTCACAGTCGATGCCCGACTCCGCCCTCGTCCCGGCGCCGCAGTACTAGGCGGAGCGGCCGCCGGATGCCCCGCGATCCGATCCTCGTGGTGCGGGGCCTGTCTGCCACCTATGGACCGATCCGTGCCCTCAGCGACGTCGATCTTGACGTGGCCGAGGGCGAGATCGTCGCCATTCTGGGATCGAACGGCGCGGGCAAGACGACGACTCTGCTGGCCATCACCGGATTGATCCGTCCGACCGCCGGTCAGGTCACGTTTCGCGGTCGCGACATTACCGGAACCGCGACCGAAACCATCGTGCGCCTTGGACTGGCGATGACGCCGGAAGGGCGGCACATCTTCGAAGGTCTGACGGTGGTCGAAAACCTGCGCATGGGGGCTGCGTTCCGGGGCCGCGCCGCGTTCGAGAGGATGCGCGACGAAGTGTTCGCCCTGTTCCCTGTGCTGGCCGAGCGGCGTGCTCAGCTGGGCGGCACCTTGTCGGGCGGCGAACAGCAGATGCTGGCGATCGGTCGGTCGATGATGTCGGAACCGGCGATGCTGCTTTTGGACGAACCGTCGCTGGGTCTGGCGCCGCAGATCGTCGAGGTGATCTTTGACCTGATCGTCCGGCTGCGGGATCGCGGAACGACGATCCTGCTGGTCGAACAGAACGCGCGGCTGGCACTGGATATCGCCGACCGCGGGTTTGTCATCGCATCGGGCCGGGTAGTTGCGACCGGGACAGGGCGCGATCTGCTCGCCTCGGACGAGATCGTGCAGGCCTATCTTGGCGTGGAATAATGGAACGGTGACGTGAACGAAGCGATGCAACAGGTGGTGAACGGTCTGGCGCTGGGCGGTACCTATGCGATGCTGGCGCTGGGACTGGCAGTCGTGTTCAGCGTCATGAAGATGATCAACTTTGCACATGGCGAACTGATGACCGTGTCAGGCTATGCCTATGCCGCCGTCATTGCCGCCGGGCTGCCGTTCGTCGCTGGTGTGGTGGCGGCGCTGCTGGCCGGGACGGCGGTGGCGGTCCTGCTGGAACGGCTGGCGTTCCGGCCGCTGCGGGGCGGTTCGGCGACGACGCTGCTGATCACAAGTTTTGCAATCAGCATCGTTCTGCAGACTCTGTTTCAGAGTCTGATTTCGCCCCGGCCGCAGCCCGCCCCGGTGCCGGAGTTCTTTGCGCAGGCAATCACCATGGGCGGTTTCCGGATCGGATCCATTCAAGCGACGTCGATCGCCGTCACTACGGTGACGCTGGTTCTGCTGCTGGGCTTGTTCAGGTTCACCACGGTGGGCATCGCAATCCGGGCGCGTCGATGGATTTCCGAACGACGCGGTTGATGGGGGTCCGGGCCGATGTGGTGATTTCGATGTCATTCGCGATCTCGGGGCTGCTGGCTGCGGTGTCGGGACTGCTCTGGATCGCTCAGCGCGGATC
>JBBSBK010000182.1:0-3102 GCA_038251315.1 Rhodobacterales bacterium | reverse complement strand
GACACAACGCAGCGCCACGGTACGCAGGATGCTGCCCGAGCCGCCGCCGATCACCGAGATCGCGATGGACTGGTCCCCCGCCGAACTGCACTGGATCGTCTACAATGGCATCAAGATGAGCGGGATGCCCGCCTGGCCCGGCGATCACCGCGCCGACGAGGTCTGGGCGGTGGTCGCCTATCTGACCGACATGCGCGCCGACCCTGACACCGCAGCCGATGCGTCCCCCCGCGATGGTTTCGCCCGCTGCACCGCCTGCCACGGGGCGCGGGGTGAGGGGACGGATCAGGTACCCCGTCTGGATATCCTGTCGTCCGACGATATGGTTCTGGCGCTCGCAGGCTTCGCCGAAGGCACCCGCCCCAGCGGCATCATGGCCGAGGCTCTGGCAGGCTATAGCGCTGCCGATCTCGAGGGTTTTGTCGACCGCTTTGCCGCCTATGATCCCCCCGAACGTGCCGCGCTTGCGCCAGGCGCAGAGGCGCTTGTGGGTCGGGGACTGGCAACCGCCACATCGGGCGACCCCGATGTGCCCGCCTGCGTGGCTTGTCATGGTCCGGGTCGGACCGAGGCGATCCCCGGCCCGCCGATTGCGGGTCAGCCGGCAGCCTATCTTGAAACGCAACTGCGTCTGTGGCGCGACGACCAGCGCAGCACTGGCCCCGACATTGTTCCCGGTGCGCGGATCATGACGCGTGCCGCGCAAAAGCTGACGGACGCGAATATTTCGGCACTCGCAGCTTGGTATGCGGGATTGCCGCCAGCTGACTGACCGCTTCGTCGGGCATGACAGTGACGTTGACCACCGCACTGCAGGCGACGCATTCGGCCACGCCATGCACAGAAACGCATTCGGGATGTGCGGGTGACGCGGAACTTTCGCTTCCCCTGCGTCTTGATAACGGCCGCACGAAAGATAGCCGCATGGATCGACCCCAACCGCACGACAGCCAGCCAACGCAGGATGAACTCAAGGCGATGTACGGCGCGATCGCCCGCGCGCGTACAGCATATGACGAGAGCGGCAAGGCGGGGATCGCGGCCACGATCCAGCGCAACGGCAAGGTTGTCGCAACCGGCGAAAACGAAGTTCACCTTCAGTCGGACCCGTCCCGGCACGCCGAAATCGTCGCCATCGCCCGCGCGACGGCAGCGCGCGACGACACCGATCAGTCGGGCTGCGTCCTCATCTCGACGTTGCAGCCGTGCGAGATGTGTCTGGCGGCGATGCGCTTTGCCGGAATCGCACGCGTCATCTTTGCCGCGACCCGGGCGCGCGTGGCGGCCAAATATTTTGTCTTCGGGCAGCTGAGTCTGACCGATTTTCAGAACGCCCACGACTTTACCGCGATTGGCGGCGTTGCCGAGTCGACGATCCTGGAACTTTACGTTGACGACGACGCCTGACGGACTGGCGGAGAATGGCCGGATGACCGCAATTCTCGCCGATTGCCGGAACCCCCGCGTGCGCGGCGCGTTTACCCCGCACACCCCATCAGGGGGCAATCGAAAGGAGCATCGTCATGCAATATGGACGAGATAACACCAACGACAATCGAGACATGAGCGACGGAAAATCAACCTCGGACGCCGAAGATCTGCGCAACCACAGCCAGATCCTCGCCAGTCAGGTGCGCGGCACCGAAGTTTACAATACGCAAGGCGAACACCTTGGGTCGGTTGCCGACATCGTTCTGTCCAAGCAGTCGGGCGCAGCGCAACTGGCGATCATGTCGTTCGGCGGGTTCCTCGGAATCGGCGAACGCTATCATCCACTTCCCTGGCAGACCCTGACCTATGACGAGACCCGTGGCGGTTACGTCGTCGGCCTGACCCGCGAACAGCTGGAAGGGGCACCGTCCTACGCAGTCGGCAACGAACCCGACTGGAACGACCGTAGTTATGGTGCGTCGCTCGGCGGCTACTACGGTTTGTAGTTTATTGATGTTGAATGGTTCGGCGGCACCCCTGCGGTGCCGCCTTTTTTCGTGTCTATCCGCCGACAATCATGCCGCCGTTCGGATGTAGCGTCTGACCGGTGACGTAAGACCCGTCCGAACAGGCAAGGAACAGGAAACAGGTCGCCACCTCCCATGGTTGCCCGGCGCGGCCCATCGGCGCGCTTTTGCCGAAATTTTCGACCTTGTCGGCGGGCATCGTGCCGGGGATGAACGGAGTCCAGATTGGCCCCGGTGCGACCGCGTTGACCCTGATCCCCTTGTCCATCAACTGCTTGGCCATCGAGCGTGAAAACGCCAGCGACGCGCCGCGCGTCGCCGAATAGGCCACCAGATCGGCGTTGCCCGCAAAGGCGTTGATCGAGGTGGTGTTGACGATCGCCGCCCCTTCTTTCAGATGCGGCAGGGCGGCCTGGGTGCAGAAGAAATAGCTCATCACATTGCTGTCGAAGGTCTGGCGCAATGTATCCTCGTCCAGTTCGGTCAGGTCGCTGTCGAGCCATTGCTGGGCGGCATTGTTGACCAGAACGTCCAACTGGCCAAAGTCTTCTACCGTCTGCGCGATGGCATCAAAGGCATGTTTCCGCTGGCCCAGATCGCCCTTGATCAGCAGGGCCGTGCTGCCCTCTTCCTCGATCAGCCGCTGGGTTTCCTTGGCATCCTCGTCCTCGTCGAAATAGGCGATGGCGATCTTTGCGCCTTCACGGGCAAACAGGACGGCGACGGCGCGGCCGATGCCGCTGTCGCCGCCGCTGATGAACGCGACCTTGTCCTTGAGCTTGCCGACCCCGGCAAAGCGCGGGGCGTAATCGGGTGCCGGGTCCATCGGCGCTTCGTGGGCGGGCATCCGGTCCTGCGACTGGGCGGGAATGTGCGGGCCATTGTTCATGAATCGATCCTTTACGGGGTGAGTTACCCCGCCCCAACGCCCGACGCGCCGCGCTGTTCCTGCGCAAAGACGTGACAACGGTGGGAACCTTTCCCGGTTCCATGCCTTGGCTGTTGAACACTTGGTGGAGAGATCGACATGGACCTTGGTATTGACGGAAAACGCGCATTGGTGACCGGTGCGGGGGGCGGCATCGGCACCCAGACGGTGATGCGGCTGACGGCAGCAGGCGTCGGCGTGACCGCGACCGACCTG
>JBBSBK010000181.1:0-3128 GCA_038251315.1 Rhodobacterales bacterium | reverse complement strand
TGCGCCGTCAGCAGAAAGAAGGTGAAGACAAGAACGGTGCCACAGATGCCGCCAAGCTCGGGACCGATCAGTGCTTTTCGGAAACGTGATCTTGCCTTGACGCGCTCATCGGCGGGTTGCTCTGCTGGTGCGACGGACATCTGATTTCCCTCGAAGTGCTTACGGCATATGAAGAAAAAGGGCGATCGGTCATAACCGGCCGCCCCACACCCTCAGAAATCAGCGGTACTCGCCCGCGAATTCTTCGATCTTGCCCAAGGCATCCTTGGTCACAAAGCCCGGACCAGAGTTGATGTTGTTGCCCGGCAGCACGCCATACCGGTCGTAGTTGGTCAGGATGACAACCGGCAGATAGGCTTGCAGGAAGGGTTGCTGGTCGATACCCCACTTGATGGTGCCATCCTTGATGGCCGCGACGATTTCTTCGCCCAGATCGAACGTGCCAAAATAGATCTGACCAGCCATGCCGTTTTCTTTCAGCGCGGCAATGGTCGGATCGGCCGAAACCGGACCAAGGGTCAGGATACCGTTTGTTTCGGGATGCGCGGACAGGTAGGCCAGAACCTTGTTCTTGATCTCGGCCGGGTCTGTGCCGCTGTCCATCATGGAATCGCCCAGTTCAACGCCCAGACCATCGGCAAAGCCACGGCAACGCTCACCAACGGTCGGCTGCTGGATCGCATGGTTGACGCAGACGAACGACGTGACGCCGTCGCCCTTGGCGCGGATGCCCGCAGCAAGCCCCGCGTCATACTCGGGCTGGCCGACATACATCAGCGCGCCCACTTCACGGGCCTGCTCGGGGGTGCCGGTGTTCATGATGATAACGTCGATGCCCTGATCGACAGCGGCCCTGATCGGCCCCTTCAACACATCAAAATCTGCAAGCGTGGTGATGATGCCATCGGGCTTTGAAGCGGCGGCCTGGTCAATCAGGCGCGCCATGTCCGCGATGTCGCCGGATGGCGGGTTGCTGTACTCGACCGTGACGCCCATTTGCGTGCCGGCCAGTTTGATGCCGTTCTTGACGGTGTTCCACCAGCTGTCGCTGTCGGGCGCGTGGCTGACCAGAACATAGCGTTCGCCATCCGCCAAGGCCTGGGTTGCGACCAGCAGCGGCGCTGCCAGCAACGCAGTCGTCATCGCCAGTTTCTTGAAAATCGAAGCCATCTCTCTCTCCCTGTTACACATGTTCTGTGTAGGAAAGCCGATCTCCTCCGACCCCCCCGAATCCACCTAAGCATATCGACATCACAATTGCAACCGGTTGCAAAAATGACTTGCCGATTGCGGGCTGTTTTGTAAAGTCGCGCGCGCTATAACGACAGGACTTTGCAGAAGGGCAGACAGCCGTGGCGCCAACTTTGAAAGACGTGGCCAAGCGTGCCGGGGTGTCGCGGTCTGCCGTGTCACGGGCGTTTACGGATGGGGCCTCGGTGTCGGCCAAGATGCGGAAACTTGTGGAAAAGGCCGCCGCAGACCTTGGATACAGCCCCAATGTGCTGGCCTCCAGCCTGACCACGGGACGCACAAAACTGATCGGTCTGGTGTCGAACAACTTTCACAACCCGATCTTCCTGGAGGTGTTCGATCAGTTCACCCGCGCCTTGCAGGACAATGGTCTGCGGCCGCTGCTGGTCAATCTGACCGATGAAACCGATCCCGCGAATTCGGTGCGGATGCTGCGGCAATACTCGGTGGACGGGGTTGTCGTCGCCTCCTCCACCTTGCCGCCGGGGTTTGCCCTTGCGTTCCGGGATGCAGGCTTGCCGGTCGTTCATGCCTTTGGCCGCATGACCAGCGCGCCGCAGGTGCATGTGGTCGGAATCGACAACATTGAGGCGGGGCGATTGGCCGCCCGTAGCCTGCTTGCGCGCGGTTACCAGCGCGTCGGGTTCATGGGCGGGCCCGAGGCCGCAAGTTCAACCCAGGACCGTCTGCAGGGGTTTGTGCAGGAATTTGCCCTTCATCCGCAGATCCGCGTCAGTCTGTCGTTTGCCACAGCCTATTCCTTTGAGGCCGGGCGCCGCGAGATGCAGGTGCTGCTGGAGGGTGCCCCCGCCGAGGCCTATTTTTGCGGCGATGATGTCCTGTCCATCGGGGCCTTGTCGGCGATTGGGGATCGCGGGTTGTCGGTGCCGGGCGATATCGGCATCATCGGGCTGAACGACATGGCCATGGCGGGCTGGAACAACATCAACCTGACGACGATCTGCCAGCCTATTCGGGAAATTGTGAATTCGTCGGTCGAACTGATGACCACGATGCTGCGCGACCCCGGGCGCGTGCCCGAAGCGCGGATTTTTGCCTGCGAGATCATCGAGCGGGGAACCCTGCGCCCCTTGCCATCAAGGGGCGCAGTCTGATCAGCGGAACATCGGCGGGCGGGCATCGGTCCAGGCGCCGTCTGCCTTGGCCGAGGCAACCGCGGCATGCACCGCCGCCATCGACCGCAAACCGTCGGTCGCGGTCGGCAGACCGTCGCGCACCTGACCCCGAATGGCGTCGGCCAGATCGCAGTAGATATTCGCCACCGCCAGCGGAAAGCCTTCGGGATGCGCGATCGATACGCGCGTCAGTCGCTGCGCATCGGCATGCAATCCGCCTTCGCCCTTTTCGATGATCTGGGTGCGCCCGTTCACTGGCGTATAGATCAACTGGTTGGGCTGCTCGGACGCCCAGCGGAACCCGCCGGTTTCGCCAAACACCTGAATTTCAAACCCGTGCTGGCGGCCGATGGCCACCGACGATGTCCAGAGCCGCCCGACAGTGCCGCCCGCCATCCGAAAGTTCACCATCGCATCATCTTCCAGCACCCGGCTGGGGATCGTCGAGGCGAAATCGGCGGACAGCCTCTGTACCTGATCGTCACAGATGAAACTCGCCATATGCAGCGCATGAATGCCGCAATCGGCAAACTGGCCCGACACGCCCGCCATCGCCGGGTCATAGCGCCAGCGCACGCGCGGATTGTCGGCATTGGCACCGTCCCCGTGATGGCCATGACTGAACGCCGTGACCACCAGCCGGATCTTGCCCAACTCGCCCGCCCGCACCATCGCCCGGGCTTGCCGCACCATCGGATAGGCCGAATAGCAATAGTTCACCGCGCAGATCTTGCCGGTGGC
>JBBSBK010000180.1:0-3154 GCA_038251315.1 Rhodobacterales bacterium | reverse complement strand
GGATGTCTGTGGGGGGCTGATCAGGTTCGTCGGGCTCGATGCGTGCGACAGCGCGCATGCCCAGCTCGGGCTGGCGATGGTGTTTCAGTCCTACGCCCTTTACCCGCATATGACCGTGCGCAAAAATATCGCCTTTCCGCTCAAAATGGCCAAAATGCCGCTGGCCGAACAAAACGCCAAGATCGCAGCGGCGGCGAAGGTGCTGAACCTGACCGACTACCTTGACCGCCGCCCCGGGCAACTGTCGGGCGGTCAGCGCCAGCGCGTCGCGATCGGGCGGGCCATCGTGCGCGAACCCGGTGCGTTCCTGTTTGACGAACCGCTGTCCAACCTTGACGCGGCCCTGCGGGTTGGCATGCGCATGGAGATTTCCGAACTGCATACCAAGCTGAAAACCACGATGATCTACGTCACCCACGATCAGGTCGAGGCGATGACCATGGCCGACAAGATCGTCGTCTTGCAGGCCGGGAAAATCGAACAGGTGGGCGCGCCGCTGGACCTTTATTATACGCCGCGCAATACCTTTGTGGCGGGGTTCATCGGATCGCCGAAAATGAACCTTATCACTGGGCCCGAGGCGGCCAAGCACGATGCGACGACCATCGGCATCCGCCCCGAACATCTGGACGTGTCCGGGGCCAGCGGTCTTTGGAAGGGCCGGGTTGGCGTCAGTGAACATCTGGGGTCGGATACGTTCTTTCATGTCCATGATACCGGACTGGCCGACCTGCTGACCGTGCGTTCCACCGGGGATGTGGCGATGCGGCATGGCGATACGATCTACCTGACCCCCCAGACCGACAAAATGCACCGGTTCGACGCCGCCGGGCTGCGCGTCGCATGACCCGCCTGACAGACAAACGCGCCCTGATAACCGGGGCGGCGCGGGGCATCGGACTGGCCTTTGCAGCAGCCTATCGCGCCGAGGGGGCGCAGGTCTGCATCGCCGATATCAATATGACAACAGCCGAAAAGGCCGCCGCCGGGATCGGCGCGACGGCGCTGCATCTGGATGTGACCGATCAGGCCAGTATCGACGCCTGCGTCGCCGCCGCCGAGGCAAAGATGGGCGGCATCGACATCCTGATCAACAATGCCGCCCTGTTCGAGGCGGCGGGCGTGGTCGATATCACCCGCGCGTCCTATGACAAACTGTTCGCGGTCAACGTGAGTGGCACGTTGTTCATGTTGCAGGCTGTCGCCAAAGGCATGATCGCACGCGGCACCGGCGGCAAGATCATCAATATGGCGTCGCAGGCCGGACGGCGGGGCGAGGCGCTGGTCGCCGTCTATTGCGCCACCAAGGCCGCCGTCATCAGCCTGACCCAATCGGCGGGGCTGAACCTCATCAAACACGGCATCAACGTCAACGCTATCGCCCCCGGGGTGGTGGACGGCGATCACTGGGATGGGGTGGACGCGTATTTTGCCCGCCTTGAAGGGTTGGCGCCCGGCGAAAAGAAGAACCTTGTCGGCGCTGCGGTTCCGTTTGGCCGCATGGGCACCGCCGCCGATCTGACCGGCATGGCAATCTTTCTGGCCACACCCGGGGCCGATTACATCGTCGCGCAAACCTACAACGTCGACGGCGGGAACTGGATGAGCTGATGAAGTCCCCCCTGCCCCTGAACGCCCACGCCCTTGCCGCGCTGCCTGCCAACGTGGCGGGGCCGGCTTATGACCGCGCCACGCTGACGGCGGGCATCGTGCATGTCGGCGTCGGCAACTTTCACCGCTCCCATATGGCGGTGTACCTCGACCGCCTGTTTGCTTTGGGTGACAGCCACGACTGGGCGGTCTGTGGCGCGGGCGTGCGCCCCGGCGACGCGGCTATGCGTGACCGACTGGCAGCACAGGACTGGCTGACCACCGTTGTCGAACTGGACCCGACCGGTCTGCACGCGCAGGTGATCGGGTCGATGATCGATTTCACCGTGGTGGACGCGGCGAAAATCATCGCCCGGATGGCCGACCCCGCGATCCGCATCGTCTCACTGACGATCACCGAAGGCGGCTATTACGTCGATGCCAAAACCGACGGGTTCGATATGACACATCCGGATATGGTCCATGACGCCGCCCACCCAGATGCGCCGCGCAGCGTGTTCGGCATGATTTTGGCCGCGTTGCAAGCTCGCCGCGCGGCGGGGGTCGCACCGTTTACTGTGATGTCGTGCGATAACCTGCCCGAAAACGGACACGTTGCAGCTTCGGCGGTGATCGGGCTGGCGCAGATGATCGATCCAGAATTGGACGCGTGGGTGCGGGACAACGTCGCCTTTCCCTGCGGCATGGTCGATTGCATCACCCCCGCCACATCAGACCGCGAACGCGCATTGGTGGCCGACCGTTTCGGGCTGACAGATGCAGCGCCGGTGGTCTGCGAACCGTTCCGCCAATGGGTGCTTGAGGATCATTTCCCACAAGGCCGCCCGGCGTTGGAAAAGGTCGGTGTGGAATTCGTGGCCGACGTCGCTGCTTACGAGTTGATGAAACTGCGTATCCTGAACGGTGGGCATGCGGCGATCGCCTATCCAGGGGCACTGCTGGGCCATCATTTCGTGCATGACGCGATGGCCGATCCGGCTGTGCGCAACTGGCTGGTGGCGCTGGAACAGCGTGAGATCGTCGGCACGTTGCACCCGATCCCCGGCGTGAGCTATGCCGATTATCTGACCAATATCGTCGCGCGGTTTTCCAACCCCGAGGTCGGCGACACCATAGCGCGCCTTTGTCTGGACGGATCGAACCGGCAGCCGAAGTTCATCCTGCCTGTGCTGCGCGACGCGCTGGCGGCGGGCCTGCCGACGAATGGTCTGGCACTCGAAATCGCGCTGTGGTGCCGTTATTGCGCCGGGACCGACGATGCCGGCCATCCGATCGCGCCCAACGACGACAACGCCACCGATCTGAAGGCGCGTGCGCTGGCGGCAAAGGCCGATCCGGGCGCGTTCATCGGCAACACGTGGGTGTTCGGTGATCTGGGGCAAAATCCGGTTTTTGCCGAGCAGTTCGGAACGCATCTGATGGCGCTGTGGGCCAAGGGGTCGGGGGCGGCGCTGGCGGGTTACGTCGGCTGAATTAAGCTGGCTGCGGTCGGGCAACTAGTGACCTAACCATTTTGATCGAGAATCGTCCCTTGTGTAAGCAT
>JBBSBK010000179.1:0-3179 GCA_038251315.1 Rhodobacterales bacterium | reverse complement strand
GCGGGTGGTGGAAATTGCCATCGCGCCGCTGCTGGACCTGATGCAGACGATCCCGGCGTTTGCCTATCTTGTCCCGATCCTGTTCCTGTTCGGGTTCGGCCCGACGGCGGCGATCCTTGCCACGCTGATCTACGCGATGCCGCCGATGACCCGCATCACGCTGCTGGCGCTGCGCCGGGTGCCCGAGGAATTGCGTGAATTGGGCCAGATGATCGGCTGCACGCGGGGCCAGATGACGTGGCGGGTGCTGGTGCCTGCGGCCAAGGACCCGCTGATGGTCGGGGTCAATCAGGTGATCATGCTGTCGCTGAACATGGTGATCATCGCGGCGATGATCGGGGCCGGGGGGCTGGGGTTCGACGTGTTGGCGGCGCTGCGGCGGCTGGATTTCGGGGCCGGGCTGGAATCGGGGCTGGCGATCGTGGCGATTGCGGTGGTGCTGGATCGGCTGTCGCAGGGGTTTGCGGTGCGGCGGGCGGAGCCGCTGGCGGGGGGGCTGGTGGCGCGGCATCCTTATGTCGTCGCTGCCGTTTTGCTGGTGGGTGTGACGGT
The DNA here is from genome assembly GCA_038251315.1 of Rhodobacterales bacterium. GTDB lineage: Bacteria > Pseudomonadota > Alphaproteobacteria > Rhodobacterales > Rhodobacteraceae > JBBKXP01. The sequence continues at coordinate 2,627 of JBBSBK010000179.1, read as the reverse complement.
GGTATTGGGCCTGCTGTTTCCTGCGGTGCAGACCTATCCGGCGGGCTGGCAACTGACTACCGGGACGTTCTGGTCGCGCGTCGTCGCGTGGATCAACGTCAATTATTTCGACACGCTCGAGGCGATCAAGAACGCGCTGCTGCTGAACGTGCTGATCCCGTTCAAGCGGTTCCTGCTGACCCTGCCGTGGGTCGGCGTGACCGGGGTGCTGGCCTTTGTCGGCTATCGGCTGGGGGGAGCGCGGTTGGCGCTTTTGGTCGCGGCTTTGGCGACCCTGATCGCCGCAACGGGACAGTGGGAAAAGGCGATGATCACCGTTTATCTGTGCGGGATTTCCAGTGCCATCGCCTTTGCCATCGGCGTGCCTATCGGGGTGATCGCGTCACAAAAGGCCTCTGTCTGGCGCTGGGTCGCAGTGATTATCGACACCCTGCAAACTCTGCCGGCATTTGTTTACCTGATGCCCGCCGTCATGCTGTTCCGGGTCGGCGATTTCACCGCGATGATTGCGGTCGTGGCCTTCGCTGTCGTTCCGGCGATCCGTTATACTGCGCTGGGCCTGCGCGGGGTCGATCCCCGGCTGATCGAGGCGGGGCAGGCGATGGGCTGCACCCGGTTTCAGATACTCACGCGGATTCAGTTGAAGCTGGCGCTGCCCGAGATTTTGCTGGGTCTGAACCAGACCATCATGTTCGCGCTGTCGATGCTGGTCATTACCGCGTTGGTCGGCACCCGCGATCTGGGGCAAGAGGTGTATATTGCCCTGACCAAGGCCGATCCGGGGCGCGGGATCGTTGCGGGGCTGGCGATTGCGTTCATCGCGATCATCGCGGATCGGCTGATTTCGGCGGCGGCGCGGCGGGCGCGGGTGCGGTTGGGGCTGGCGGATGGATGAGGCGCGGATCAGGGCGCTGCCGTGTTGGTGGGGGGCGGTGGAGATCGCACCGCTGCATGGCGGGTTGTCGAACGAGAATTATGTGGTGACGGATGGTGTGGGCAAGCATGTCGTGCGGTTCGGCACGGATTATCCGTTTCACCATGTCGACCGGCTGCGCGAAGTGATGACGACGCGCGCCGCCCATGCCGCCGGGTTCGGGCCTGCGGTGGAGCATGCGGGGCCGGGCGTCATGGTGACGGCGTTTGTCGATGCGCGGACGTGGGGCGCGGCGGATATGGCGGCGGAACCGGCACGGATTGCCGCGTTGCTGCGCGATTTTCATGGCGCGATGCCAGGGCAGGTCAGCGGGACGGCGGCAATGTTCTGGCCGTTTCATGTGATCCGCGACTATGGGCGCACCCTTGGCGACGGGGGTGAGAGGCTGGCCTTGGCGGCGGAACTTGAGGCGGCGCAGGTGCCCTTGCCCATCGTATTCGGCCACCACGACATGCTGCCCGCCAACGTGCTGGACGATGGCAAACGCCTGTGGCTGATCGACTATGAATATGCGGCCTTTGGCACGGCGATGTTCGATCTGGCCGGGGTTGCGGCCAATTCGGGGATGGACGATGCGCAGGCCCGCGCCCTGCTGACCGCCTATTTCGGTGCGCCGCCCGATGTCCCGCTGTGGCGCGCTTTCGTCGCCATGCAATGCGCGTCGCTGCTGCGCGAGGCGATGTGGGGCATGGTTTCTGCCCTGCACCTGAACGCGCCGGGGGTGGATTATGCCGCCTATGCTGATGAAAACCTGACGCGGATGAACGGGGCGTTGGCCCGGTTCCGCGCCCTTTGAGGACGACGTGAAATGACCCTTCCCACCCATGCCCAGGTTGTCGTTATCGGCGGCGGGATCATTGGCTGTTCGACCGCCTATCACCTTGCGCGCGATTACAAGGCGGATGTGATCCTGCTTGAGATGGGCACGCTGACGTCGGGCACGACATGGCATGCGGCGGGGCTGGTGGGGCAGTTGCGCTCGTCGGCGTCGATTACCAAGGTGCTGAAATACTCGGTCGATCTGTACAAGACGCTGGCGGCTGAAACGGGACTGGAAACCGGGTGGAAGATGACCGGCTGCCTTCGGCTGGCCACCAATGCGGATCGCTGGACGGAATACGCGCGGCTGGCGACCACAGCGCGCAGTTTCGGGATGGAAATGGAGCTGGTGTCGCCAGCGGAAGTGAAACGGATGTGGCCGTTGATGGATGTGACCGATCTGGTCGGGGCAAGCTGGCTGCCGACAGATGGGCAGGCGAGTCCGTCAGATATTACGCAGTCCTTGGCCAAGGGGGCGCGGATGCATGGGGCCAAGATTGCCGAAGGGGTGCGCGTGACCGGGTTCGTGATGGACGGCGGTCGGATTACGGCGGTGCAGACCGATCAGGGCGTGATTGCCTGCGATACGGTCGTCAACTGTGCCGGCCAATGGGCGCCGCAGGTGGGGGCGATGGCGGGGATCAACGTGCCGCTGCATCCCGTCAAGCATCAGTATGTGATTACCGAAGCGATTGCGGGTCTGTCGGCGGATGCGCCGACGTTGCGCGACCCGGACCGGCGCACCTATTTCAAGGAAGAGGTCGGCGGGCTGGCTTTTGGCGGGTATGAACCGAATCCGCAACCGCTGCCGACCGGGCCGGTTGCGACGGACCAGCCGTTCAAGCTGTTTGACGACGATTTCGATCATTTCGAG
>JBBSBK010000178.1:0-3180 GCA_038251315.1 Rhodobacterales bacterium | reverse complement strand
TTTTGGTTCGACATCATGGGCAAACGGCTGCACACCAAAGGGCAGCACTGGCAGTTCGCCGAATATGTGTCGGCCGCCGGATGGATCGACCGCGACCGCCTGCTGATCGCCAGCCAGACCAAGCTGTTCACCTTTGATCTGACCACGGGCACAGCCGAAACCGTTTTGCCGCTCGAGGCTGAAAATCCCATCACGCGGTCGAACGACGGGCGGGCCGACCCCCACGGCGGGTTCTGGATCGGCACGATGGGGATCCGCGCCGAACCCGACGCCGGCGCGATCTGGCGCTATTACCGGGGCGAATTGCGCCGCCTGTTCGCGCCGATCACGATCAGCAATTCCATATGCTTTTCCCCCGATGGCACGACCGCATACTATGCTGATACCGCTCGCCAGATCGTCATGCGCACCGCACTCGACGCCCAAGGCTGGCCCAAGGGCGATCCTGTCCTGCACCTTGATCTGATGGCTGCGGGTCTGTTTCCCGATGGGTCGGTCGTGGACGCGGCAGGCAATCTGTGGAATGCGCAATGGGGGGCGTCACGGGTCGCCTGCTATGACCCCGCAGGCATGTTCCTGCATGCCGTCGGCTTTCCCGCCGCGCAAACCTCCTGCCCCGCGTTCGGCGGCCCTGACCTCAAAACGCTATTCTGCACCACCGCCAAAATCAACCTGCCCGACGACAACCCCGACGAGGGCAAGACTTTCGCCGTCCAGACCGATACCATCGGACAGGCCGAACACCGGGTCGTCCTCTGACCCTTTCACTTTGCTATAACAACTCAAAGAGCCACCCATGAAACGCACCCTCGGTGTCTGTTATTACCCCGAACACTGGCCCGAAACGCAGTGGGCCGACGACGCCGCGCGGATGGCCGAAACGGGCCTCACATGGGTCCGCATCGGCGAATTCGCGTGGAGCCGGATGGAGCCGCAACCGGGCCAATTCGACTGGAGCTGGCTTGACCGAGCTATTGAGACACTCGGGGCCGCAGGGTTGCAGGTCGTCCTTGGCACCCCAACTGCGACCCCGCCGCGCTGGATGATCGACAAGCATCCCGACATGCTGGCCGTCGATGCCCAAGGCCACCCGCGCAAATTCGGATCGCGCCGCCACTATTGTTTCAGCCACTTGGGCTACCGCGATGAATGTCGCCGAATCGTGCGGCTGATGGCCGAACGCTATGGCAAGAACCCCCATGTGCAATCATGGCAGACCGACAACGAATACGATTGCCACGACACCACGCTGTCCTACTCGGATGCCGCCCGACAAGGTTTCCGCGACTGGCTCGCGCAGAAATACCAATCGCCCGACGCCCTGAACCGCGCGTGGGGCAACGTGTTCTGGTCGATGGAATATGATAGCTTCGACCAGATCGACCTGCCGAACCTGACCGTGACCGAACCCAACCATCCGCATGTGCTAGCCTTTCGGCGCTATTCATCTGACCAGGTGGTGACGTTCAACCGAATCCAGACCGACGAAATCCGCAAACAATCGACTGCCCCGATCAGTCACAACTTCATGGGCAGGATCACGAGCTTCGACCATTGGAAGGTCGGTGCCGACCTCGATATCGCCGCATGGGACAGTTACCCGATTGGATTCTTAAGCGACCGGATCGAAAGCAGCGACAAACGCAAACTGCATTTCATGCGCCAAGGCGACCCCGACAATCAGGCGTTTCATCATGACCTGTATCGGGCGGTGGGTTCCGCCAGAGGCGGACAATCAAAAAGTCTGGGTCGCTGGTGGGTCATGGAACAGCAGCCCGGCCCGGTGAACTGGGCGCCCTATAACCCCGCCCCCCTGCCCGGCATGCCCCGCCTTTGGGCGTGGGAGGCGTTCGCGCATGGCGCCGAATGTGTCAGCTATTTCCGTTGGCGGCAGGCCCCCTTCGCGCAGGAACAGATGCACGCCGGACTGTTGAAACCCGACAGCACCCCGGCCCCCGCATTGGCCGAAGCGGTACAGGTGGCGCGGGAATTACGCGACATGCCCGACGTCGGTACCGCACAGGCGCAGGTCGCACTCGTGTTCGATTACGACAGCGCATGGGCATGGGACGCGCAGCCGCAGGGGCGCGATTTCGACATGTGGCGGTTGGCCTTCGCGGCCTACCGCGCACTGCGCCGGGCAGGGCTGAATATCGACATTCTGCCGCCTGACACGGCTGACCTCAGCCAGTACAAACTGATCCTCGCCCCCGGCTTGCTGCGCCTGTCCGATCCTTTGCGCTCCGCGTTGACATCGTTCGACGGCATCGCCCTGATCGGCCCGCGCAGCGATACCAAGACCGACGAATTGAGCATCCCGCTCCCCCTTGGCCCGCATCTGCCCGACACCGATATTACCGTGGTCATGGCCGAAAGCATGCCGCCCAATGCGAAAGTGAAACTGCAAGGCGGTGGGCGTTTCCTGCATTGGTTCGAGCATCTGGAAGGGTCCGCTCCGGTGCAGCGGATGACCAAAGCGGGGCAGCCCGCGATCATGGGCGGCGACCATATCCGTTATCTTGCCGGCTGGCCCGACGACGACACGTTCGACGGGATCATCGGCGCGCTGTGCGACGCGCTGAACCTGCCCACCTACCGCCTGCCCGACGGCCTGCGCCTGCGCGATTCAGCCACGCACCGGTTCATCTTTAACTACAGCGCCGACCCGCAAATCTGGAACGATGTAACAATTCCTCCGGCAGGGGTGCATTGGGAAAAGCTGTAATCGCTACCCCTCGACCCCCCGAAACCATGCGACGATGGCCGCCCGTTCCTCGGGTTCGATATAGGACAGGTTGGCGGGCGGCATCGCGTGGCTGACCCCGGCTTGCAGGTAAATCTGCAAGGCATGGGTGGCGATCTGTTCGGGGGTTTCCAGCATGACGCCCTTGGGCGGCCATATCATGCCTTCCCACGCAGGTTCGGCCGCATGGCACATCGAACAGCGGCCCAGCACGATCTGTTCGATATAATCGAACCCTTCGGCACTGGCGAACCGCTGGGCTGCGGGCGTCATTGCGGTCGCTGTTTCAGTGCGAAATACCGGGGCCGTCGACAGCCACGCGATCATGATGAATAAAATCACCGTCACCGCCCATGTCCACGTCGGGTTGCCTTTGCGCATGTGGACGGTGTTGAAATAATGCCGGATCGTGACGCCCATCAGGAACACCAGCGACG
>JBBSBK010000177.1:0-3210 GCA_038251315.1 Rhodobacterales bacterium | reverse complement strand
TGACCGTTGCCCTGGCCGTGGTCACCGTGGCAGGTGCTGCAAGGCGGGACCCCCTGCGCCGGCAGCCCTTTGGTGAAGATGCGCTCTCCCTCGGCGACCAGCTTCGGGTCGCCGGGGCCCGGCGAGACCGATTTTTGCGCGGCGAAGTAAGCCGCAAGCTGTTTTATCTGCTTCTCGGTGAGGCTGCGGCTGATTCCCCACATGTACTCGAACCCCGCTGGGTCGTCGCGTTTATGGCCTTTGAACTCGTCCAGTTCGGCAATCAAATACTCCGGCTGCTGAGCGGCGAGTTTAGGGAAGTTGGGCGAGATCGAATTGCCGTCGACGCCGTGGCAATTCGAGCAGACTTGCTGCGCCAGCGTCTTGCCGGAGACGCTGGGGTCGGCCAGGTTGCGCGAGCGCAGCGGCGATGTCGTGCAGCCCGCAGCGATCGTCGCCAGGGCCACTATCAGGGTGATGGTTGCAGTGTTCATTTTTCTGTCTCCGAATATTCGTATCATGTATGTCGGTTGCGCGCCCTCATCGCTGCGCATGTCGGGTCCGCGAAACGGGGTTTCCGTCAATACGCGCCCCAGACATAGAAGAACAGCGTGTTGTTGTCCTTTGCATTCGGGTTGGCGCCGGCCTGATCGCTGTTGAACATCGTGTATTGCATGCCGACCCGCACGTTCTGAATCGGGGTCCAAAACAGTTCGGGTGTCCAGCCCTTGGACTCGGCGCCCAGGGTGTTGGTCTGGTCGAAGTAGGAGAGCGTGGCGCCGTATTTCGCCTGATAGGTGAACGATGCTTTGGCCCGCAGCGAGTCCACGGTGTCGGATGCCTGCCCTGGTGTGCCGTAGTCGATGTTTTCGTGAACGTCGGTGACCATCGCGGTAAGCGTGTATGGATCGAGCAGGTATTGGTACTGGGCGTCAACGGCATTGTCGTGATAGTGATCGGTCGGCCCGGCGAGGTCGGTCTGGTCGGTGTACTGACGCACATCCAAGTGGGTCAGACCGACCATGATATTGTGCGGACCCCATTCCTTGGTTAGCGCCAGGCGGGCGTAAGGATTGGTGCCCTTGATGTAGTTCTGGCCGCCATTGCCCTGGGTCATGAAGGAGAAAACCCCATCGCCGGTGCGATAGCCGGTGAGTTCTGCATACAAGGTCTTGTCCCAGTAGGCGTAGGCACCTATGCCTGCGACCTGCTGGCCCAAGCCGCCGTCGAGCATGGGCGTCGCACCGTCGCCGACGCCGGTGCTGCCGGGAACGACGCCATAGCCCCAGGCCGGCGCGGTGTTGAACACGTCCTGCATGCCCGGGTTGTTGTGCAGCGTCAGGCCGTAGACCAGATCGCGGTTATTGTCGATCAGTCGGTCGGCATAGCGGATATCGAGATTGTCCGAACCGGAATGGCCGGCCCAGGCGCCGGTATCGGGGTTCTGGCTATCGAAGTTGTTGTAGGTAATCTGCGCAAAACCGCCCATGTTGTCGTTGATCTTTCCGGCGACAAATACGCTCGCGGTATTGAAAATCGGAGATCCGTCTTCGGGCTTGCCGACCGCGGGGTCGTTCACTTTCACCTTGTTGGCGGTCACCACTGCCATCATCGACAGCGGCAGCGTTCGCTCGCCTATGGTATAGCCGGTCAACTTGAACATCCGTCCGTACGGCGTCAGTTCGGGAAACTGCCCGCCGGCATGACAGGCGACGCAGTTCTGGCCCGTCTGGCGCGCGAACGCGGGCACGGCTTGGGCCTGCAGTGGCACCAGCGCCAGAAGCAGCGGTACCAGGGCACAGGCGCCGGCGACGCCGGTCACAAGGCCGCGGCCAATTCCTTTCGCCAAGGTCCACAGTGTCGGGATGTCGACCGCAGTTCTCTTAAGATCGAGCGAATCCCGGGCACTTCGTGATCCGCGCATTTTGATACCCATGACGTCTTTCCTCCATAGAGTTAACAAGTTAACAGGCTGTTGAAATTCGTTTCCCGGACTTAAATTCAAGCGTTCAGGCGAAACTGCCTCAGAGGGAGGCGGATTTCTGCGGCCCCGAATTGGGGGATATAAAAGGGGGCGTGCCCCCTTTTTCAACACCCTGTTAACTTGTCTGCCGGTTTGATAGAAGACGGATTGAACCTTAGCGCGAGTACCCGGGTCAGAAATAGCTGACAATCTGGAATTGTTCATTCCTGTATCCGCAACAATGGACCAATTGAGTGCAATGCGGCTTTTCGTCCGCGTCGCCGATCTGCACAGCTTTTCGGCAGTCGCGAGACAGATGGACGTCGCGCGTTCGGTGGTCACGCGTCAAATCGCCGCATTGGAGAATCACCTCGGTGCCAGATTGATGGCGCGTAGCACCAGGCGGCTGACTGTCACTACGGCCGGTGCCGCTTATCTGGAGAAGTGTCGCGCCATACTTAATCTTGTCGAAACCGCCGAATCCGGCGTTGGCGAGGACAGGCAAATGCCGCGGGGCGCTATCCGGATCAGCGTGCCGATCAGCTATGGTCTTAAGCGGCTGGCCCCGGCGTTAATTGACTTTGCGCTCGAGTATCCCGAGGTGGACATGGAGATGAATTTCTCGGATCGGCGCGTAAACCTGATAGAAGAAGGTATTGACCTGACGATCCGCGTCACCTCGTGGACGGAGCCAGGCGACGTAAATCGGCGCATTGCGACAGAGCGCATGGTTGTGGTTGCCGCGCCCTTGTATCTGGCGCGCCACGGTACCCCCAGTCATCCGACAGACCTGATCCACCACGAGTGCCTCGGCTATACCGTTGTCGACAGCCACGCGTGGCAGTTTCGTGTCGGAGGCAAGTTCGAGAATTTCGCGGTGCGCAGCCATATTTCGGCCAACAACGGCGCTGCGCTGGTCGAGGCGGCCACGCGTTCCCTCGGGATAACCTGTCAGCCGGAATTCATCGCCGCAGAGTATGTCGCGGACGGACGGCTGATTGAGATTCTTACCGAGTTCCCGTTGCCGGAATTGGGCGTCTTTGAGGTGCTGCCGGGGAATCGCCATGTCCCGCACAGGGTGAGGGTTCTGATGGATTGGCTGGCGCAAAGAATCACGCAGTAGCACGGCGACGATTTCCCCCGGCTGCGCGGGCGCAATCCGAGCGCCCATCCCGGCTGTGCGCATTCCGTAATCCGGAATACGTGCACGTATTCCGGCATTTGTTGCTTTCGATCAATGCCACGCTCGGGGAAAGCGCGTATCTAGA
>JBBSBK010000176.1:0-3254 GCA_038251315.1 Rhodobacterales bacterium | reverse complement strand
GATGCCCTGATGTGCATCGCCGATGGCGCCTATGTGGACCAGCAGGAACCGCGCCGCCGCCTGACCCCGCAGCATTATTTCAAGTCCGAGGCCGAAATGGCGACGCTGTTCGCCGACCTGCCCGAAGCCTTGGAAAACACCGTCGAAATCGCGCGGCGGTGTGCGTTCAAGGTGGCCAAGCGCGACCCGATCCTGCCCAAATTCGCCGATGACGAAGTGCAGGAACTGCGCCGATTGGCGAACGTCGGCTTGCAGGCGCGGCTGGCCGTGATCCCGCATGCGACGACGCCCGACAAGTATCAGGAACGATTGGATTTCGAGCTGGGGATCATCGAAGGCATGGGGTTTCCCGGCTATTTCCTTATCGTTGCCGATTTCATCAAATTCGCCAAGGATAGCAACATTCCGGTGGGGCCGGGGCGGGGTTCGGGCGCGGGGTCGCTGGTCGCTTATGCGCTGAACATCACCGATCTGGACCCCCTGCGCTATTCCCTGCTGTTCGAACGGTTCCTGAACCCCGAACGGGTGTCGATGCCCGATTTCGACATCGATTTCTGCATGGACCGGCGCGAAGAAGTCATTCGCTACGTCCAGGATAAATACGGGCGCGACAAGGTCGGGCAGATCATCACGTTCGGCGCGTTGCTGTCCAAAGCGGCGGTGCGCGACGTGGGCCGGGTTTTGCAGATGCCTTACAGTCAGGTCGACCGGATTTCAAAGATGATCCCGACCGAGGGCGTCAAGCCCGTCAGCATCGAAAAGGCGCTGGCCGATGAACCGCGCCTGCGCGAAGCGGCCAAGGCCGAGGAGGTCGTGAACCGCCTGCTGACCTACGCCGGGCAGGTCGAGGGGCTGTTGCGCAATGCCTCGACCCACGCCGCCGGGGTGGTGATCGGGGATCGCCCGCTGGATCAGCTGGTGCCGCTGTATCAAGACCCCCGATCCGACATGCCCGCGACCCAGTTCAACATGAAATGGGTGGAACAGGCCGGACTGGTCAAGTTCGACTTTCTGGGGCTCAAGACGCTGACGGTGATTCAGGGGGCGCTGGACCTGCTGAAAAAGCGGGGGGTGGTGGTCGACATTTCGATGATCCCGTTGGACGATTCGAAATCGTACGAGCTGTATGCCAGCGCCAAGACCATCGCCGTGTTTCAGGTGGAATCCAGCGGCATGATGGATGCCCTGAAACGGATGAAACCGACCTGTATCGAGGATATCGTGGCGCTGGTGGCGCTCTATCGTCCCGGCCCGATGGAGAATATCCCGGCTTATTGCGAGGTCAAGAACGGGCTGAAACCCCTTGAATCCATTCACCCTTTGATCGATCCTCTCCTCGAGGAAACCCAAGGCATCATCGTCTACCAGGAACAGGTGATGGAAATCGCGCAGGTGATGGCGGGGTATTCGCTGGGAGGTGCCGACCTGTTGCGCCGGGCGATGGGCAAAAAGATCGCCGCCGAGATGGCCAAGGAGCGGCCAAAGTTTGAACAGGGCGCGCGTGCGAACGGGGTTGACGCGAAGAAAGCCCGCGAAGTCTTTGACTTGCTTGAAAAATTTGCGAACTACGGGTTCAACAAATCGCATGCCGCCGCCTATGCGGTGGTCAGCTATCAAACCGCATGGCTCAAGGCCAATCACCCGGTTGAATTCATGGCTGGCGTGATGAGTTGCGACATTCATCTGACTGATAAGCTTGGCGTTTACTTCCAAGAGGTGCGCAAAGGGCTGGCTATCGCCACGGTGCCACCTTGCGTCAACCGTTCGCAGGCGACGTTCGATGTGGCCGAGGGGCAGTTGGTCTATGCGCTGGGGGCGCTAAAAGGCGTCGGGGTCGAGGCGATGAAATTGATCGTCCAAGGCCGCGGCGATCAACCATTCACGACCCTTTTCGACCTTGCCCGGCGGGTCGATCTGAAACGGATCGGCAAGCGCCCCCTCGAGATGCTGGCACGGGCCGGGGCCCTTGATGTGCTTGATCCCAACCGACGTCGCGTTTTCGACAGTCTGGATGTGCTGGCAGGCTATTCCGCGGCGATCCACGACCAGAAAAGTTCAAGTCAGGTGTCGCTGTTCGGTGATGCGGGCGACGATCTGCCCGAACCCCGGCTGGCCCGTTCCGACGACTGGCAACCCGCCCAGCGGCTGGCCGAGGAATTCAAGGCGATCGGGTTCTATTTGTCGGGTCACCCGCTTGACGACTACCTGGCACCCTTGAAGCGCAAGGGTGTGCTGACCTTGGATCAGGTGGCGGAAAAGGCGGCGCGCGGGGCCTGCATCGTCAAGATGGCGGGCACCGTGGCGGGGCGGCAGGAAAAGAAATCTGCACGCGGTAACCGGTTTGCTTTTGTCACCATGTCCGACCCGACCGGGCAATACGAGGTGACGATATTTTCCGACACGCTGGAAACCGCCCGCGCCCATCTTGAGGTCGGCGCGCAGGTCGTCATCGGGGTCGAGGCGACGATGGAGGCCGATCAGTTGAAACTGTTGGCCCGGTCGGTTGTACCGATCGACGACATCGTCGCGGACGCCGGGGCGAGTGGGTTGCGGGTTTTTGTCGATAGCGAAAGCGCCCTGACCCCGGTGATGACGATTTTGCAGAATGCCGCCCGCGACAAGGTGCGCGGCGGGCGCGGGCCGATCATCTTTACCGTCGATACCGGCGGTGCGCTGGGCGAGGTCGATATCGCGCTGGATGACGAATACCCGGTCAACCCGCAGATCAAGGGGGCGCTGCGCAGCCTTGGCGGTGTGGTCGAGGTGCAAGAGGTCTAGAGGTGCAAGAGGTCTAGTAGTGCGGCGGCCGATCGTCGCCCAGCGGCACGGTGCCGCCAGTATCGACTTCGCGCTGTGCCTCGCGTTGCATCAACATGTCGATACGGCGTGTCGCCAGCGCCAGTTCGGCCCCCTGTTTGGCAACCATGTCGGACAGGTCATCGACGCTGCGGGTCAGATGCGCGATCTGTTCTTCGAGATGTTCGACTTTGGCCATGTCGTGGGGTTTATCATGTGTCAGGCCGGATCGAAAAGGGGCGGCAGGTCGCCCAACGCGCGGGCCTGCGCGATCAGCGCGTCGAAATCGGCATCCAGACAGGCGGCCAAGGCATCGAAACTGGGAATCGCGAAATAGACCGGCTGCACGATGTCGATCCGGTAGGAGGTGCGAAACATCGTCATCAGGTCAAACGGCAGAATCTCGGCGGTGCCGCCGGTCGCATTCGCCGCCTCGGCCGGGGACGACACGATTCCTG
>JBBSBK010000175.1:0-3307 GCA_038251315.1 Rhodobacterales bacterium | reverse complement strand
CTTCGCCAACACCGAAGCCCCTCTCGGCAGATTGCTGTGCAATCGCCTGCCGGGCAGCGGATGAACGCCCACCTCGCCGAGATCGCCCGCACGGTCGCCCCGGGCGCGCATGCGCTGCTGGTGCTCGACGGCGCCGGCTGGCATCGCGGCAAAGGTCTGGCAGTGCCCGATAACCTCTCCCTGCTGACCCTGCCGCCCTACGCGCCCGAGTTGAACCCCGTTGAAAACGTCTGGCAGTACCTGCGCGCCAACAAGCTCGCGATCACCGTTTTTGATGGCTACGATGCCATCGTCGACGCCTGCTGCGCGGCGTGGAACTTCTTCGCCAACGACACGCAAGCCATCACATCAATCACCTCCCGCTCAGGGGCAGAGATCAATCTTCAGGGCCGTTGGTATTACCCGCTGTCACCCACCGTGATTGGCCAACCAATCTTGCATGAACGCAATCTCGGCCACTTGCGCCGCGATCACGGCTTCGGCCAAAGCGCGTACCTCGGGGTCGGTGCCATGCTCCAGCACCACCTTTGCCATCGCCACAGCGCCTTGATGGTGCGGGATCATGCCACGGATGAAATCGACGTCGGCGTCGCCGCTGTAGGGGATCATCATGCCCGACATCATGTCAGTCATCGCGGCTTGGTAGCCGGCGGTCGAGGGTGCGTCCTGAGCGATCGTGGCGGTCGGCAAAAGAGCGATCAGGGCAAGGGCGAAACGGGTCATGGGTGGCTCCGGTCTGGGTTTTGTTGGACGCTATGGTCGCACCTTGCCCCCACCGGAAGGCAAATCACTACTCCGTCAGCGCCCTGGTCAGTGCCTGCGGCAGGGCAGCGGCGAAGGCATCCAGATCGGTGGGGATACCGCAACTGACCCGGATGCAGCGATCCTGCGGTGCGACGAAGGGCATCCGCACAAAAATGCCGGCAGCGACAAGGCTTTGCAGCACGGCACGTGCATAGGTGCCATCGCGGCCGCAGTCGATGGTGACGAAATTGGTAGCCGAGGGCAGCGCGATCAGGCCGTTGTCGGCGGCAATCTGCGTGATCCGGGTGCGGGCGGTGGCCACCTTGGCCTGTACCTGTCCCAGCCACGGCTGATCGGCCAGTGCCGCCAAGGCGCCGACCTGCGCAATCCGCCCCATGCCGAAATGGTTGCGCACCTTGTTGAAGGCAGCGATCAGCGGGGCCGGGCCGATGGCATAGCCGACCCGGGCGCCCGCCATCCCGTAGGCCTTGGAAAAGGTGCGCATCCGGATGACGCGGGGGTCGGTCGGCACCAGCGGCGGCGCTGTGCCCGCGGGCGCCAGATCAACATAAGCCTCGTCCAGCACCAGCAGCGCGCCGTGGGGGACGTTGGCGATCATGTCGGCGATCGTCGCGGCATTGTGCCAGGTGCCCATCGGATTGTCGGGATTCGCAAGGTAGATCAGTTTTGCCTGTGCTTCCCGGGCCTTGGCGATCAGCCGGGCGGGGTCTTCGTGATCGGCGATATAGGGAACGCGGTGCAACGTGCCGCCAAACCCCGCGACGTGATAGTTGAACGTTGGATAGGCCCCCGCACTGGTAACCACCGCGTCGCCGGGGGCGATCAGCAGGCGGATCAACACACCCAGCAGGGTGTCGATACCTTCGCCGACCATGATGTGATCGGGCGCAATGCCGTGGTGCGCGGCCAGGGCCATACGCAGATCATGGCTTTCGGGGTCGGGGTACTTCCAGACCTCGGTGACCGCCGCCTGCATCGCGGCGATGGCGCGTGGCGAAGGGCCGAGGTTCAGTTCGTTCGCGCCCAGCCGGGCGATGAAGGGCGCACCGCGATGCCGTTCCTGCGCCTCTGGCCCGACAAATGGGACGGACGCGGGCAGGGTCGCGGCAAGCGGTGTCAGGCGCGGGTCGTCGATCATGCAGGCAACGTGACGCGGCAGGCGGCGTTTGAAAAGGGGGACAGGTCGTGACCCTTTCGGTCGTCGACTGCATCCCGCGGTGGTGTGCGTTGCAGGTGCAGAAGCCTCCGGCGGGGAAATTTTTGGCCAAAAGAATTGGCAGAAAGAATTGATCGGCTATTCAATTTCGGCCAGCCGGTCGAGTGCGGTGCGCAGTTGTGCGGCTTCGGCCTCGCGCAGGGCAAGGTTCGCACGGGCCTCGGCCACCACATCTTCGGGGGCGGCGGCGGCAAAATTGGGGTTGTTCAAACGCCCCTTTAGCCCGTCGATTTCGCGGCCAAGTTTCTCTGACGCCTTGCCCAAGCGCGCCTTTTCGGCCGCCACATCGATGATATCGGCCAGCGGCAGCGCGAATGTCGCGCCCGCCATCGGGATGGTGATCGATCCTTTGGGGGCGGTCGGTGCAACCGTGATGCTGTCGATCCGCGCCAGCCGTTCGATAAGGGCGCGGTTGTTGGCAAGTGCCGTCTGGGCCGCAGTGTCGGCGTTGGTCTGGATCACCGGCACCTTGAGGCCTGCGGGCACGTTCATCTGGGCGCGGGCCGACCGGATGCCATCGATCATCGCAATGGCCCATGTCATTTCGGCCATCGCGTCCGCGTCGACCAATGCGTCACCATAGGTCGGCCAATCGGTGTGGATCAGCGGCTTGGCGTGGTCGCCCAAGGTCGTCCACAATTCTTCGGTGATGAAAGGCATGATCGGGTGCAGCAGGATCAGGCATTGGTCGATCACCCAAGCCATGCAGCGTTGCGTTTCGTGCTTTTCGCTGTCGGTGCCATCCAGCAACAGGGGCTTGGAAAATTCGACATACCAGTCGCAGACCTTGCCCCAGACAAAGGCGTATAGCGCGTTGGCGGCCTCGTTGAAGCGGTAGGATTCGAGGGCCGTGTCGACCTCTTGGCGCACCTTGGCGGTTTCGCCGATGATCCATTTGTTGACCGTTGCAGTGGCAGTCGGGATCGCGCCGTCGCTATGCGTCGCGCCGTTCATTTCGGCGAAACGGGCGGCGTTCCACAGCTTTGTGGTAAAATTGCGGTAGCCCTTGATCCGATCCTCGGACAATTTCAGCACACCGCCAAGGGCCGCCATCTGCGTCATGGTAAACCGCAGCGCGTCGGCGCCGTATTCATCGACGATCACCAGCGGGTCGATGACGTTGCCCCGCGTTTTCGACATCTTCTCGCCCTTCTCGTCGCGGACAAGCTGGTGCAGATAGACGGTGTGGAACGGGTTCTGCCCGACCACCGCCTGGCTCATCATCATCATCCGCGCGACCCAGAAGAAAAGGATATCCTGCCCGGTGATCAGGACATCGGTGGGGAAGTATTTCTGTGTGCTCGCGTCCCAGTTCGGCCAGCCGAG
>JBBSBK010000174.1:0-3320 GCA_038251315.1 Rhodobacterales bacterium | reverse complement strand
TCCCCAAATCGCCGATCCCAAGTGAGGCCTGCCATGGTCGCCCCCGTCAACGTTGCCCCCAACCCGCAGAGCGAGCGGACTCAGACAACGGAAACGCCCAGCCTCGGAGCCAAAAACGCGGTTCGATGAATATCCCGGGTTTAGACAACGAAATGTTCCAAAGTGGCACAGTCCGAAGTGTGCCCGTATCAGATCGAAAAAATCTCTTGGCGAACTTCAAGAGGAACGGCCGACGTGTTCCCGCGTTTAGAACAGAGACTGAAATCTGAAAAAAGGGCGAGCCATGCCATCACTGAATTGCGTTGTCTTTCCCGTCGCCGGACGAGGCACACGTCTTTTGCCGCTGACCAAGTCAGTGCCGAAAGAGCTTTTGCCGGTTTACGACAAACCGGTTCTTCAATTCGCCGTTGAGGAAGCGCTTGCCGCTGGTGCCAAGCGTCTTATTTTTGTCACCCATGCATCCAAGCCTGCGATCTTGAACTACCTGAAACCGGACAAGGCCCTCATGGATCTGGTGCAAGTCGATGGCAAGACATTGCTGATGCGGGTCTTGGACGACATCCTCCCCGGTGACGATATTGAGTTGATCTTTATCGAACAGGACGAACCGTTGGGTCTGGGACATGCCGTCCTGATGGCTGCAGACCATGTTTGCGAGACGTTCGGTGTCATTCTGCCAGATGATGTGATCCTTGGTGCGCCTTGCCTGTCAGAACTCGCCGACGACTATGCAGGTGGGCATATGATCGCGGCCATAGAGGTGCCCGCGAAGGATGTCTCGAAATACGGAATCTTCCGCCCGGCAACCAATGAAACGGTTGGGAATCTGGTTCGCGCCGACACTTTAGTAGAAAAACCCGCCGTTGCGGATGCCCCGTCCCGTTTGGCAGCGGTGGGGCGTTACATCCTCGATCCGTGCATTTTCGACACGCTTCGCAACCTGTCGCCCGGTGCGGGCGGTGAATATCAGCTGACTGATGCAATTGCGGCGGATGCGGGACGGATCGGCCTTTCGGGTCGCCGTTTTTCTGGCACACGGTTCGATTGCGGGTCGCATAATGGTCTTCTGGCGGCGGCGAATGCACGTGCAGCCCAGGTCGCCCGCAGTTTGGCAGCAGAATGACCTCTGATGACCTGCACCTAAGAAGTCTGAAACCGCGCAATCTGTGCATCTTCCTCGACTTCGACGGCACGCTGGTCGAACTGGCCGCGACGCCTGACGGCATCCATGTCCCGTCTGGTCTGCATGGACTTCTGACCCGATTGCATCATAGGGTCGAGGGGCGGCTTTTCATCGTGTCGGGTCGCGAAGTGTCCACGCTGAAACGCTTTCTGCCCCTGTATCGGGGCGACATGTTCGGTGCCCACGGGGCAGAGTCCTGGCGTGACGGTCGCCTCGAAAGGCATCGTCTTGTCGGCAGTCATGTCGTGACGCAGGTGCAAGACGCCGCGCGCCAAGCTGTCGGGTCGATCGAAGGTCTGACGTTGGAGACCAAGGACACAGGCGCCGTCTTTCACTATCGCGGCGCACCGCAGGCCGAAGATGCGGCACATGAGGCTGCGGGACGCATTGCGGACGCCGCAGATGGCATGGCGCTGCATGCGTCGAAAATGGCGTTTGAGATCAGACCGTCGGACGTCAGCAAGGCCGACGCAGTGACACAGGTCATGGCGTCGCAACCGGGTCACATTCGTCCGGTCGTGGTCGGTGACGACACCACCGACGAGGAAGCGATGGCGGTTGCGAATGACCGTGGTGGCGTGTCCGTCAGGGTCGGCGCAGGGAACACATGCGCGATGCACCGATTGCCCGACCCCGCTGCTGTGATCGCAGTGCTGGCGCATTGGGCGCAGGACAAGGAAGGTGCCGTTTGACCGGCCGCTGTATCATCGTCTCGAACCGCGTCCCATCGGATGGCCCGCCGTCTGGCGGGCTGGTCGTTGCCCTGCATGACTGCCTGACCGACCGCGGCGGTCTTTGGTATGGCACGTCGGGCGAGATCGCAGAGACGCCGGATGGCGGCTTTCGGACCGTCCCGGGAGACGGCTATGCCCTTCGCATATTCGATCTGACCCAAGCCGAACACGAGGGATACTATTTGGGTTACGCAAATTCTGTGCTTTGGCCGCTATGCCATCGCCGTGCGGATCTGATGTCACTCCATGCTGGCGATTTCGAAACCTACCTTGGCTTGAACAGACGTTTGGCCCGTATGATGGCGTCGGAACTGCGACCCAACGATCAGGTCTGGATTCACGATTACCACTTCCTGCCTCTCGCCGCCTGCCTGCGATCCGAAGGCGTGACGGCAACGCTCGGGTATTTCCATCATATCCCCTTCCCGGCGGTTCATGACCTGCTGGCGTTGCCCGAACACGATCTTTTTCCGGAGTGGATCGGCAGTTTCGATCTGGTGGGTCTGCAGACCCAGCGCGATGTCGCCGCTGCACTCGAAATGTATCGCAGCATCGAAGGGGCAGAGCAGTTGCAAGACGGGTCGCTGCAATTTAACGGCCGCCGGTTTGAAGTGCGCAGCTTTCCCATCGGGATCGATGCGGCCGCATTCGCAGCCATGGCGGACCTGCGAAACGGTCGCAGCATCCTGAATCTCGCAGATGATGAAAGGCTGGTGATCGGCGTCGACCGGCTGGACTATTCAAAGGGGTTGGACAACCGGATGCGGGCCTTCGGCGCCTATCTTGAAGCGCGCAGCGACGCCGACCCGCGCGCCTCTCTCTTGCAGATCGCGCCACCGACCCGAGAGGAGGTCGCCGCCTACCAGAATATCCGCCGCGACCTTGAGCGGATCTCGGGGGAAGTGAACGGGCTGCATTCCGACCTCGACTGGACGCCAATCCGCTATATCCACCGCGCCATCCCCCGCGATACACTGGCATCGCTTTATCGGGCGGCAGATGTCGGCTTCGTCACGCCGTTCTGTGACGGCATGAATTTGGTCGCAAAGGAATATGTTGTGGCGCAGACACCTGACGACCCCGGCGTGCTGATCCTGTCGCAGTTCGCCGGCGCCGTAGAACAGATGGAAGCAGCACTTGTCGTCAATCCCTACGATATCGACGCGATGGCCGCAGCACTGAAGCAAGCTCTGGCCATGCCGACGGATGAACGGCGCGAACGTCATGCGGAACTCGTCAAAGACGTCATGCTGAATGACGTCGCCCATTGGACGGAAACCTATCTGGCGACGATGACGCGGCTATCTCGGTCCCGTGTAGGCCATGTGCCATCCGCAACTTGACAGGCTCCTAATATATCTATATTTCCAGATATATGGATAAAAATAGTGCCCTCGACGCCT
>JBBSBK010000173.1:0-3374 GCA_038251315.1 Rhodobacterales bacterium | reverse complement strand
TTGCCATAGCTTTGTTCGAACAGCGCGGCAGAGCGGCCCGAGGCATGATAGCCCAAGGCGCTTTCGCGCTCCAGCACGGTGACGCGGCCCAGATGCGAGAGTCGGGCGGCGGCAGAGATCCCGGCGATGCCGCCGCCGATGACGATGATGTCGCTCATGCTTCTTCGCTGCGGTCGGTGGCGGGGGCTGGGGTCGGGGACAGGGCGGCGATCCGTGCGTAAAGGTCGGGGGTCATGGCGAAATTTGCCGCCGCCAGTGACGGTGCGAGCTGCGCCAGCGACCGCGCCGAAATCAGCGGCACAGGGGTGGCGGAATGCGCCATCACCCAAGCGACAGCAAGTGTCGCGGGGTGGCTCCCAAGATCGGCGGCCAGCCCGGCCAGGGCCGATGCGGTGTCATGCATCTGCGCCTGTCCATAGCGTTTGGCATACATCAGATTGTCGTCCAGCCGCCCGGTGCCGCCCTGCGCATACTTGCCGGTGAGCAGCCCGCCACCCAGCGGGGAATAGGGATAGATCGCCAGCCCCTGATCAACGGCCATCGGCAGCAATTCGACCTCGGCCTGCCGTTTGACGAGGTTGTACATCGGTTGGATCGCGTCGATCCGGGTACCGAGGGTCGCGCAAACGGCCTGCGCCTTCATCACCTGCCACGCAGCGTAGTTGGATATGCCGATCTGGCCGATTGCGCCCGATTGCTGAAGGGCAGCCACTGCCGTGAACGTCTCTTCCAGCGGCGTGTCGGCGTCCCAACGGTGCAGATACAGCAGATCGATCCGGTCCATCTGCAATTGCTGGCGGCACAGATCGAACTGCGTCGCGATATTGACCGCACTACAGCCACCGTCAAAGCCGACCTTGGTGGCGATGGTCAGGCTGGCGTGGTCGGCGGCAGCGAACTGCCCCAGAAGCGTTGCCGAGGCCCCGTCGGCATAACCCACGGCGGTGTCGAAATGGCTGATCCCGGCGGCGCGGCAGGCATCATACATCGCACGGGCGGCGGTGGCATCGGCGGCCCCACCCCACTGCAATGCGCCATAGGCAAGGGACGGTGATGCAGGGTGATTGTTCGGTTTGGTCATGGTGCAACCGTGGCGGTGATCCTGCCAAAGGACAAGATGTCGCGTCGGGAAAAAGATATGCCGACGAAAGCGTGATGGAACAATCGATGTTTGCAGGTCGTTCAGCCAGTAGTCCGCGGGAGGAAGCGGTTAATAGTTATTTGGATCGAGGTTACGATGACAAACATAACGAAAAGTCTGTCCGACCAGACCAGCGCACGACCTTCGCGCCGGAACGTGGTCACATGGACGGCAGCGGGCATTGCTGGTGCCGCAGTATTCGGCAGCTTGCCGAATTTCGGCATGGCGCAGGAAATGACGGCGACGCTGGGTGACGGCGACGTTGGCGTTCTGAACTATGCCTATGCATTGGAACAGCTTGAGGCTGCGTTCTACAAAAAGGTTATCGAAGCCCCCTATGCCGATATGTCGGCAGAAGAAAAGACAATACTGACCGATATCCGCGACCACGAGATTGCGCATGCCGACTTCCTGAAGACGGCATTGGCCGACAAAGCGATCGGCGATCTCGAGGTCGACTTCTCGGCCGTCGATTTCACCAGCCGCGATGCGGTCCTTACCACTGCCGTGACGTTCGAGGATTTGGGAGTCGCCGCCTACAACGGTGCTGGCAAACTTCTCACGACGCCCGACTATCTGGTCGCTGCTGGCAAAATCGTATCGGTCGAGGGACGTCATGCTGCCACGATCCGCGATCTGCTGAACCCGCTGAGCGTGTCCTTTGCCGGACCCGATGTCGTCGATGACAACGGTCTCGACCGGGCCTTACCCCCGGCGGACGTGCTGGCGGCTGCCGGCCCGTTCGTCAAGACCGCGATCAACGCTGATGGCCTGTGAGAGGATGAACACCATGAAAACCCTGAACACTGAAACGATCCTTGGCGGGATCGACCCTGACATCCAGTCCCGGCTGCTTTCGCGTCGTGACCTGTTTGCGCGGTCAACCGTCGCCCTTGGCGCGCTGGCTTCGGCTCCGCTGATCCTTGCCGCCACGGCGTCCGAAGTCTTTGCCCAAGGTCTGCCGCAAGAGATCATGGACACCCTCAACTTTGCCCTGACGCTGGAACACATCGAAGATGCGTACTATCGGACAGGTCTGGGCACCGATGGTCTGATTCCGGCGGAATACTTGGGTGTATTCAACCACATCGGTCTGCACGAGGCGCATCACGTCGCGTTTCTCGAAAGCGTGCTGGGCAGTGCCGCCGTCGCACGACCCGAAGCCGACTTTACCGCCGGTGGCAAATATCCAGACGTGTTCTCGAACTTCGACACGTTCCTGACGTTGTCGCAGACGTTCGAGGATCTGGGCGTCGCCGCCTACAAGGGTCAGGCGACCAACCTGATGGCCAACGACGATATCCTGACGGCCGCGTTGCAGATCCATTCGGTCGAGGCGCGTCACGCCGCCGAAGTCCGCCGGATCGGCGGCAAACCGGCATGGGACGGCGCGTTCGACGAACCGATGTCCAAAGAGGATGTGCTGGCAGCGGCCATGCCGTTCCTCAAGGCCTGATCGGGCGAGATGAAAAAAAAGGGGCCCGCCGGTTTCGGCGGGCCCCTTTGTCGTGCCAGACCGGGCGGATCAGCTCGGGATGTCGCCGTCGATCCCTTCAACGTAGAAATTCAGACCCGCCAGCGTGGCGTCGTCCGCGATCTCACCCTCGGCCAGCCATGCCGATCCGTCCTGCTTGTTCAGCGGGCCGGTAAAGGGGTGATAAGACCCGTCAGCGATGCTGTCGCGCAGCGCCTCGGCCGATGCCTTGATTTCGGCCGGAACTGCGTCGGAAATCTCGCCGATCTCGACCATGCCGGCACCGATGCCGTCCCAAGTGTTGTCGCTTTCCCATGTCCCGTCGATGACGGCTTGGGTCCGGGCAATGTAGTAGGGCGCCCAGTTGTCGATGATCGAACTGATCCGCGGTTTCGGCGCGAATTCCGCCATGTCCGACGCCTGACCGAAGGTATAGACGTTCCCGGCGGCCTGCGCGGCGGCCTGCGGTGCTGTCGAATCGGTGTGCTGCAGAATCACGTCGCAACCCTGTTCGATCAGCACCTTGGCCGCTTCAGCCTCTTTCGCGGGATCGAACCACGTGTAGGCCCAGACGATCTTGAACTGGACGTCCGGGTTGACCTTGCGGGCGTGGATGAAGGCCGAATTCATGCCACGAATGACTTCGGGGATCGGGAACGATCCGATATAGCCGATCAGGTTAGATTCCGTCATCAGCCCGGCCAGATGCCCCTGCACCGCGCGCCCTTCGTAGAAGCGGGCGGAATAGACGCCGAGGTT
>JBBSBK010000172.1:0-3424 GCA_038251315.1 Rhodobacterales bacterium | reverse complement strand
GAGCCGGTGTATTCGTCATCCACGTCGATGGTCGCCTCTTCGATCGGTTCCATCCGCACGCCGTCGATCGTCTTGAAAATGACCTGCGGGCGTGACACCGACAGTTCGAACCCTTCGCGACGCATGTTTTCGATCAGCACGCCCATCTGCAATTCGCCGCGTCCCGACACCTCGAACGCATCGCCCGTAGGCGTGTCGGCAACCTTGATCGCCACGTTCACCTCGGATTCGCGCATCAGGCGTTCGCGGATCACACGGCTTTGCACCTTCTTGCCGTCACGCCCGGCAAGCGGAGAATCGTTGATTCCGAACGTCACAGTGATCGTCGGTGGATCGATAGGTTGCGCCGGAAGGGCCGTGTCAACGGACAGATCGCAGATCGTGTCGGCAACGGTCGCCTTGGACATGCCGGCAAGAGTCACGATATCGCCCGCCTCGGCCACGTCGATGGCCGATTGCGACAGGCCGCGAAAGGCAAGGATTTTCGACACCCGGAACTGTTCCAGCTTGTCGCCATTGCGCGACAGCGCCTTGACCGTTTCACCGGCCCGCAGCGTGCCCGCCTCGACCCGGCCGGTCAGGATGCGGCCGATAAACGGGTCGGCAGACAGCGTCGTCGCCAGCATCCGGAAGGGTTCGCCACGGGCGGCGATCTGTGCCGGGGCAGGGACATGTTCCAGTACCAGATCGAACAATGCGTCAAGGTTCTTG
This sequence comes from Rhodobacterales bacterium, assembly GCA_038251315.1. Lineage (GTDB taxonomy): Bacteria > Pseudomonadota > Alphaproteobacteria > Rhodobacterales > Rhodobacteraceae > JBBKXP01. The sequence continues at coordinate 2,713 of JBBSBK010000172.1, read as the reverse complement.
CGCGGACCATCCAGCGTCGTGTCGCACCACCCGGACCGTCCCGAGGCGTAAAGATGCGGGAAATCCAACTGGTTCTCGTCGGCGCCAAGGTTGGCAAACAGATCGAAACATTCGTTCAGGGCGCGGTCGGGTTCGGCGTCATGCTTGTCGACCTTGTTGAGCACCAGGATCGGGCGCAGACCCAGCGCCAGCGCCTTGGAGGTCACGAATTTGGTCTGTGGCATCGGCCCTTCGGCGGCATCGACCAGCAGGACGACCCCATCGACCATCGACAGGATACGCTCCACCTCGCCACCGAAATCGGCATGGCCGGGGGTGTCGACGATGTTGATCCGCTTGCCCTTCCATTCGACTGACGTGCATTTGGCAAGGATCGTGATACCGCGTTCGCGCTCGATATCGTTGCTGTCCATCGCCCGTTCGTTGACCGCCTGATTTTCGCGGAACGCGCCGGATTGTTTCAGCAATTCGTCCACAAGGGTCGTCTTGCCGTGGTCAACGTGCGCGATGATCGCGATATTGCGGATGTCCATGTCTCTAGCCTTATCAGGAGTTGCGCGGCCCATAGCCTGCCTTGCCTTGAATGACCAGAGCAGACGTGGCGCCCCGGGCCCGAACGCACATGCAAAACGGGGCGCCAATCGACGCCCCGTTCCAAGCTTGTGATATTGGAGGTTCAGTAGCTGCGGAAACCCGCGAACATCCGGCCTTCGTCGCGATGACGGCCACCGATCCCTGCAGCGATCATCGCACTTGCCCCGGCAATCAGGAACGCTGCGGCAAGGATGAACCCTGTCAGCACAGTCGCACGGCGCACCGCATCGGCGGCGTCACGAGCGACGTCTGCGGCATCGTCCAGCGCCTGTTGCGCTTCGTTCACGGCGTCGGCGGCCTGATCGCGCAACTGCATCACTTCGGTCATGGCCTGATCGATACGGGTATTGACCTGCGCCTCGCTCAACGTCGAATTGGCGGTGATTTCATCGACCAGAATGGCACGGCTGTTGTCGGGCAATTCGCCGGTCCGGGCAACTTCGACCATGACGTCACGCGCAGCGGGCGAAATGGACAGGTTCGGGTCGATGCTTTCGCCGGTTCCGCGCAAAAGCCGGTTATTGATCGCGTCGATCGGATTGAACGACGACAGGTCTATCCCGCTGGCCTGCACCGCATCGGTCGCACCGGAAGCAACGGCGCTGACTGCGCTGCCGACACCCTGCGCTGCAGTTGTTGCCACATCGGCCGCTCCCGAAGCCAGCGCCCCGGCTGTATTGGCTGCCGAACCGATGGCACCGCTGATGATCCAGAAACTGACAATCACGCCAAGGCCCCACACGACGATGCCGTGCATCGCGTCGCGCGCCGATACTTCATCAGCAGTCGCACCATCCAGCCGCCGCCGCAGGCGTCCGGCGATGTAACCACCCGCGCCATACGAGGCGACAAGGGTGATAACGGCCCAGAGTCCAGTAAGAATCATGGCCCACAGGCTGCTGCCTTCGCCAACTTGTGCAGACAGGGCAGACAGGCCGAGTGCGGCACCAAATGACGCAAAGACCAGACCTATGCCAACGGCAACCGTGCCGCCTGCAAAGATTGCGGGCCAATCCGCATAGGAACCGTCATGCGAATGAACGGGGGCGCTGGCTGCCACCCGTGCCTCTGCTTGCGGCTCCATATCAGGACAACCCGAGAAGCGACAGAACCGCGAGAACGACGACGACGAGGCCGACAAGATAAATGATACCACTCATGGAAATTTTCCCTTAGCGTGTGATGCGGGCACAGTCCCCGCATTTCCACCGGATCAACTCGGCGTGATGCCAATCGGTTCCATTTTTTTTGATTGCAATTTCGCCAACAAAAAGGGGCGGTGTCCGATGACAACCGCCCCCAATGCCGCGTATTGTGCGGATCTCACATCGCCTTGGTCAGGTTCTCGTCGACTTTGGCCAAAAACCCTTCGGTGGTAAGCCACTTCTGGTTCGGGCCGACGAGGAGCGCAAGATCCTTCGTCATGAAACCGGACTCGACCGTGTCCACTGTCACCTTGTTCAGAGTCTGCGCGAATTGGGCCAGTTCGGCGTTGTCGTCCAGCTTGGCCCGGTGGGCCAGACCACCCGTCCACGCGTAGATCGACGCGATCGAATTGGTGCTGGTCGCCTCGCCCTTTTGATGCTGGCGATAGTGGCGCGTGACGGTGCCATGCGCCGCCTCGGCCTCGACCGTCTGGCCGTCCGGGGTCATCAGGACCGACGTCATCAGGCCCAGCGACCCGAACCCTTGGGCGACGGTATCCGACTGCACATCGCCGTCGTAGTTCTTGCAGGCCCAGACATAACCGCCGTTCCATTTCATCGCGCAGGCGACCATGTCGTCGATCAGGCGATGTTCGTAGTGGATGCCCTTTTTCTTGAACTCGGCCTCGAATTCTTCCTCGTAAACCTTCTGGAATAGCTCCAGAAACCGCCCGTCATATTGCTTGAGGATCGTGTTCTTGGTCGACAGATACACCGGCCACCCAAGGTTGAGGCCATAGTTCAGCGAGGCGCGGGCGAAATCGAGGATGGATGCGTCAAGGTTGTACATCGCCATCGTGACACCCGAACCGGGCGCATCGAACACCTCGTGTTCGATCACCGTGCCATCCTCGCCGGTGAACTTGATCGTCAGCTTGCCCTTGCCCGGAAACTTGAAATCGGTGGCGCGGTAT
>JBBSBK010000171.1:0-3734 GCA_038251315.1 Rhodobacterales bacterium | reverse complement strand
TCGCATTATCGCACGGCGGTCGATCACATGGTGCTGGACGGTGCCAGCCCCTACGCGGTGGACCGCGCGCTGGTCGATTTCGGCTTTGCGATGGGGCCGTATCAGGTGTCCGACCTTGCAGGCCTCGATATCGGTTACATGACCCGCCAGCGCAAAGCCTCAGGCGCCCATCTCCGTGACCGGTCGCCTGTCTTTGCGGATGCGCTGTTTCACGCGGGTCGGCTGGGGCAGAAGGCCGGGCACGGCTACTATATCTACGATGCGGAGAACCCCAAGGGCCGTCCCGACGATGCCGTGACCGCGATCATCGCCAAGTCCCGCGCCGATCTGGGCCTGACCCCGCGCGACTTTGCGCCGGGTGAAATCGTGCGGCGCACCATGGCCGCGATGGTGAACGAAGCATCGCGCGTGGTCGCGGAGGGTATCGCGCAACGCCCCTCCGACGTCGATGTGGTATTTCTGGCGGGCTATGGCTTTCCCCGGTTCCGTGGCGGGCCGCTGCACTATGCCGATACCGTCGGATTGGACGCGATCCTGTCGGACATTCTTGAATTTGCGAAAACCGACGACCATTTCTGGACACCTGCACCACTGCTCGAACGACTGGTCGCGGAAGGTCAAGACTTTGCCAGTCTGAACCGCTGAAAGGACTGCCCATGCCACGCCCCGTCATCATCTCTGTCGCCCGCACCGCAATCGGCAAGGCCGGGCGCGGCGCCTTCAACATGACCCACGGCGCGACCTTGGCGGGCCACGTCGCCCGCCATGCCGTCGAACGTGCGGGCATCGACCCTGCGCTGATCGAAGACAGCATCTGGGGCACCGGCTATCCGGAATATGTCACCGGCGGCAATATCGCCCGGCAGGCGGTGATCCGCGCCGGGCTGCCCGTCAGCATCGCTGGCACGACGGTAAATCGGTTTTGTGCCAGCGGCTTGCAGGCTGTCGCCATGGGCGGCCACATGATCGCTCAGGAAGGCGCAAGGGCCGTTCTGGTGGGAGGGGTCGAGAGCATTTCGTTGGTGCAGCCGCCGGTCCGCGACTCCCGCGATGCGTGGATCCTCGAGAACAAACCGGAGCTTTACATGCCGATGGTCGAGACGGCGGATATCGTCGCCGCGCGTTATGGCATCAGCCGCGCGGCGCAGGATGCGCTCAGCCTGCAAAGCCAGCAGCGCACTGCCGCCGCGCAGGAGGCGGGCCGTTTTGATGACGAAATTGTGCCGATCACGGTGACCATGCAGGTGACGGACAAGGCGACGAAGGAAACTTCGAAGCAGGAAATCACCGTCACACAGGACGAATGCAACCGCCCCTCGACCACGCTGGAGGGTCTGCAAGGCCTGGCGCCGGTGCGTGGTGCGGATCAGTTCATCACCGCCGGCAATGCCTCGCAACTCTCCGATGGTGCGGCCTCTCTGGTCATGATGGACGCGCAAGAGGCAGAGCGCGCGGGCCTGACCCCGCTCGGCGCCTTCCGTGGCTTCGCCGTCGCAGGTTGTGCGCCGGAGGAAATGGGCATTGGCCCGATCTACGCCGTACCGCGTCTGCTCGAACGCGCAGGCCTGACCGTGGACGATATCGACCTGTGGGAGTTGAACGAGGCTTTCGCCAGCCAGCTGCTCTATTGCCGCGATCATCTGGGCATCGCCAACGACAAGTTGAACGTGAATGGCGGGTCTATCGCGCTCGGCCATCCCTTCGGCATGACCGGCGCGCGGATGACCGGTCATTTGCTGATCGAGGGGCACCGGCGCGGGGCCAGGCTCGGTGTCGTCACGATGTGCATCGGCGGCGGTCAGGGTGCTGCCGGTCTGTTTGAAATCTACTGAAGGAGCACCGCCGCGCAGTAATCTAATGTTTCAGGCGGAACCGCTGGATCTTTCCGGTTTCGGTCTTGGGCAATGCGGTGACGAAGTGCACGGCGCGCGGATATTTGTAGGGCGCAATCGCTGCTTTCACATGTTCCTGCAAGGCCTTGACCAGTGCGGCGTCGCCCGCCTGACCCGCGGCCAGCACCACATGCGCCGCCACGATATGTCCGCGATCCGCGTCGGGTTGACCCACCACGGCACATTCGGCCACCGCCGGATGCGCCAGAAGCACGGCTTCGACTTCGGGTCCGGCGATATTGTAACCAGACGAAATGATCATGTCGTCGTTGCGCGCGGCAAAGTGCAGATAGCCGTCATCGTCCATGGAAAATGCATCGCCGGTCACGTTCCAGCCGTCGTGAACATAGTCGCCCTGCCGGTCATCGGCCAGATAGCGGCACCCGGTGGGACCGCGAACGGCCAGCCGCCCGACGGTACCGCGCGGCGCTTCGGTATTATCATCGTTCAGCACCCGCGCCTCGTATCCTGTCACGGGTTTCCCGGTACAGGCCGGGCGGTGATCGTCAAAGCGGTTCGTGATGAAGATATGCAGCATCTCGGTCGCGCCGATCCCGTCCAGCATCGGCTTGCCGGTCTTTTCCATCCATTCGGTGTAAACCGGGGCGGGCAGGGTTTCGCCCGCCGATATGGCCGCCCGCAAGGACGACAGATCGGCGCCGTCCTCCATCGCCCGCAACATGATGCGATAGGCGGTGGGGGCGGTGAACGACACGGTGGCACGATACTTCTGAATGATCTCGATCATGTTCGGCGGGGACGCGTTTTCAAGCAGGGTCGCCGCCGCGCCGAAACGCAGTGGAAATACCGCCAGCCCGCCCAGCCCGAAGGTGAAAGCAAGCGGCGGCGACCCGACAAAGATGTCATCCGGGCTGACCTGCAGAACCTCGCGGGCATAGCCGTCGGCGATGATCAGGATGTCACGGTGAAAATGCATCGTGGCTTTCGCCGGCCCCGTGGTGCCAGAGGTGAAGCCCAGCAGCGCCACGTCGTCGCGTCCTGTGGGCACGGCCTCGAACTGCACGGATTTTTCCAGCGCCAGCCGGTCAAGCTCGGCGTCGTGGTTCGAGGTGCCGTCGAAGCCCACGACTTTTTTCAGGAACCTACTGGTTTTGGCACAGATTGCCATTTCATCCATCAGCCGCGTATCGCAGAGGGCGAATTTGACCTCGGCCTTGTCGACGATCTGGCCCAGTTCTCGGGCGCGCAACTGCGGCATCGAATTGATGACCACGGCACCCGCTTTGGTGGCGGCCAACCAGCAGGCGACCATCGCAGGATTGTTGGCCGACCGGATCAGCACACGGTTGCCCGGCTCGATGCCCAGATCGTCGACCATGGCGTGCGCCAGACGGTTGGTCCAGTCTGCCAGTTCCTTGTAGGTGCGACGGCGACCGTTGCCGATCAGCGCGGTCCGGTCACCCATGCCGCGTGCAACCATTGCGTCGGTCAGTTCCACCCCGACGTTGATCCGTTCGGGATAATCGAAGCCATCCAGCAGGAAATCAGGCCATTGGTCTGGCGGCGGAAGATTGTCACGGGTGAAGGTGTCGACATGCGCCGAGGGGCCCAGAAGATCATCGATTGATCGCGATTGCATGGCCTGACAAACTCCGTGTTCCAGGGGGCTGGGGATACGAGCCCGCGTGTTCAGTCGGGGATGGCTGCGGCGTCGAGGGTCTGCCGCGCGATGATGATCTTTTGGACGTCCGAGGCACCTTCGTAGATGCGCAGCGCCCGGATTTCGCGATAGAGCCGTTCGACCGTTACGCCGGACCGCACACCGTCACCGCCGTGCAGTTGCACTGCGGCGTCGATGACCTTTTGTGCTTCGTCGGTCGC
>JBBSBK010000170.1:0-3796 GCA_038251315.1 Rhodobacterales bacterium | reverse complement strand
GGCCATTGCCCGCCAACCCGGATGTGCGTGATCTGATCCGCTTTGCCACACTGGCGGCCAACAGCCACAATACCCAAGCATGGCAATTCCGGTTGGAGGACGAGAGGATCGACATCTTGCCTGATCGCGCGCGCGCCACGCCTGTGGTGGACCCCGACGATCATCATATGCTCATCAGTCTGGGCTGCGCAGCCGAGAATCTTGCCGTTGCAGCTGCGTCGCGTGGGATGCCCGGCGAGGTGAAATTTGACCCTACAAATGGCGAGATCAGCTTCGCCCGCACCACTGGGGCCACCACGGATACCGATCTTTCGGACGCTATCCCGCTGCGACAATCGACGCGAGGGGTGTTCGATGGATCGGTCCTGAATCCCGCTGACCTCGGCAGTCTGGCCGTTGCTGCGCGTGTTCCGGGTGTTGATCTGATACTCATCACGGACCGGCTGCAGATGGGCCAACTCGCTGATCTCATTGCCGTTGGCAACACTGCGCAGTTGGCTGACCCCGCTTTCATGACCGAGCTGAAACACTGGATGCGATTCAGCCCGCGCCGCGCGGCGGCCACCGGTGACGGGTTGTTCGGTGCCACCTCAGGTAACCCGACGATGCCCGACTGGTTGGGGCCGATGGTGCTGGACTGGGTCTTTACTGCGGAAACAGATAACAAAGACACGGCCGCCAAGATCGCATCCTCTGCCGGATTGGCGGTCTTCGTGGGTGCCGAGGACAATGCGGCAAGTTGGGTGCAGGTCGGGCGTGCATGCCAACGTTTTGCGCTGAAGGCCACTGCGATGGGTTTGAAACATGCGTTCCTGAACCAGCCAGTCGAAGTGGCAAGCCTACGCCCGGACCTGGCCACCCTGATTGGAATGCCGGGGCGCAGACCGGATCTGGTGATGCGCTTTGGTCGCGGCCCAGCGCTGCCGTTTTCCGCCCGACGTCCGGTCGGTGAGGTGATCATATGAACTGTCCGTTCACCATCGACGAATTCCTTACGATTTTCGCCTCTTACAATGCCGCGAACCGGCCCTTTCTGATCGTAGCCTATGGCCTCACAATTGTTGCGCTCACAGCTGCCTCGGCACATAGCGTAATCTTGGAGGAAGGAAGGTGAGCACCCGACGCGCCTTTCTGGTGGGGCTGGGCGGTCTTGTCGTCGCCGGGGGCAGCTATGCGCTTGGCGGGTTCCATGAGGCGCGCGCGCAGGCGGACACGCGGCTTTTTGGTCAAAGCACGGTGATCGACACTAGCGCAGGGGTTCTGGAATTCGCCGAGGCTGGCGACGGCCCGCCTCTCATGATGATCCACGGCACTGGCGGCGGGTTCGATCAGGGGCTGCTGTTCGTTGCCGCCTTGCGCGAGCGTGGCTTTCGCATCGTGGCACCGTCGCGGTTTGGCTATCTGCGCAGCGCCTTCCCGAAGGATGCCTGGCCTGCGCATCAGGCCGATGTTCTTGTTGAGCTGCTGGATCAATTGGGCATCGACCGGCTGCCAGTGGTCGGCGGATCGGCCGGGGCCCTGATGGCTGCCGAGTTTGCCCTGCGCCACCCGGATCGCTGTTCGCATCTGGGGTTTTTGGTTCCCGCCGCCAATCTTACCAACCGCGACCCCGTGGAGTTCACAGTATTGCAAAAGCTGGCGGTGAATGCCGCTTTGGGTTCGGACGCGTCGTTCTGGGCGCTGTCGCGCCTGGCACCTAGCCAGATGATCAAGACACTGCTTGCCACCGACCCGGCCCTGTTAGGCATGGTTTCTGCGAAGGAACGCCAGCGCGCCGAGGCGGTCCTTGCGCAGATTTTTCCCGTTGTCCGCAAGTCCCTTGGCTTGCGCAACGATGCCGTTTGGGCGGGATCGCCGTCGCCCATTGCCTATGACCAGATTGCCGCACCAACTCTGATCCTGTCCTGTGAAGACGACCTGTTCGGCACCGCAGCCACCGCCCGCCTGCTGGCCGCGCGCATTCCGGGTGCCCGGCTGACGGTCTATCCCACGGGCGGGCATATCTGGCTGGGCCATGACGACGACATTGCGGACGCGGTTACTTCCTTTGTCCGACAGCCATCCTCCGACGTTTTGCAATAGAAAGGGCTATTTGATGCCATTTGCGCCCATCACCTCGAGGAAGATCACTCGCTCTACCGAAGATCAGCCCGACATCGCCGCCCGACCAACGCGCATAGCGAGGCGTGCGAGATTCAATCCTGACAGTCACGGTACGTCGAAGGCATCTTTGCTTTGCTTTCTTGCGCTTGCAGCATGTTTGATCAGCGGGTCATCGGCTCATGCCGAGACTTCACTGTTGATCACCGACGTGGTGATCGTCGATGTCGAAGCGGGAACTTTATCGGCAGGACAATCAGTCCTGATCCGCGACGGAATGATTGCCGAGGTGGGAACCGTCATCGCCACGCCGGGCGATGACGTCACCCGCTACGATGCAAACGGCCAATACCTGATCTCTGGTCTTTGGGACAGTCATATCCATATTTTCTCCTCCCCGACCGAGCCCGACAGCGCGCTGCCGCTTTATCTGATCAACGGGATCACCGGCATCCGCGACATGGGCGCGATGTGGCCCATCGCCGATCAACTCGCACTTCAATCACGGATCGCAGCGGGCGACGTCTTGGGGCCAAGACTGATCCTGTCGGGGGCTTGGGTCGATGCCCAGCCGGGATCCTGGCCGGGCATGTTCCTGGCAGACACGCCGGATCAGGCACGCGCGGTTGTCACCCGCATCGCGTCTGAGGGTTGGGCGGCGGTCAAGACCTATTCGATGCTGGACGAGCCGACCTATCTGGCGCTGGCCGAGGCCGCCCACGCGCAGGGTTTGCCTCTGGTCGGCCACATCCCGGAACAGGTTGCGCTTGGCACGGCCATCGGCGCAGGTCAGGACGGGATGGAGCATTTTGGGCGCATTCCCATGGCCTGTTCGACTGCCGAGACGCAGATGCTGGACGACCTGCGCCGCGCCATGTCCGAGGGGGTGGATCGCGCGCATATCTTTGCGATCATGGCGGCCCGCAACCGGATCGTGCTGGAAACCTGGGACGAGGCCCTGTGCCGTGATGTTCTGGCACGCATGGCGGCGTCGGGCATGCATGTCAGCCCGACACTCGTCGTCGCCGATTTTTATATCGGCGTCCGGCCCGCCCCCGATGCCCCACGGATGCGCATGATCCCCGCAGAGGTTCGCGATGCCTGGACCCGCCCCGATTTCCGGCTGGACGCGATGACCGACGAGGTCCGCGATCTGGCCAATGAAACCATCGCACTGAGCCGCCGCACATTCCTGATGACCTATCGGGCGGGTGTGCCGATCCTGGCCTCGACCGACGCATCCTTTGCCAACCCCTACCTGTTCCATGGCTTTTCCCTGCTGGACGAGTTGGACCTTTATGTCGCCATCGGCCTGACCGCGCGCGAAGCGCTGTATACCGCCACCGTCGCCCCACCGCGGTTCTTCGGCCTTGCCGATCAGGACGGCACTATAGCGCCCGGCCGTCGGGCCGATCTCGTGCTGCTGGACGCCAACCCTTTGGAAAGCCTGGCTCCGTTGCGCAAACCTCAGGCGGTGATCGTCGGCGGACGGCTTCTCGACCGCGCGGCGCTGGATAAAATGGAATCCGACCTGCTCCTTAACGGAGAGTGACGTGTGGATCATGCTGGCCTCCCACCGAACAGAAGGGTCCGCCGCGCCATGACGGCGGTGGCGCTGGGTCTTGTCGCGGTTTTTTTTGCTTTGGCGGTGGCGCTGGTCGCCCTCAGTCCCGGTCGCCTGGCACCGCTGCGCGCT
>JBBSBK010000169.1:0-3830 GCA_038251315.1 Rhodobacterales bacterium | reverse complement strand
GAATTCCTGCGCGGTCTCTGCACTGGCGGCATCCCCAAGGTCGGGCGGATCGGGCTGCTGTATATGGCCGACGACCGGGGCCGGATCGTCACCGAAATGTCAGCGATGCGGCTGGACGACGATTTCTTTTTCCTCATCACTGCTGCCGTGGCGCAATGGCACGACCACGAATGGCTGAAACGCTACATGCCCGCCGACGCCGGCTTCACCTTGTCCGATGTCACCCGCGATTTTGCTTGTCAGATCCTGACCGGGCCAAAGGCGCGGGACATCCTCGCGGCGGTCAGCGACGCCGACCTGACGGCAGGCTGGCTGACGCATCAATCGGCGCAGATTGGCGGCATCTGGGTGCAACTGGTGCGGGTATCCTTCGCCGGGGAACTCGGTTGGGAAATCCATTCCAAGGTCGCCGACACCGGCGCGGTCTACGATGCCGTCATGGCGGCAGGCACACCGTTGGGGCTGAAACCCTTTGGCATGTGGGCGCTGAACTCCTTGCGCATCGAAAAGGGGTATCGGGCGTGGAAGGGCGACCTGTCCACCGATTATTCGCTGCTTGAAGGGGGCCTCGACCGCTTTATCAAATTCGACAAGCCGCAGGATTTTCCGGGCAAGGCGGCGCTGCTGGCCGAAAAGCAGCGCGGCGTGGCGAAATCATTCGTCACCCTGACGCTGGACGCCCCCGGTGACTGGGATGCCCCCTATATGTCGACGATCTGGCACGACGGCGCGGTCGTGGGGGAAACCACCAGCGGCGCATGGGGCTACCGGGTCGGCAAGTCGGTGGCGCTGGGCATGATCCGCCCCGATCTGAACGTGCCGGGCACGGGCGTCGCGGTCGAGATTTTCGGCCAGCGCTTCGCCGCGACGGTGCAGGCGGATGAACCCCTCTGGGATGCAGCGAATGAACGGATACGGGCGTAAGGGGGCGCTGCCCCCCGCCTTCGGCTCCCCCCGGAGTTGTTATTGCAAAGTGAAGGGCAAGACAGATGACCGAAATCGTGCTGCTGGATGGCGGGCTGGGCCAAGAACTCGTGCGCCGCTCGGGCGACGCGCCGACCAACCTCTGGTCGACCCAAGTCATGGTCGATCATCCCGGCATGGTGTCGGCCCTGCACGCCGTTTATTTCGCCGCCGGAGCATCGCTGGCGACGACGAACACCTATTGCGTCCACCACGACCGGTTAGAGGGGACGGACCTTAGGGGCCGGTTCCACGACCTGCACCGGGCGGCATTGGACGAGGCACTCAAGGCCCGCCCGATGGGCAAGCGCGTCGCCGGATCAATCGGCCCGCTTGAAGCATCCTATCGCCCCGACAAACACCCCGCACATGACCTCGCCGTCGCCCGCTACGGCGAGGTCGCGCGCGAAATCGGCCCATCGGTCGACCTCATCATCTGCGAAACCGTCGCCTCGCTGGCCCACGCCCGCGCGGTGCTGGAAGGCGCAGCGGCCGCGGGCAAACCCGTCTGGCTGTCGGTCACGGTCAGCGATACCGACGGCACCCGCCTGCGATCGGGCGAACCCACGGCGGCGGTCTGTCAGGTGGCACGGGACGGCGGTGCTGCGGCCCTGCTCGCCAATTGTTCGGCACCCGAGGTGATGCCCGCCGCACTCGACGCCCTCAAAACCGCAGGCCTCCCCTTCGGCGCCTATGCCAACGGGTTCACCATGATCACCGAAGATTTCCTGCGTGACAAGCCCACCGTCGCCGCGCTGTCAGCCCGCCGCGACCTTGGCCCCGACGCCTACGCCGCCCACGCCATGGCTTGGATCGCCCAAGGCGCCACCATCGTTGGCGGCTGTTGTGAAGTCGGCCCGGATCACATCGCCACCCTTGCCCGCGCCATCCGTGCCGCAGGCCACACCATCGCATGAGGCTGCCATGACCCTGCCCACCCACGCCCGCGTCGTCATCATCGGCGGCGGCATCATCGGCTGTTCGGTCGCCTATCACCTGACCAAACTCGGCTGGCGCGACGTCGTGCTGCTGGAACGCAAGCAGCTGACCAGCGGCACTACATGGCACGCCGCCGGACTGATCGCGCAACTGCGGGCGACGGCGAACATGACGAAACTGGCGAAATACAGCCAGGAACTCTACGGGTCACTGGAGGCCGAAACCGGCATGGCGACCGGCTTCAAACGCGTCGGCTCGATCACCGTCGCGCTGACGACCGAACGGCGCGAGGAGATTTTCCGAAGCGCCGCAATGGCCCGCGCCTTTGGCGTCGAGATCGAAGAGATCGGCCCCGACGAGGTCAAATCACGCTATCCCCACCTGAACACCGCCGACGTGCTGGCAGGCGTCTACCTCGCCAAGGACGGCCAAGGCGACCCCGGCAACATCGCCCGCGCACTGGCCAAAGGGGCCAAACAACGCGGCGCGGTCATCGCCGAAAATACGGCTGTCACGGGCATCACCCGTCAAGGCCGCCGCGTCACCGGCGTCGACTGGCAGAACGGCCCCGATACCGGCCACATCACCTGCGACATGGTCGTCAACTGCGCCGGAATGTGGGGGCACGACGTCGGCAAAATGGCCGGCACCAACGTCCCGCTCCACGCCTGCGAACACTTCTACATCGTCACCGAACCCATCCCCGGCCTGACGCAGATGCCGGTCCTGCGCGTCCCGGATGAGTGCGCCTATTACAAAGAGGACGCCGGGAAATACCTGCTCGGTGCCTTCGAGCCGGTGTCAAAACCGTGGGGCATGCAGGGCATCCCCGCCGACTTCGAATTCGATCAACTGCCCGAGGATTTCGACCACTTCGAACCCATCCTCGCCGCCGCCGTCAACCGCCTGCCGATGCTGGCTGACGCAGGCATCCACACCTTCTTCAACGGCCCCGAATCCTTTACCCCCGACGACGCCTACCACCTTGGCCTCGCGCCCGAGATGGACAACGTCTGGACCGCCGCAGGCTTCAACTCCATCGGCATCCAGTCGGCGGGCGGCGCGGGCATGGCGCTGGCGCAATGGATGGACGCAGGCGAAAAACCCTTCGATCTGGGCGATGTCGACATCAGCCGGATGCAGCCCTTCCAAGGCAACAAACACTACCTGTTCGAACGCTCCAAAGAAACGCTCGGACTGCTCTACGCCGACCACTTCCCCTACCGCCAAAAGGCAACTGCACGCGGCATCCGGCGCACCCCGTTCCACGCGCATCTGCTGGCCCAAGGGGCGGTCATGGGCGAACTCGCCGGATGGGAACGGGCCAACTGGTTCGCCAATCCGGGCCAAGACCCCGCCTACCAATACTCATGGCAACGCCAGAACTTCTTCCCCAACGTCGCCGCCGAACTCGCCGCCGTGCGCAGCAACGTCGGTATCTACGACATGTCATCCTTCGGCAAAATCCGGGTCGAAGGGCGGGACGCGACCGCCTTTATGAACCACATCGGCGGCGGGCAATACGACGTCCCGGTGGGCAAGATCGTCTACACCCAATTCCTCAACCAGCGCGGCGGAATCGAGGCCGACGTGACCGTCACCCGCCTGTCCGAAACCGCTTACCTCGTGGTGACCCCCGCCGCGACCCGTCTCGCCGACCAGACATGGATGCGCCGCCACACCGGCGATTTCAACGTCGTCATCACCGATGTGACAGCGGGCGAGGGGGTGCTGGCCGTCATGGGGCCTAACGCACGGACCTTGCTGCAAGCCGTCAGCCCCAACGATTTCTCGAACGACGCCAACCCCTTCGGCACCGCGCAGGACATCGAACTGGGCATGGGGCTGGCCCGCGTCCACCGCGTCACCTACGTCGGCGAACTGGGGTGGGAGGTCTACGTCAGCGCCGACATGGCCGCCCACGCCTT
>JBBSBK010000168.1:0-3840 GCA_038251315.1 Rhodobacterales bacterium | reverse complement strand
TGCACCGTCGATCCCGCGACCGAGGATTTGCGCCTGTTCCGCGCTGATGCGCAGGGCAAGGTGCTGGGCAGTTTTGCCGCCGTCGAGTCCGCGCTGGGCCGCCCGCTGGCATTCGCGATGAACGCCGGGATGTACCACCCGGATCGCCGCGCGGTGGGCCTGTATATCGAAGACGGCGACCAGCAGACCGGCCTTTTGACGGCGGAAAGTCCGGGAAATTTCGGCCTGCTGCCCAATGGTGTGTTCTGTTTTGGCGACGGCACCGCCCGCGTGCAGGAAACGCTGGCCTTTCGCGCTGCCGCGCCGGTCTGCCGCTATGCCATGCAATCGGGGCCGATGCTGGTGATCGACAATCGTTTGCATCCGCGTTTCCTGCCGAAGTCGGATTCGCGTTTCATCCGTAACGGCGTGGGGACAATGGCGGCGGGGGATCGCGCTGTGTTCGTCATTTCGAACGACGCGGTCAATTTCTACGATTTTGCCGTGTTCATGCGTGACGCACTGGGGCTGGCCAACGCGCTTTATTTCGACGGCAACATCTCCCGGCTTTATGCCCCTGAACTGGGCCGTAACGATCCGGGGTTTCAGCTTGGCCCCATTGTCGGCGTGGTTCAATAGATGGGACGCAGGCGCAAGGGGCGCGACGTGTCAGGCTGGCTGATCGTCGACAAGCCCGCCGGGATCGGGTCGACCGACGTGGTGAACAAGGTGCGCTGGGCGTTTGACGCCAAAAAGGCGGGCCATGCGGGCACGCTGGACCCCGACGCAACCGGCGTGCTGGCCGTGGCCCTGGGCGAGGCGACAAAGACCGTGCCATATGTCACCGACGCGCTGAAATGTTATGCCTTTACCATCCGGCTGGGGCAGGCGACGACGACCGACGACGCATCGGGCGATGTGATCGCGACCAGCGATCTGCGCCCTGACGATGAGGACATCAAAGCGGCGCTGGGCGCGTTCGTGGGCGATATCCAGCAGGTGCCGCCGCAGTTTTCCGCCGTCAAGGTGGATGGCGCGCGTGCCTATGCCATTGCCCGCAAGGGTGAAACGATGGACCTTGCCGCGCGGCCATTGTGGGTCGAGGAACTGTTGCTGACCGACCGTCCCGACGCCGACCACGTGACGCTGGAAATGACCTGCGGCAAGGGCGGTTATGTGCGGTCGATCGCCCGCGATTTAGGCGCGGCCTTGGGCTGTTTTGGCCATGTGCGCGACTTGCGCCGGGTCTGGTCGGGGCCGTTTCAGGCCAGCGATGCGGTCAGCCTTGATACCATCGAAAAACTGGCCCGCACGCCCGACCTCGACGCGTTGCTGCTACCGCTCGAGGTCGGGCTGACCGACCTGCCGGCCCTGACCTGCCCCGCCGACAGCGTGACCAGGCTGCGCAACGGCAACCCCGCGATGGTGTTCCCCGGCGATGCGGAATACGGCGATATCGCCTGGGTCCGGCATGGCGGCCATGCCATCGCGGTCGGGCAATACCGGGGCAGTGAACTGCACCCGGCGCGGGTCTTTGTCGCGCCGTCGGCGGACTGACTCACGGCCCCCCATGACGACTCGGACTTATCAAAAGGGCGATGCCGCCTCGATTGCCGTCTATTCCCCTTGCGAGCGCTATCGTTACTGCCTGACGCGGGAATGGGACATCGCGGGGCGTCGGGTGCTGTTCGTCATGCTGAACCCTTCGACAGCGACGGAATCGCACAACGACCCGACGGTCGAACGCTGCGAGCGTCGGGCGCGATTCATGGGCGGTGGCGCGATGAGGGTGGTCAATATCTTTGCCTGGCGGGCCACCGACCCGGCAGCGATGCGGGCCGTGTCCGATCCGGTCGGGCCGTTGAACGATGTCACATTGCGCGAAAGTGCTGTTGATTGGGTGCGCGGCGACGGCGACATGATAATTGCGGCCTGGGGCAACCACGGGACGCATCGGGACCGGGGCGGCGACGTCGCCGGGCTTCTGGCGCAGTCGCAAAGGCGGATTTTCACCTTTGGCCTGACCAGAACCGGACAGCCGTGGCACCCGCTTTATGTCGACTATGCCACCGCGCCGGAACCGTGGCTGCCCTTGCGTTAACCAAGTGCGTCGTTTCTCTGCCCGAAATGTGCGCGCGATGGTAGAACGGATCGTGAATACCTGCGCGCCGTGACCGGCCGCTCCCGTTGTGAACGAGGCGATGATGCTTCCTCTGCTTGGCCTGATCGGTGCTGCCCTTTTTGGCTTTGCCATGCTGCCGGCACACACTTCGGATTCGCATGACGGCGATGGCCCGCACGGTAACGCCGACGATCCGGTCGACCTTGCGCTTGGCACATCGCTGAACCTGACGGAGGAAGCGCATGCCAATGAAACCCAACCCGACGATCCGCTGGCGGGCGAGGATCTGGATGGCGACGATGGCGATTCAGTGCTTTTGGGTACGAGGGAGCGCGACGTCATGTTTACCGGCGACGCCGACGATGTGATCGACGGGCAGGACGGCGACGATTATCTTGACGGCGAAGGTGGCGACGATGTGCTGATCGGGGGGGTTGGTGCCGATACCCTGCATGGCGGTGACGGGCAGGATGACCTGTCGGGCGGTGCGGATGACGACATCCTGTGCGGCCATACCGGTGACGATGTGATGAGCGGGGGTTCTGGCAACGACACCCTTGTTGGCGGCGAAGGTGACGATGTGCTGGACGGCGGCGATGGTGATGACGCTCTGCAGGGGGGCATGGGCGCCGACACCCTGGATGGCGGCACCGGGGTCGATGTGCTGATGGGCGGCGATGGCAATGACGCGCTCCATGGCGGCGATGACGCTGCGGTGGATTACATCAACGGGGGCAACGGAGACGACTGGTTGCACGGCGGCGCGTTCGATAACCTGAACGGCGGGTTCGGGGCCGACCATTTCATCACCGTGGCCGGGCAGGCCAGCATCGGCACCGTCCATATCGACGATTTCGATGCGGACGAGGATACGATGGTCGTGCTGTACGATATTACTGCCGGGCTGCCGGTGCTGTCTGTCGAAGTTGGCGATGCGGGACTGACGTTGCTGGCCAACGGCGCTCCGCTGGCGACGCTGGCCAATGTCACCGATCTGGACCTGAACACCGTGCAACTGGTCGCGGCGTGACCTGCGGCGGGCACGGCAGATAAGGCTTTTCAATCATAGCGTTTTCGCCTATTGGCACCCATCGCCGGGGTTCACCCTCGCGCGACCGCTCCACGGGCCTTGCTGGACGACATCCCGGCCTGCGCCATAACCCTTTGATGAAAAAGGAGATCCCGATGTCGATCACTGCCGAAGACAAAGCCCGCGTGATGACCGAATTCGCGACCAAGAAAGACGACACCGGGTCGCCCGAAGTGCAGGTTGCGATCCTGTCGTCGCGGATCGCCACGCTGACCGAGCATTTCAAGATCCACAAGAAAGACAACCACGGCCGCCGTGGGCTGCTGAAAATGGTCGCGCTGCGCCGCAAGTTGCTGGACTATACCAAGTCCAAGGACGAAGCGCGGTATCAGGCGCTGATCGAGAAACTGGGTCTCCGCAGGTAATCGCTTCGCGATTTCTTGCGTGGAGGACGTCGTGGATTGCGTGGCAATCCACTTTAGTCCGACCCGGTTCCGATTATCCCCGAATCGCCCGCCCCGCGGCGGGCGTTTTCGTTTGCGGGCGGTGCGTTAACCGGGGACGCGGGCGCGGGTGCCTCTGGGGTATCGCACCTTTTTTGTCCGGATTCAGGCGCGATGGCCGCACGGGTAAACGCTCCCCTTTTGGCCCGTTTTGGGGCATCGCACCTTTTTTGGTTGGATTCGGGTGCGATGGGGGTCGGGGGTGG
>JBBSBK010000167.1:0-3907 GCA_038251315.1 Rhodobacterales bacterium | reverse complement strand
TCTTAACCCGTCCAACCGCGCGGCAAAAGTCCCCGGTTCAGGTCAATTTGCCAAACGTTGATTTGACCAACTCCCACAGCCCCATCAGCCCGGTGGCACGCTTGTATTGCGTCAATACGCTCTCAACCGCTTTGCCGGGGCCTAATTTTTCCTCTTTCGCCAGATCCACGAACAAGGCAACAGACACGGCCAAAAGCGCCAGACCATGATCAATCTCGCGCCGGAAACTTGATTTCGCCTGCGGTGTCGCAACGACATCATGTTCGCGCAGCAGCTTTTCGATGCTGTCAGACATGGACATCAGCACCGATTGGTCATCGCGCGCCAAAGCCGGGAGTCCCGTCACTTGGCTGTCAGAAAGTTTTCTGATTCCGCGCTGGATATCCTGGAGCAGGGTCCATTGGTTGTCGTCCGGTGCCGACGCAATGTCGCGCAGCGGGGCCATGCGGGTCATCGTTGCAGCGAAATGCCGACGGGTCAGGTCGAGCAGGCTTTGCACATGCGATCGCAATGCGCCAATCGCGGGTCCGAATTCATCGGCTGTCTTTTGGTCGAGCGCATAGGTTTCAAGGATTTTTCCCAATTCGACGATCCGGCCAACACGCAGATGGGCGGTATCCGCAGCCCTGTCGAATTCGGCCATCAGCCCGTCAAGGTAGGTGCGCACGAAACCCGCACCCTGCATCTGCCCTTCGCTGGCCAGTGCTTTGGTGAACAAGGCAAGGTCATCGCGCATCGTCGCGGCGTCATCCAGAAAGCGGCCAAGCTGTTCGGGGTCGCGCAAATGGCGGATATCGTCCTCGAAGGGCACCATCCGCATGACCCGGTCAAGGGCGTCGAACGAATAATCCGCCAATGCCGCATGCAGTAGCGCCACGGCCTGTCGCTCATTGCGTGTCGCAATGAAATCTTGCTCGATCCCCCGGATCATCTCGGCGATATGGGCCGGCCCCTCCTCCCAGTCTTCATCGGGGATCAGGGCGATCTTTTCCTGAAGGTCCCAAGGCAGGTGTTTGCCCGAATGCACCCGGTCCCACCAGCGGGTCCAGAAATCCCAGACCTCGGGGTCTTTGGCCCAGATCGCCATGCCCGCACTATTGGCTTGGTCGAACCAGACGGGGGCCGTGATGGCCCAAAGCGGGGCGGCCAGCAGGTCGTGATTGTCGACGATCAGCCCGGCATCGCCACGAATTTCTTCCCAAATGTCGGCGGCGTTGGCGGCGGCGGCGTTGGCGGCGGCGGCGTTGGCGGCGCGACTGACCTTGGGGGTTGGCATTTTGCCCGCAACCCCCAAGGTCAGAAAAAGACGCAAGATCGGAAGCGCTGTCAACTCAACTTTGCGTGCCCAGTCTTCGGACATGGCCCGAAACCACAGCGGCGCAACCCGCAGTGCGGTGCGACGCGCAATGGCGGCGGCATCCTCGCGCGGGCGATCCTTTAGCCAGCGTTCAAGTGTTTCGCCATCCTTGATCTCGGCAATATCCATGCCGCTGACTTTCGCTGTCCTTTGCCGGATTGCAAGCGATTCACGGCCGCGGCGGTCTGGCCATCGCGCCGATGATCCCGCCAATCACATTCGGCACGGCGATCAGCCGGCCGACAAGGGCCAAGCAGACGTTGGTGCAAAGCGGGACACGGTAAATCGGAAACGCGACGCGTGCGCTCTAACGCACCCTTTGCCGCCTGATCCAGCGGCCCAGATAGATCACCGGCCAGCGCAGCACGCTTGCCCCCGCCGCAAGCACCAGCAGCCCGATCAGCGGGCCGTTCGCCCAGGTGACCCAGCCGACCAGCGGCACACCCAGCGCGATCAATCCGTAAGCCAGCCGCCAGTGCTGATCGCGCGACGGGAACATTGCGGCGACATTGGCAATGATGAACCACAAGAAGGCTGCGACAAGGGACATGGTCATTTCGGCAACTCCGGACGTTCGCCGCGTAGGCGGGCAATCAGGTATTTCAGCGGATTGCGGAACATCGAACCAAAGGCGAACAAGGCCAGCACAGCAATCCACCAGCCTTGCGCGATACTCAACCACAGGATGAGGAATGGTGCCAAGATCAAAAGTGTGATGCCCGGCAGATATTGACGACGCATCGGGAGGAGCGCCGTGACAGTTGCGGCCAGCACCCAAAGGGCGGACAGGATCAGCGGCAGGCTCATGGCGTTGCGGCCCGGCGGGCGCGGGCGATGCCGATCAGGCCCGCGATCAAAGACACAATGAAAGCCGGAACGACGACAAGTACGAATATGAGCCCCTGCCCGAAACCGGCATGATCCCCCGTGGCCTGACTGGCGCTGTACATCAAAAGGCCGCCAAACATCACGATCGCGGCCCAGAGTGCGTAAAGGATCGCGCGGATCGCATAACGGCCCAGCGCGTAACTTAACCCCGCCATTCCCAGAGGAACGAGGATCAAAATCAGGACTTGGGCGCTCATCCGCCCTAACCCTTGAGCCGGGCAGGCAACCCATTGGCCCAGCCGCTGATCGTGCCCGCGCCAAGGCAGACCACCATGTCGCCGGGTTTCGCGTGGGCCTTGACCAGCGCCGCCAGATCATCTTCGCCGCCGATGGCATGGGCGTCGCGATGGCCGTGCCGGATCAGGCCTGCGACCAGATCGTCACGTGATGCTCCCGCGATCGGGTCTTCGCCGGCGGCATAGACATCAGCGATACCGACCACATCGGCGTCGTTGAAACAGGTGCAGAAATCCTCGAACAGGCTGGACAGTCGCGTGAAGCGGTGCGGCTGGTGGATCGCTATCACCCGCCCCTCGGTCGCCTGCCGGGCAGCTTTCAGCACGGCGGCGATTTCGACCGGGTGGTGGCCATAGTCGTCGATGATCGTCACATCGTTGACGACGCCGACACGGGTAAACCGCCGGTTGACGCCGCCGAAACTGGCAAGTGCCTGGCGGATCTCGTCCTTTTTCATCCCCAGATGCCGCGCCACGGCCACCGCCGACAACGCGTTGCTGACGTTGTGGTCCCCCGGCATCGGCAGCGTACATCCGGCGATCACCTGCCGTTCCGCCTGAAGGGCAATGTCGAAGTACGCCACCCCCGCCTTGTAGGTCAGGTTCACCGCCCGCACGTCGGCCTGCGCGTTGAAGCCAAAGGTCACGACCCGCCGGTCGGTGATCTTGCCCACCAGCGTCTGCACCTCGGGGTGGTCGGTGCAGCAGACCGCGAGGCCGTAGAACGGAATGTTGGATACGAAGTCATAGAACCCTCGATGCAGGTTCGCCTCGGTCCCCCAGTGCTCCATATGTTCGGGGTCGATGTTGGTAACGATGGCAATGGTGGCGGGCAGGCGGTTGAAGGTGCCGTCGCTTTCATCCGCCTCGACGACCATCCATTCGCCTTGGCCCACACGGGCGTTGGACCCGTAGGCGTGGATGATCCCGCCGTTCACCACGGTAGGGTCGAAATGGCCAGCATCGAGCAGGGCCGCGACCATCGTTGTCGTCGTCGTCTTGCCGTGGGTGCCTGCCACGGCGACGTTGGATTTCAGCCGCATCAGTTCGGCCAGCATCTCGGCCCGGCGCACCACGGGCAGACCGCGGCGGCGGGCCTCGTTGAGTTCGGGATTGCCGGTCTTGATTGCGCTCGAGATCACGACCACCTCGGCGGCGTCCATGTTTTCAGTGCGCTGGCCCTCGAAAATATGTGCGCCGAGGGCCTTAAGCCGTTCGGTAATCGGCGTCGATTTCAGGTCGGACCCCTGCACGGCGTAGCCAAGGTTCAACAGCACCTCGGCAATTCCCGACATGCCGATCCCGCCGATTCCGACAAAGTGGATCGGCCCGACATCGAGAGGGAGTTTGGTGGCTGCGCTCATGATCGTGCTTCCGTCCATCATTGGTCGTGTCCGTTTGCCAGAGTTTCAACAAGGGTGACAAG
>JBBSBK010000166.1:0-4043 GCA_038251315.1 Rhodobacterales bacterium | reverse complement strand
GCCACAACACCCCCGCCCCCTGCACCTGAAGCCCGGCCGAAGGCAACACCACCTCGACCCGCAGCCCGCCGAAATCATAGAGCGCCGTGTCCAGCGCCGGATCGCCCTTGTGCCCCGGCTCTGCGCGCCCCGAGGCGCTGCGCGGCGCTGTGTCCTGCAACCCCGGATGCGTCAGCAACCCGACCATCGCCCCCGGCAACCCCTCGCCGTCCGACGGATCAAGGTTCGATTGCCCCAGCAGCACAAAATTCCCGGCAGGTGGCGGCGTGGGCAGCGCGCCCTCGATCAGCCGCAGCCAGAACGCCGCCTCGTCATGGTTGCGCCGCCCGTTGCGATCCTCCGGCCCGTCGAACACCGGCGGGGTCGCATACCACGCCAGCAGCCGCAGGACGCCGCCCGGCAGTTGTACCGGCACCTCCCAGTGACCGGCGGTCGACAGGCGCTGCACCGCCCGCACCTCGGGCGTCATGTCGTCGGGCAGCATCGCCCCCGGCAGATCGGCCCACAACAGCCCGCTGAAATCGCGCGACTGATCGGGCAACAGGGCAAACCGCGACAGCACCGCCATCCCCGCCTGCCCCGCAAAGCGCCCGTATCCCATGGCATCGCGCGCCTCGCCCAGCCGCCCGTTGCCATCCAGATCAAGCCCGGTCGCCACCCCGCTGTTGGGCCGCAGCGCCATCACATGCCGATACCCCGCCCGCGCAGCCAGCGCCCCGGCAGCCGCCGATCCCATGTCATAGTCGATACCGGTGATCAGCAGCACATCGGCATCCAGCGCCGCCAGAACCGCCAGAACCGCCTCGACCTGCGGATCAGCCCCCCTGCCCACGTCGCGCAGCAGAACGCCCGGACCGACGCGGGTCAGTTCGGCATTATAGGTGGCGACGCGCAGAACCTCGGCCCGGAGCGGACAACCACAGACCGCCAGCCACCAGATCAGGCCGGCGCATAGCGCGGCTCGACCAGCCCGCCCTCGCGCCGCTTGTCGCGGATCATGCCCGCAACCCGCCCCATTGCGATGCCGCGCATGAACAGACTGGCGGGAAGGAAAGCCCATATTGTCATCGTCCAGATCAGGGTCTGCGGCGACGTCAGGGTCAGCGGTTCAAACCCGCTGGATGAAATCCCCACCACCGCCGGGATCAAGAATGGCAGCAGAAACCCTAATGCAATGTTAACGCGGGCATCACGGTTCAACCGGTCCACCACGTCGCCGCCCGCCGAAGGCTCGAACGTTGGCAGGTTCACCCAGACGTTGAACGGCGTGCCCGGCTTGGGCCAGACCCCGGCCCGCAGCATCACCACAAACACCGCGAGCGATACCAGCGAGATCAGATAGGCCATTCCCGCCGCTGTCCGCACGGCATCGACCTGCGCGGCGGACGCGTTATCGGCCATCATCAGCCGCGCCAACCGCACCGGGCTGTAGGGGAAATCCATCGAAGCGCCGATCAGCCGGCCCAACGCCTCGACCAGTTCGGTCAGGGTCGACGGCTGCATCCGCCCGCGCTCGATCACCGCCAGAAAGAACAGCGTGGCGAACAGCATCACGAACCGCACCCGGTTGAAGGGCTTGGCGTCGCGAAACTCGACCAGACCGGGATAGACGGCATTGTATTCGACAAACGTCAGCGTCGCCGCAAAAATCGCGAACAGTGCAACCATCTGCTGCGTGTCGGTCGTGACATCGACCAGCAACACCGAAGGCGTTGCCACCATGATGACCATCAGAAACGCGCGCATCAAAGCGCCTGCCATGCGTGACATCACTGTCCTGCCACCCTCGATCCGGTCGGCCCGATACGATGCCGGGGCCTTGTTCCGATGATTTTCGCCACTTTGTGGCGGACTGCCTCAATCTTGCCCAAATTGTGCCTTCTTTCGCCCCGTCCCGCAACACGTTGGTTAAGATGACTTAATCTTTGTGGCGGATTGGCGGAGAAAGTGTCGCCGGATTGCATCAACGGTGCGACGAAATAAGGACGCCCCCTCGGGCGGCCCTAAATCTGGTGGCGAGCAGTCAGTCAGGCCCAAGGGCGCAGCGTGCCGACCCGTGCCTCGTAGCTGTCGATAGCCGTCACCTTCTCCAGCGTCAGGCCGATATCGTCCAGCCCGTTGATCAGGCAATGCTTGCGGTGGGGATCAATCTCGAAGGCAAAGCTCTGCCCGTCCGACGTCGTCACCGTTTGCGTTGCGAGGTCGATCGCAATCCGCGCATTGGCCCCGCGCTGCGCATCCGCCATCAGGACCGCAACCGCCTCGGCAGGCAGCACCACCGGCAGGATGCCGTTCTTGAAGCAGTTGTTGTAGAAGATGTCCGCAAAACTGGTCGAGATCACGCAGCGGATGCCGAAGTCCAGCAAGGCCCAAGGCGCATGCTCGCGGCTTGACCCGCAGCCGAAATTGTCGCCCGCCACGATGATCTCTGCCGACCGCCAAGCGGGCTGGTTCAACACGAATTCGGGGATTTCCGCGCCGTCCTGAGTGTAGCGCATCTCGTCAAACAGGTTCTTGCCCAACCCGGTGCGGGCGATGGTTTTCAGGAACTGTTTGGGGATGATCATGTCGGTGTCGATGTTGACCAACGGCATCGGGGCGGCAATGCCGGTCAGGGTGGTGAAGGGCTGCATCAGGTTACCTCGCTTGGGTAAAGGGCCGCGCGGAACTGGGGCGGCGGGAATTGCGTTGACGAATGACAAAAACAGGAGAAACCGGATGACATTTCGCAAAGGAACGGCAGTCGAATGGGATTGGGGCAAGGGCACGGCGACCGGAAAGATCGTCGAGACCTACCACAAAAAGGTGACGCTGACGCTGAAAGGGTCCGAAATCACCCGCAACGCCAGCGACGAAGAACCGGCCTACCGCATCGCGCAGGACGACGGCGACGAGGTGCTTAAATCGGCGACCGAAATCCGCAAGGCGTGACCCGGTGCCCGTCATGCCGACTGGGCCATCATCTCGCGCACATCCGTCAACCGCCCGGTGATCGCCGCCGCCGCCGCCATCGCGGGCGACAGCAGGTGGGTACGCCCGCCACGCCCCTGCCGCCCTTCGAAGTTGCGGTTGCTGGTCGCGGCACAGCGTTCGCCGGGGGAAAGTTGATCCGGGTTCATCGCCAGACACATCGAGCACCCCGCCAGACGCCATTCGAAGCCCGCGTCGATGAAGATTTGTGCCAGACCTTCTTCTTCCGCCTGCGCCCGCACCAGACCCGATCCCGGGACGACCATCGCGCGCAATCCGTCCTTCTTCTTCTTGCCTTTCAGGATCGCCGCCGCCGCCCGCAGATCCTCGATCCGGCCATTGGTGCAGGATCCGATGAACACCGTGTCGATCGCGATGTCAGACAGCTTTTGCCCCGGCACCAGACCCATGTAGTCAAGCGCGCGCCGCACTGCCTCGACCTTGCCACCCGTGAAGTCCGACGGCGCAGGCACGACCCCGGTGATCGGCAGCACATCCTCGGGCGACGTGCCCCACGTCACGACGGGAGCGATATCCTCTGCCCTCAGCGTCACGACCTTGTCCCACTGGGCATCGTCATCCGAGAACAGCGTCTTCCAAAAGGATACCGCCGCCTCCCATGCCGCCCCTTTCGGCGCATGGGGACGGCCCAGGCAATAGGCGTAGGTCTTTTCATCCGGGGCGATCAGGCCGGCCCGTGCGCCGCCTTCGATCGCCATGTTGCAGACCGTCATGCGGCCTTCCATCGACAATTCGCGGATCGCCTGCCCGCAATACTCGATCACATAGCCGGTGCCGCCCGCCGTTCCCGTTTCGCCGATGACCGACAGGGTGATGTCCTTGGCCGTGACGCCGGGGCGCAACGATCCGGTGATTTCCACCTTCATATTCTTGCCCTTGCGCTGGATCAGAGTCTGTGTGGCCAGCACATGTTCGACCTCGGAGGTGCCGATGCCGTGCGCAAGCGACCCGAAAGCCCCATGCGTGGCGGTGTGGCTGTCGCCGCAGACCACCGTCATGCCGGGCAGGGTCCAGCCCTGTTCCGGCCCTACTATATGCACGATGCCCTGGCG
>JBBSBK010000165.1:0-4045 GCA_038251315.1 Rhodobacterales bacterium | reverse complement strand
TTAGAAGTCAGCTGCTCTATCCAGTTGAGCTATGGGATCGCACCGGCGCTGTTTAGCCAACCGCAGCGCGGCCATGCAAGCGTTTCCGGCCCTAGTGCGTCCAGACGCCCCGCCGGTTGGTGGCAAAGTTGTCGCCGTAACCGCCGGGACGGATGTTGGGCTTGCGTTTGTTGGGATCATGTTCGACCGCCTCGATCCCATTGTCGGCAGCATATTCCAGCGCCGCCTCTTTCGTGGCAAAGTGCATGCGGACCTGGCTTTGGGTGTCGCCGGAACTGGTCCAGCCCATCAGCGGATCGACCGCGCGGGCGGACGCCGGAGGAAATTCAAGCACCCAGGCGTGCGTCCTCGCGGTGCCCGATTGCATGGCGGTGCGGGCGGGCTGAAAGATACGTGCGCGCATTTGGCGGAACCCCTGTCGACGAAACAGCGCTGTTATCGGAAATGCGGCCGCCCGGTGCAAGCAAATTGGTGACCTGTCGCCCGGAACCTGCGCCGTTACCGTCGCGTTGATGGGGTGTCCCGTCCGACCCTCAAAGGCTCTCGTCATGAAAACCACCGCAATAGCTGCGGCTCTGATCCCGCCGCTGCTCGCCACCGGTTCTGCCAACGCTGCTGACAGCTGCTGTCAGGGGGTGGGGTTGAACGTCCCTGAAAATGGGCCAACTGTGGGGTTCACCTCCGGAGTCTGCCATGCCTTTTGCCCATTCCGACAAGTCCATGCCGATGCTGTCCAGCCCCGCGCCGGATGCGAAACATCGCCCCAAGCTCGAGGGCGGCAAGCGCTTCGTGCTGCATACCGATTTCGACCCCGCAGGCGACCAGCCGACCGCGATCCGCGAACTGACCGCCGGTTTGCAGGACGGCGAGCGTAATCAGGTCCTCCTGGGCGCGACAGGTACCGGCAAGACCTTCACAATGGCCAAGGTGATCGAGCAAACCCAGCGCCCGGCGATCATTCTGGCACCCAATAAAACCTTGGCGGCGCAACTGTACGGCGAATTCAAGGGATTCTTTCCCGAAAACGCCGTCGAATACTTCGTGTCGTTCTACGACTATTACCAGCCCGAGGCCTACGTTGCCCGGTCCGATACCTACATCGAAAAAGAATCCCAGATCAACGACCAGATCGACCGGATGCGCCATTCGGCGACGCGGGCGTTGCTGGAACGCGACGACGTGATTATCGTGGCCTCGGTGTCGTGTATTTACGGTATTGGTTCGGTCGAAACCTATGGGGCAATGACGCAGGATTTGGCTGTCGGCAAATCCTATGATCAACGCGCCGTTATGGCCGACCTGATCGCGCAGGCCTACAAACGCAACGACGCCGCATTTCAGCGCGGCACGTTCCGGGTGCGCGGCGATTCACTTGAAATCTTTCCGGCACATTTGGACGACCGCGCGTGGAAGCTGTCATTCTTTGGCGAAGAATTGGAATCGATTACCGAATTCGATCCGCTGACCGGACAAAAGACCGGCAATTTCGACAAGGTTCGCATTTACGCCAATTCCCACTACGTCACCCCGAAACCGACGATGCAGCAGGCGATAGGGTCGATCAAGAAGGAATTGCGGCAACGGCTGGACCAACTGGTCAACGAAGGCAAACTGCTCGAGGCACAGCGGCTGGAACAGCGCACCACTTTTGATCTGGAGATGCTCGAGGCGACAGGCGTCTGCAACGGCATCGAAAACTATTCGCGCTATCTGACCGGGCGTGCGCCGGGTGAACCGCCCCCCACCCTGTTCGAATTCATTCCCGACAATGCGATCGTGTTTGCCGATGAATCCCATGTCTCGGTTCCCCAAATCGGCGGCATGTACAAAGGCGACTTTCGCCGCAAGATGACGCTGGCCGAACACGGGTTCCGCCTGCCCAGTTGCATGGATAACCGCCCGCTGAAGTTCGAAGAATGGGACGCGATGCGCCCGCAGTCGGTCTTCGTGTCGGCGACCCCGGCGGCGTGGGAACTGGAACAGTCCGGCGGCGTGTTCACCGAACAGATCATCCGCCCGACCGGCCTGATCGACCCGCTCATCGAAATCCGCCCGGTGGGGATGCAGGTCGACGACCTGCTGGACGAAGTGCGCAAGGTCGCCGCCAAGGGCTATCGCACGCTTTGCACCACCCTGACCAAACGCATGGCCGAGGATCTGACCGAATACATGCACGAACAGGGGATCAAGGTACGCTATATGCACAGCGACATCGACACGCTGGAACGCATTGAAATCCTTCGCGATTTGCGGCTTGGGGCGTTCGATGTGCTGATCGGGATCAACCTGCTGCGCGAGGGGTTGGATATTCCCGAATGTGGGCTGGTGGCGATTCTGGACGCGGACAAGGAAGGGTTTCTGCGGTCGGAAACCTCGCTGGTGCAGACCATCGGGCGGGCGGCGCGCAACGCCGACGGGCGCGTCATCATGTATGCCGACCGGATCACCGGATCGATGGAACGCGCTCTGGCCGAAACCGACCGGCGGCGGGCCAAGCAGGAGGCGTATAACATCGAACACGGGATCACCCCGACGACGGTGAAAAAGAACGTCGAGGATATTCTGGCCGGGCTTTACAAGGGCGACACCGACCAGTCGCGGATCACCGCCAAGGTCGACAAACCGCTGGTCGGCGCCAATCTGGCAGCGGTGCTGGACGGATTGCGGCTGGACATGCGCAAGGCGGCGGAGAATCTGGAGTTCGAAACGGCGGCGCGGTTGCGGGATGAAGTGAAGCGGCTGGAAGCGGTCGATCTGGTGGTCAGCGACGACCCGATGGCGCGGCAATATGCGGTGGACAAGGCCGTGGGCGAAGCGACGAAGATGGCGGGGCGGTCGACGGCGGGGCGGCCGGGGATGCGCGGGGGGAAGAGCAGGTATGGGGGGAAGCGGTGAGGTGGTCCATTTTGGTGTCAACGACCGGAAGTCGGTTCAACGATTGATAGATTCCACTTGATCATTCTCGCTTTTTCGGCGCCAATTGCCGTCGGGCCCTAAGGGCTTCGATGGCTTGAGGGGAGGCAATATTTATGTCAGCCGGCGAGATTATTGCGATAATTGTATTTTTAGTGATCTTGCTCGCGTTGATTGGAGGGGCGATAAAGACATTTAGAAGAAATTGGATTGCTGCGTTGTTACTTTTGTTATTTCTTTTTCCAATATGGGTGATTTGGGCATTTATAGAAATGTTTACTGGTGAATTTTCCAAACCACAAGCCGCCAGCCTGCCGTCGCAGACCGTCAATTCCTTATCGACAACCGTCAATGTGATTCACACAAATGAGCCAGAATCACCAGACAATATTGGCTCAAAGTCATGTCCATTCTGTGCTGAGCGCATTAAGCAAGAAGCGGTATTCTGCAGATTCTGTAAGAAGGACTTAGTGAGCATTTCCGCTGAGCCGAAGCAGTTAGTTATCGAGTCGAACCTCGCTGGCAATATCAAACGCTAGCAAGCGTTGGGTGGGGTTCCACCCCGCCATCGCGTCGCAAATGTCGTAGGGTGGGGTAAAACCCCACCCTACGAGTTTCTTCCATCGTTCACGCCACCCGTCCAACCCCGCCCATATCCCCCCGCCCAGCCAACAGCCCGGCGACCGAGATATCTTCGTCCAGCCCGTCCCAGTGTATCCCGAACGGCGTCACCTCGAACGCCTCGCGCGCCGCCGCATCCGCCCGCATCAACCGTGGAAACCATGCCAGCGGCACGCCGATCACCCGCCCATCCGACAGGCCGACCCACATCTGATCCGCGTCGAACCGCACGCTTTCAGCCGAAATAGTCATGCCAAGCCCTTTCTATCTCTGCCGCGTGGTCAGCCGCGATCGCAACAATACGCCGCAATTCCCGCGCGTCAAAGCCGGAACTGTCAGCCACGGCAACATCGGGCGAAAGCCAGACCTTGGCTTCGGCCCTCCGTTCAACACATGAATGTGGAGCGGTTCGCGCGGGTCGCCTTCGTTGGAGTAAAAGAAGAAACGAAATCCCTCTGCGCGAGATACCGTTGGCATCCCTACCTCTCCACTTCCCCCCCGCCTTCGACCC
>JBBSBK010000164.1:0-4124 GCA_038251315.1 Rhodobacterales bacterium | reverse complement strand
TGGGGGCGCAGATCGCGGCCAAAGCGGCGATTGGCACGCCGGGTTCGACGGTGACAAGGCCCGATCTGCGGTCGAAATTCAGGATCCGATCAAGCCGGGTCATGTCGATGGCACGGCCGCCATCGTTCAGCGCCGCATCGCCATAGCTGCGCCGATTGCCGATGGCAGGTGCCGTCGCACCCGTCAGGGCGGCAGTGCGTTCGGGGCGGGCGACATCGCCCGTCGCCCAGATGGCGCGGCCCCAGCCGCTGGTTTTCATGGTCTTGAAGCGCATCAAAGCCCCGATTTTGTCAGTGACTGGCGTTCGGCGATTGGGAACACCACCATGCCGATCAGGATCGCGAACCACAGGGTCGTGACCCGGATGATCGCGGTGGCGGGAATCGACACGTCGAAGGGCACACCCTTCATGATGAGCAAGGCGACCATCGCCGCCTCGGCCCCGCCGACGCCGCCGGGGGCACCCGTCAGGCTGCCCGCAAGGGTGGAAAAGGTAAAGATCGTGATCGCCAGCCACAGGCCGATGTCGGCCCCCAACCAGACCAGCAACAGGTGAAACGCATAGCCCTCAGCCAGCCAGCCGATCAGCCCCAGCGCCATCGCGACCGCGATCAACGGGGCCGAGGTAAAGGCCGACAGTGATTTGGCGGCACGGCGGAAGCGGGCGAATATACGCGGAAACAGGCCGGTTGTGCGGTGCGCCATCGTCGCGGTTCCGGCCAGCAGGGCGGGGCGTGTCGCGATGACGGCAGCCAGCAGGGCAAGGGCGGCGACGGGGACGGCATAGGGAATACCCGTGGCTCCGAGGGTCAGCCCAAGGGCAAGGATGACAGCGACGGCGGCAAGGTCCGCAGCGCGGTCCATCAAAATCAGCGGCGCGGTGCGTTCGACCGCCCAGCCGGTTTCGCGTTTCAGCCAGCGCATGCGGATCAGTTCGCCCACACGGCCCGGTGTCACGGACATGGCGAACCCGCCAAGGAAGTGGCGGAAATTCTGTCGCAGCGTCGTCGGCAGACCCAGGCGGCGGGCAAAAACGTGCCAGCGCAGGGCGCGGAACAGGTAATTTACCAGCGACAGGGACAACAAAAGGGCGATTTGCACGGGGCCGAGTTTGGCCAACTGCACGCCCACCTCGTGCCAGCCGGTCGCGGCGGCAAGACCGGCCAGACCCAAAAGGACCAGCCCGAATAGACCACCCAGCAAGGCAACATCGCGCCAGCGCCGCGCGCGGGGCGCGTTGGGCAGTGCCGATGGGGAATTGAGGCTGCTCATGCTCATTGCCCGCTGGGTAGCGAAACAATAGGGCAGGAATGTGAAGCTGTCGCGCCGGATGGAAACAATTTCAGGTGGGTGCGCCGGTTGCAGGGTTGGAGCCTCCGGCGGAGATATTTTTGGCCAACAGAAGGCGCTAGGGCAGGATCGTCGCCTCGGTGGCGGCGCGCAGTTCGGCTTCGGTCACACCTTCGGCGGTTTCGACGATTTTCAGGCCGCCGGGGACGACATCCAGCACACCCAGATTAGTGATGATCCGGTCGACAACGGCCTTGCCCGTCAGGGGCAGGGTGCAGGATTTGAGGACTTTGGATTCACCATGTTTGCTGGTGTGATCCATCACGACGACCACGCGGCCAACCCCGGCGACAAGGTCCATCGCGCCGCCCATGCCCTTGACCAGTTTGCCGGGGATCATCCAGTTGGCAAGGTCGCCGTTCTCGGCCACCTCCATCGCGCCAAGGATCGCCATCGCGATCTTGCCGCCACGGATCATCCCAAAACTTTGTGCAGAATCGAAATAGGCGGTCTGCGGCAATTCGGTGATCGTCTGCTTGCCGGCGTTGATAAGGTCGGCGTCTTCCTCCCCTTCAAACGGAAACGGCCCCATGCCCAGCATGCCGTTTTCCGATTGCAGCGTCACCTCGACCCCTTTGGGAATGTAATTTGACACCAGCGTCGGGATGCCAATGCCAAGGTTTACATAGGTGCCATCCTGCAATTCCTGCGCGGCGCGGGCAGCCATCTGGTCGCGGTCCCACATTATGCGGACTCCTTATGCCGTGTCGTCACCTTCTCGATCCGTTTTTCGTGCTGCCCTTGGATCAGCCGATGCACGTAGATGCCGGGCAGGTGGATACTGTCGGGGTCAAGTGACCCGGTCGGCACGATTTCCTCGACCTCGGCGACGCAGACCTTGCCGCACATCGCGGCGGGCGGATTGAAATTGCGGGCGGTCTTGCGGAATACGAGGTTGCCGGTCGCGTCGCCCTTCCACGCCTTGACGATGGACAGATCGGCGACGATGCCGCGTTCGAGGATATAGGTTTCGCCGTCGAAATCCTTGTGCTCCTTGCCTTCGGCGATCACCGTGCCGACGCCGGTTTTCGTGTAGAAACCGGGGATGCCGCAGCCCCCGGCGCGCATCCGTTCGGCCAAAGTGCCTTGGGGGTTGAATTCCAACTCCAACTCGCCCGACAGAAACTGGCGCATGAATTCGGCGTTTTCACCGACGTAGGACGAGATCATTTTACGCACCTGCCGGGTCTGCAACAGGATACCTATACCGAAATCATCGACCCCGGCGTTGTTGGACGCGAAGGTCAGGTTCTTGACGCCGCTGTCGCGGATCGCGTTCAGGAGCAATTCCGGGATACCGCAGAGACCGAAGCCGCCTGCCGCAACCAGCATGTCGTCGCGCAGTAAGCCGTCAAGCGCCGATACCGCCGTGTCATAGACCTTTTTCATGTGTCCCCCACCCCACAAAACAATGCCCGCGGACCTTACGGGGCACACGGGCATTGTCAATCTTGATGCTGCACTGCCGCATTGCGCGACAATATGACCCTAGAAAAAACCGAACACGGCCAGAAGGATAATCAGCCCCAGCGGGACGCCGAGGAACCAGAGGATGATAGGCATGAGTTGCTCCTTTTACTTGCTGCCGGGTCAACACGGCAGCGCAAAAGAAGTTCCCCGATCAGTTCGTCGCGGATTTCTTTGCGGCAGGTTTCTTGGTAGCGGGCTTTTTCGCAGTGGGCTTTTTGGCGACTGGTTTCTTGGCGGCCTTCTTGGGTGCCGCCTTTTTCTTGCCGCCTTTGGCCGCTTTTTCGTTCACCCAGGTGATGGCCTGGTCGTCCGTCACGGCCAGCGGATCGATGTCCTTGGGGATTGTCGCAAACACCTTTTCCCATTTGATATAGGGGCCATAGCGCCCCGCCATCACGGCCATTGCACCACCGTCGGGATGGTCGGCAAGGGTTTTCAGCGGCGCAACCGCCGCCCGCCCGCCGCCGCGCGTTGCCAGCTTTTGCGCCAATACCTCGACCGCGCGGTTCATCCCGATCTCGAACACGTCGTTGATTTCGGGCAGGGTGGCCGACAATTTGCCGTGCCGCAAATAGGGGCCGTAGCGCCCGATTGTCGCCGTCACCATCGCGCCGTCTTCGGGGTGCGACCCGACGTCGCGCGGCAGGTTCAGCAGTTGCACCGCACGGGGCAGGTCCATCGTGTCGGCGGACCAGCCGGTGGGAAGCGACTGGCGCGGCGGTTTCTTGTTGTCGTCGGTCACCACACCACGCTGCACATAGACGCCAAAGCGGCCGTCGTGCATCCAGATCTCGTCGCCGCCGTCGGACCCAAGCATCACGCCTTCGGGCGGGATACCGCCTGCGTCGGCCTCGTCTGACGGCGGGCCAAAGGGGCGGGTGTATTTGCATTCGGGGTAGTTGGAACAGCCGATGAATGCCCCGCCAGACCGGGCCGTGCGCATCGAAAGCCGCCCCAGCCCGCAATTCGGGCACAAGCGCGGATCGCTGCCGTCCTCAGTCGGCGGGAACAGGTGCGGGGCCAGAACGTCGTTGATCTTGTCCAGCACCTCGCCGATCCGCAAGTCGGCGGTTTCGGCCAAGGCAGCGGAAAAATCGCGCCAGAAACGCGACAACACCTGTTTGTAATCGGCGTCCCCTGCGCTGACCTGATCAAGTTGATCTTCAAGGTCGGCGGTGAAATCATAGCCAACGTATTTGTTGAAATAATTGGTCAGGAATGCCGTCACCAGCCGCCCTTTGTCCTGCGCGATCAGCCGTCCCTTGTCCTTTTCGACATAGCCGCGGTCCTGGATCGTCGTGACG
>JBBSBK010000163.1:0-4152 GCA_038251315.1 Rhodobacterales bacterium | reverse complement strand
TTTCCGCTGCAAGGGTCGCAGCGGATTGTGTATCTTCTTTGACCGAAGGTGAAGCAATTGGCCTGTATCAAAGGCTTACAGGTATATTTAGCGGCTCAGTGCTTGATCCAATCGTGCGTTAAATCGCACATGGCCCCAGTTTTTCTCCCCACCAACCGCACCCCCTCCCCGATCCGATCCGCGCCGATCGACGAATACGCCAGCCGGTAGAACGCCACCGGCACCTCTGGCCCGGCAAAGAACGGTGCTCCGGGTTCGATCAGGACGCCTTGCCCCTGCAACCGCGCCGCCAGCGCTGATGTGTCCACGCCCGCCGGGGCCTGCATCCAGACGGAGGAGCCGCCGAAGGTGCCGCTGCCGGCCACCGTCAGCCCCTCGGCCAGGATCGCCGCGTCCATGACTTTGCGCCGTTCGTGGTAGGCCCGGCCCATGCGTTTCACCAGCGCGTCGTAGTGGCCGAGTGACAGGAAATAGCTGACCGTGCGCTGGATCAGCCCCGGCGGGTGGCGCAGGACGGACGCCCGCAATGCCCGCGCCTCGCGGATGAAGGGTGCTGCGCCGACGAGGTCGCCAAGCCGCAGGCCGGGGAACAGGGATTTCGAGAACGAGCCGACGTAGATCACCCGGCCGTTCCGGTCGAGCGACTTCAAGGCGGGTGAGGGGGATTTGAGGAATGACATTTCGAATTCGTAGTCATCCTCGACGATCAGGAAATCGTCGGCCTCGGCCTTTGCCAGCAGCGCGTGGCGGCGGGCCAGTGGCATCGTCGCGGCGGTGGGGCATTGGTGGCTGGGGGTGGTGAACACCACGTCGGTATCATCAGGCAGGGCGTCGGGGGGCAGGCCGTCGGCGTCAATGGGGACCACCGACAGTTGGCAGCGCGATTGTTGCAGGATGGAGCGGAGTGCGGGATAGCAGGGGTCTTCGATCGCCGCCC
Source organism: Rhodobacterales bacterium (assembly GCA_038251315.1). Classification (GTDB taxonomy): domain Bacteria; phylum Pseudomonadota; class Alphaproteobacteria; order Rhodobacterales; family Rhodobacteraceae; genus JBBKXP01. The sequence continues at coordinate 3,215 of JBBSBK010000163.1, read as the reverse complement.
TGCGCCGGACGTTCAGCAGCACCTGCGCGGTGAGCCACAGGGCGTTTTGCGCCCCCAAAGTCACAAGGATTTCGTCCGGCCCGGCCAGAATGCCGCGCCGGGGCAGCGTCTGGCGGGCGATGAATTCGACCAGTTTGGGATCGTCGCCATCGTATTGATCCGCCGTCAGCGCCGCGAAATCCCGCCGCCCCAGCGCCTGCATCGCGCAAAGCCGCCAGTTGGCGGAATCAAACAGCGTCGGGTCGGCTTGGCCATAGATGAAGGGATAGCGATAGCTGGCCCAGTTGGCGGGCTTTTCCATGCCCAGCGCAGGGGCGAACCGCTGGCCGATGGCGCGGGTCCAATCCACGGTGCCGGGGCCGGATTGCAAGGCGGGAAAGCTGGGCGGTTCGGGCGCGTTGGCCGATACGAAATAGCCCGAACGCCCGCGCGAGGTGATGTAATCGTCGGCCAGCAGTTCGGTATAGGCCAGCGTGACCGTGATCCGGCTGACGCCAAGGTGCTGGGCCATGCGTCGGGACGATGGCAGCCGTTCGCCGGGGCGAAACCGACCGGCAAGGATGCCTTGGGCGACCAGCGACTGAATCCGCGATTGCAGGGTGCCGGTGGTTGCAGGATCGAGGAAAAAGGTTTCGACGGTGATCGACATGGCGCTGGCCCTATGGTGAGGTCAGACTGGACTTATCACCGGGTCAACGCAAGCTCAGGCCGCCCGCCCAAAGTGTTCGACCATCGCGGCAAGGTCTTCGGGCGGTGTGGCGCTGTCGATATAGGCGCGTGCATTGGGCATCAGCGCAAAGATCGACCCGTCGGAAAAGAATGCGGTGTCGGTGACGAAAATAACGTTGGTTTCGGGGTGGCGAAAGCGGGCGTAGTCGGCGACGGCCATCGCGCTGCCCTGTGCCAGCATCAGGTTCAGGATGATGACGTTGAACGTACGCTTTTCGATCCCGGCGACCGCCTGTTGTTCGGTTACGGCATGAACCACGCGCGCCCCGTTGCGCTGCAGATGCCCCGCCCAGATCGCGGCAAGGTCAACATTGCTTTCGACGATCAGGACATCCATCGCGCACCAATGAAAAATTACGCACGCCCGATGGCGTCCGAGATGAAATTGTTGTTTTTCCCTTACGCATAAGTGGTGCGCCGGAAGTGTTAGCGAAAGGTTAACGTGGCTTGCCGTCGCACGGCAACCGGCAAAAGGTCGCTGACCCTTGCGGCGGCGGGGCGAATCCGTTTCAAGGCTGACAGATGGAAAAGGACCGCCCGATGACGACCTGGATCACGATTTGCGACACCTGCAAGCGCGATGGCTGGGAGGCTGGTGCGATGACACGCACCGATGGCGAGGTGCTGGCCGCGTTGATCGAGGATGCAGCGGATCAGGGCGGCGTGGTGCGCACCCGCCGGGTATCCTGCACGATGGGCTGTGAGCGGGCCTGCAACGTGATCGTGCAGGGCACGGGCAAGATCGGCTATTCGCTGGGCAAGTTCGACCCCAGCACCGAAGACGCGCAGGCGATCGTCGATTACGCCGTGATGCACGCGGCCAGTGCGACCGGGCAGGTACCATTCCGGGAATGGCCGGTCGGGGTCAAGGGCCATTTCGTCAGCCGCCACGTGCCGTTGCCCGCCGACGAATGACGATTGGCCGCGATCATGGCGGAGGCCTTGATGCCGCCGTTGCCCGCTCGGGTGGCGCGCGGGCCGATTGGCTGGACCTGTCGACGGGAATCAATCCGGTGCCCGCAACAGGTCGTATCGTCGTGCTGAAAAGTTTCGGCAAGTTCTGGGGGCTCGCGGGCCTGCGGCTGGGTTTTGCAATCGGGACGCCGCAGACGCGGGCCCGGTTTGGCCGCGGCAACGACAACCCGGTGGATCTGGCCGCGATGCTGGGGCCCTGGCCTGTATCCGGCCCCGCGCTGGCCATCGGAACGCGGGCGCTGGCGGATTATGGCTGGGCTGATGCCAGCCGAGTGCGGCGAAAGGAAAACGCGGCGCGGCTTGACGGGCTGATGATGGCCACAGGTGCCGCCGTTGCGGGCGGGACCGATCTGTTTCGCCTTTACGCGGTGGACGATGCCGCCGCGTGGCAGGACCGGCTCGGTCGTGTCCACGTCCTGAGCCGCATTTTCCCCTATTCGCGCATGTGGTTACGCCTTGGCCTGCCGCACCCCAACCGTTGGTCGCAACTGGAAGCGGCGTTGTGAGTCTGGCGCTGCTGCTGGCCATGTTGCTGGACGCTGTGGCAGGCGAGCCGAAATGGCTGTGGTCGCGCCTGCCGCACCCTGCCGTGCTGATGGGGCGGGCCGTAGGATGGATCGACGCCACCTTCAACATCGGACAGGGACGCCGGGCCAAAGGCATCGCCGCATTTGGCGGGCTTGTCCTTGGGGCTGGTCTGCTTGGGTGCCTCCTAACCCTGTTGCCGGGGTGGTGGTCCGAAGTGATTGTTACCGCCGTACTGCTTGCCCAACGGTCGCTGGTCGATCACGTGCAGGCCGTGGGCGATGGGTTGCGCCTGTCGCTGGGCGACGGACGGCGGGCGGTGGCGATGATCGTCAGCCGCGACACCGCCGCGATGGCCGCCCCAGCAGTTGCCCGATCAGCTATCGAAAGTGCGGCCGAAAACCAAAGCGACGGGGTGATCGCCCCGGCGTTCTGGTTTCTGGTCGGCGGTTTGCCCGGCCTGCTGATCTACAAGATCACCAATACCGCCGACAGCATGATCGGCTATCGCACGCCGCGCCATGAACAATTCGGCTGGGGAGCGGCGCGGTTCGATGACCTGCTGAACCTGATCCCGGCCCGCCTGACAGCCCTGCTGATCTGGGCGACGGCCCCGCGCATCGATCAGTTCGGGGCAATCCGCACCGATGCGGCCCTGCACAAATCGCCCAACGCAGGATGGCCCGAGGCAGCGATGGCGCGGGTGCTGGGCGTCGCACTGGCCGGGTCGCGCAGCTATGACGGGCGGTTGCGCGATTTCCCTTTCGTCAACGCGGAAGGGGAGCAGGAGATCGGGGCCGATGCGGTGGACGGCGCAGTGCGGGTCTTGTGGCGATCATGGGGGTTGGGGCTGGCGGTGGTGGCACTCGTCGGTCTGGTTTTCTAATCCCGGGATATTCATCGAACCGCGTTTTTGGCTCCGAGGCTGGGCGTTTCCGTTGTCTGAGTCCGCTCGCTCTGCGGGTTGGGGGCAACGTTGACGGGGG
>JBBSBK010000162.1:0-4166 GCA_038251315.1 Rhodobacterales bacterium | reverse complement strand
TGCGGCAGGCGGATGCTGTCAGCGGTCTGCCCGGCGGGATCGACCGAATAACTGACGGTCAGGTCGGGATCGTCCGCCATGACCTTGGTCGCCTCGGCCAAGGCCTTTTTGAACGGATCGGCGGGGTTATCGGTGGGTTTGTTCATGCCCCAGATATTGCATCGCGTGGCGGTCGAGGCAAGACCGCGCAAATCCGCACAAGGGCTGTGCCGCGATGGGAATTGCCCCGGCGGCAAGCTGGTTTAGGTAAGCCACAACAACGCCCAAACCTGACAGGAGGCCACCATGCCCAACACCAAACCGAAAATTGCCATCATCATCGGGTCCACCCGCAAGGCCCGCTTTGCCGACAATCCCGCGCAGTGGATGCTGAAACAGGCGCAGGCGCGTGACGACATGACCGTCGAACTGGTCGATCTGGCCGATTTCAACCTTCCGTTCTTCGATGAAAAAGCCTCCAACATGTGGATGCCGTCCGAAGACCCCAAGGCCATCGCGTGGCAAAAGAAAATCGCCGAATTCGACGGCTACATCTTCGTCGTCGCCGAATACAACCATTCGATCACCGGGGCGCTGAAGAACGCGCTGGATCAGGCCTATGTCGAATGGGTGCGCAAACCGATGGGCGCGATTGCCTATGGATCGATGGGCGGGGCGCGGGCGCTGGAACACCTGCGCGGCATCGCGGTGGAATTGCAGATGGTTCCGGTACGCGGCGCGGTTCACATCGGCGGCGCAGATTTCTTCAGGATTTCGCCGCTGGCCGGAGGCGACGGCGATGTGTCCAAGATCGAAGGTAACCTGATGCAGGGCGTCAAAGGCCTGCTTGACGACATGGTCTGGTGGGGCAACGCGACGATGTCGGCCAAGGCCTGATTAGAGCGCCCCATGATAACAAAGGCCCCGCGCAATCGGGGCCTTTTGCTTTCATCTACTGAATCAGTTAGTGGGGGTGTCGGGAGGCTAAGTCATTCTATTGACCCAGTAACAAGCTACAGGTCTCGCTATCCGACAACCACAACTCATCTGTCCCGAACGATTGTCCAGTTGAAGCATAATTTTGTTCAAAGCGCTGGATGTAGCTATTCGCGATATTGCGAGTATCCCGTAAAACACTCTCCTCAGCATTCCCGCCGAGAGTTTCGGACCTCATTGTGGCCGCCATTTCTACAAGCCGAGCCACCTGCAACTTGGTATTTGTTGTCGTTTCTTCTCCCAGACGATCTTCGCCTGCTCATTCAAGCACCGAAAGGTAATGGGCGGCGCAACGAACCAACGGATAAGTTTTTTCACTACCGTCGCGGATCAGTTCCAGCAAAGGGCGCATTTCCTGAGCTGTCGAAGCCGAAGCAAATGTGGCCGTCGCCGCAACAAGAAACATGTTACTCGGCTTCAGTCCCATTACCCCAAACTCAAACTCGCCGCACTCTCCGGCAGTTCCTCGTCGAAACACCGCTGGTAGAACTCCGCCACCGTCTGCCGCTCCAACTCGTCGCATTTGTTCAGGAACGACAGCCGGAAGGCATAGCCGATGTCCTTGAAAATCCGCGCATTCTCGGCCCATGCCATCACCGTCCGGGGCGACATGACCGTCGACAGATCGCCGTTCATGAACGCCGTCCGGGTCAGGTCGGCGACCGTGACCATCTGCGAAATCGTGCGGCGCCCCTTGTCGGTGTTGTAGGTCGGGGCCTTGGACAACACGATGGCCGCCTCGGCGTCGTGGGAAAGATAGTTGAGAGTGGCGACCAGCGACCAGCGGTCCATCTGGGCCTGGTTGATCTGCTGGGTGCCATGATACAGGCCGGTGGTATCGCCCAGACCCACGGTATTCGCCGTCGCGAATAGCCGGAACGACGGGTGCGGCGTGATGATCTCGTTCTGGTCCATCAGCGTCAGCTTGCCATCATGTTCCAGCACGCGCTGGATCACGAACATCACATCGGCGCGGCCCGCGTCGTATTCGTCGAACACGATGGCGACGGGGTTGCGCAGGGCCCAGGGCAGGATGCCTTCGTGAAATTCGGTGACCTGCTTGCCGTCACGCAGCTTGATCGCGTCCTTGCCGATCAGGTCGATCCGGGAGATGTGGCTGTCGAGGTTGACGCGCACGGTGGGCCAGTTCAGCCGGGCGCCGACCTGTTCGATATGGGTCGATTTGCCGGTGCCGTGGTAGCCCTGAATCATCACCCGGCGGTTCCACCCGAACCCGGCCAGAATCGCAAGCGTCGTGTCGGGATCGAATTTGTAGGTGCTGTCGATATCGGGCACGCGGTCGCCCTTCTCGGCGAACCCCTTGATCTTCATGTCGGTGTCGATCCCGAACACCTCGCGCACCGAAAGCTCTTCGGTCGGTTTCGCGGATGCGTCTTTCGTGCCATCGGCCATCGTGACTTGCCTTCTTAATGCGGTGCGCAGGGCGGATATTCCGGCCATGGGGATGCAACATAACGTCCGGCACTGCAAGGGGAAGGGCGCAACTCGGCTGTTGCCTTTTCGCCGTCAAGCGGCATCTTGAGGCAAACCCAACGAAGGGAGGCGCCAGCGCATGACGACACCCGCCGACATCGAAACGATGATCGCCCGCATGGCGCTGGGCGACAGGACGGCTTTCAACACGCTTTATTCCGCAACCAGCGCGAAACTCTTCGGCATTTCATTGCGTGTCTTGAACAATCGGGCAGAAGCCGAAGACGCGCTGCAAGAGGTGTTCGTCAAGGTCTGGCGCAAATCCGCCAGCTATCAGGTAAACGGCCTAAGCCCGATGACGTGGTTGATCACGATCACACGCAATCATTGCATCGACCGTCTGCGCGCCCGCAAGGCCGCAACCGGCCAGATGGACGAAGCGGTGGACATCGCGGACACCGCGCCGGGCCCAGAGGCCCTTGTCATCGCCGCATCCGAAGGGGTGCGGATCGCCGATTGCATGGGCCAACTGGAACCCGACCGGGCCGACGCGGTGCGCCGCGCCTATCTGGAGGGGGAAACATATGACGAGTTGGCCACCCGCTATGGTGTGCCGCTCAACACCATTCGAACCTGGCTGCGCCGGAGTTTGATAAAGTTAAGAGGGTGTTTGTCATCATGACGGATACGATGGACGACGACAACGAAGCAACGGCACTGGCAGCGGAATATGCGCTGGGCCTGTTGACCACGGACGAGGCTGCTGCCTTTGAGGCCGCAATGGCGGTCGATCCCGATCTGCGCGGTTTCTATGCACTTTGGGCCGAGGATTTTGTCAGCGTGGCCGATGGCATCGACCCTGTCCCGCCACCGCAGGCGGTGCTGGAGCGGATCAATGCCGACCTGTTCCCGATGCCTGCAACCGCCAAACCATCCCTGCTCGCCCGTCTTGGCCTGCTCCCGGCCGCACTGACCGGACTGGTCGCCGCCGGGGCGGTCCTTCTGGTCGTCAATCTGGATATTCTGCGCCCGTTGCCCTTTGCCCCCGACTATACCGCGCAGGTCGTGGCCGAGGACCAAAGCCTTATCGTACTGGCCGCGTACGACGCCGACACGCATCTGCTGCGCCTTGACCGGTCTGCCGGTGCGGCGCAAACCGGCAGGTCGCTGGAACTGTGGCTGGTTGTGGGCGACGCGGCCCCGGTCAGTCTGGGCATTCTTGCCGACACCGATCAGACCGAGATCACCCTGCCAGTCAATCTGGCAGCAGGTATTCCCGGTGGAATTCTGGCGATTTCGGACGAGCCTTTGGGCGGATCGCCGACAGGTGGACCAACGGGTGCCGTGCTGGCCGTTGGGCCGATCACGGTTCTGTGACACGACTTTTCGTAACGACCTGAAACTTACCGTGAAGCGATCACGTGACTTTTTCGATCCGGCCAGAACGGTCTGGCATCGTGAAAAGCAAACTTCAGGAGTTACGTCATGACCATGAAACTGATCCTCGCCGCCAGCACCGCCATCGCATTCGGTTCGTCCGCTTTCGCCGAAAGCCATTCGATGGCCAATCCGATGGTTGGCGGTGCCGAAATGTTCGCTGACAAGAACATCGTCGAAAACGCCGTCAACTCGGCCGACCACACCACGCTGGTCGCCGCATTTCAGTCCGCCGGTCTGGTCGAAACGCTGCAGGGTGAAGGCCCCTTCACTGTTTTCGCCCCGACCAACGAAGCCTTTGCCGCCCTGCCCGAGGGCAC
>JBBSBK010000161.1:0-4186 GCA_038251315.1 Rhodobacterales bacterium | reverse complement strand
GTGCCATCCTCGCCGGTGAACTTGATCGTCAGCTTGCCCTTGCCCGGAAACTTGAAATCGGTGGCGCGGTATTGATCGCCAAACGCGTGACGACCGACAACGATGGGCTTGGTCCAGCCCGGCACCAGACGCGGCACGTTCTTGCAGATGATCGGCTGGCGAAAGATGACGCCGCCAAGGATGTTGCGGATCGTCCCGTTCGGGCTGCGCCACATCTTTTTCAGGCCGAATTCCTCGACCCGTGCCTCGTCGGGCGTGATCGTCGCGCATTTGACGCCGACGCCGTATTGCTTGATCGCGTTGGCCGCATCGACGGTGATCTGGTCATCGGTATCGTCGCGGGCCTGAATCCCAAGGTCGTAGTATTTCAGGTCGATGTCCAGATAGGGCAGGATCAGCTTTTGCTTGATGACAGCCCAGATGATCCGGGTCATCTCGTCGCCGTCGAGTTCGACAACGGGATTGGCAACTTTGATCTTGGTCATCCGGGGCATCCTTTGGGTGATCGGTGTGGTGCGGTGATATTCCATCACAGCCCGGTTGGAAAGCTGGTATGCCACGGTATACAACCAGCGATATGAAGCAGTCCTGCTTGAAAGCGACTAGTGTCCGACGGCGCCGTCGTCTGAGGCGTTCATGATCCTCTGGTCGCTCAGATCGACGCGTGCTTTGGTCGATTTTGCCGCCTCGATCTGCAGCGCCGCGATGAACTTGCGGGCGCGTTTTTCGGCCAGACGCACGCGCACTGCGGTCAGATAGGATTCCTGCGTTGTGGTCGATGTGTCACCAAGCATCTTGGAGACCTTTTCAAGGATGGTCGGATCGCCGAGGGCTTCGGCGACGTCGATCGCGTCCTTCGCAAGGCCATCGGCCAGATCGTCGACAATCCCCATGCCGGCCTACCGCGAGCTTTCCGTCAGCCGACGGCTGACATAGGTGCTGACCGTGTCGATCATTCCGTCCATGTGCGGGTCTTCGAAAAAGTGGCCGGCACCGGGGACCACATCATGGGTGATGGTGATCCCCTTCTGCTCGTGCAGCTTGTTGACCAGCGACACCGTGTCGGCGGGCGGCGCGACGCGGTCGGCGGACCCGTTGATGATGAGACCGGACGCGGGGCAGGGCGCGAGGAAGGAAAAATCATACATGTTGGCAGGCGGGCTGACCGAGATGAAGCCGGTGACTTCCGGCCGTCGCATCAGCAATTGCATCCCGATCCATGCGCCGAACGAAAACCCGGCGACCCAGCAATGCTTGGCGTTGGTGTTCATCGACTGCAGGTAATCGAGGGCGCTGGCGGCATCGCTCAATTCGCCCACGCCCTGATCGTATTCACCTTGGCTGCGTCCGACACCGCGAAAGTTGAACCGCAATACGGTGAAACCGAGTTTGTAGAATGCATAATGCAGGTTATAGACGACCCGATTGTTCATTGTGCCGCCGAACTGCGGATGCGGATGCAGAACGATGGCGATGGGGGCATCACGGTCTTTTTGCGGGTGGTAACGGCCTTCGATCCGACCATCGGGGCCGGCGAAAATCACTTCGGGCATGAACGTCCCATTCTGTTTGCCTGCTGTGGCGCCGGTGAATTCTTGACGAAAACTCTCAGGCACCTTAGAAGGATTCTAAAGTAGGGCCGCGCGACCCTTCGGCTTTGCCCGCAGTAATCAGGCCATCGCGCGGCGTCAATGAAATTGCGCCTTTTCGGGCGGGCCTTCGTGGGGGAACGCGATGAAACTATCGACCAAAGGGCGCTATGCGATGGTGGCACTGGCCGATCTGGCGCTGCAGCCGGTGGGTGCGCTGGTGTCCTTAGGCGAGATTTCGCGGCGGCAGGATATATCGCTGCCTTACCTTGAGCAGTTGTTCGTCAAACTGCGGCGCGCCGATCTGGTCGATTCCGTGCGCGGTCCCGGCGGTGGTTATCGGCTATCGCGTCCCGCTGCCGAAATCCGGGTATCCGAGATTCTGGGCGCCGTCGATGAAACCGTCAGCGCCATGCACAAGGGGGCCGGGGCCAGCGGCGGGGCATCGGGATCACGCGCGCAATCCCTGACCAATCGGTTGTGGGAAGGGTTGTCGGCGCAGGTCTATGTGTTCCTGCATCAGGCCCGCCTGTCCGACGTGGTGAGCAACGGTCTGGCCCCATGCCCCGCCGTTCCGGCCCTGTTCGAGGTGGTGGACGAATGATTTTGGCGTCGCCATATGGGGGCGCTGCCCCCGTCGCTGTGCTCCTCCCCCGGAGGTGTTATTGCAAAGTGAAGACGCAATGAGCCGCGTTTATCTTGATCATAACGCCACGACCCCGCTGTCGCACGGCGCGCGGAGCGCGATGCTCGCGGCGATGGACCTGTGCGGCAACCCTTCGTCCGTCCATGCCGAGGGGCGTGCCGCAAAGGCCATCGTCGAAACCGCGCGGGCCCAACTGGCCGATGCCATCGGCGCGTCCGGGGCCGATATCATCTTTACTTCGGGCGCGACCGAGGCGGCGGCGCTGGCACTGGCGGGGCGCGGCTTGCGGGCGGGGGCGATTGAACATGACGCGGTGATGGGTTGGGTCGATGCGTCATTGACTGTCGACGCATCGGGACGGGTGGCGGTCGATGAACCGGGTGCCGCAACGCTGCAATGGGCCAATTCCGAAACCGGGGTGGTGCAGGATTTGCCGACCGGGCTGGCCGTCAGCGACGTCACCCAAGGGTTCGGCAAGCTGCCGTTTTCCTACGCATGGGCCGGGATCGGCATGGTGTTCCTGTCGGCGCACAAGATCGGCGGGCCCAAGGGCATCGGCGCTTTGGTGATCCCGCAAGGCCACGATCTGGCGGCGCAAATCCGTGGCGGCGGGCAGGAAATGGGGCGCCGGTCGGGCACCGAGAACGTCATCGGGATCGCCGGTTTCGGCGCGGCGGCGCTGGCGGCAGGGCGCGATCTGGCCAACGGCGCATGGGAAGCGGTTGCATCCCGGCGCGATTTGCTGGAAGACGCCATTGCCGTTTCCGCAAAGGATACTATTTTTGTCGGGAAAGGTGCGGAGCGCCTGCCTGGCACCAGTTGTTTTGTCAGCCCCGGCTGGAAGGGCGAAACCCAGGTGATGGCGATGGACCTTGCCGGTTTCGCGATTTCCGCAGGGTCCGCCTGTTCCAGCGGCAAGGTGCGCACCAGTCGGGTACTGACCGCAATGGGCTACGGGGCCGATCTGGCCGGATCGGCGATCCGGGTATCGCTGGGCCTGCAAACAAGCGACGACGACGTACTGCGATTTGCCGATGCATGGTGCGCCAGACGGACAAGAACACAGGCGCGGGTCGCCTGATGAAAGGACGATAAGATGACAGCGATGGAAAAAGTAGAGGCCAAGGATGGCGTGGATCAAGGCACGGTCGATGCCGTTGCGGCGCTGTCGGGCAAATACAAATACGGCTGGGAAACCGAGATCGAGATGGACTACGCTCCCAAGGGCGTGAACCCCGATATCGTGCGGCTGATTTCTTCCAAGAACGAAGAACCCCAGTGGATGACAGACTGGCGGCTGGCCGCGTTCCAGCGCTGGGAACAGATGGAAGAACCGACCTGGGCGATGGTTCACTATCCCAAGATCGACTTTCAGGACATCTTTTACTACGCCCGCCCCAAAAGCATGGCCGTCAAGCCGAAATCGCTGGACGATGTCGACCCAAAGCTGCTGGCGACCTATGCCAAGCTGGGGATCCCGCTGAAAGAGCAGGCAATTCTGGCCGGGGTCGAAGGGGCCGATATGCCGCCTGCCGAGGGGCGCAAGGTCGCTGTCGATGCGGTGTTCGATTCCGTCAGCGTCGGGACCACCTTTCAGGCCGAATTGAAAAAGGCCGGGGTGATCTTTTGTTCGATATCGGAAGCAATCCGCGAACACCCCGAACTGGTGAAAAAGTATCTGGGCACTGTCGTTCCGGCATCTGACAACTTCTATGCCACGCTGAACTCTGCCGTGTTCAGCGACGGGTCGTTCGTTTACGTCCCCCCCGGCGTGCGCTGCCCGATGGAATTGTCGACCTATTTCCGCATCAACGCCGAAAACACCGGGCAGTTCGAACGCACGCTGATCATTGCCGAAAAAGGTAGCTATGTCAGCTATCTTGAAGGCTGCACCGCACCGATGCGTGACGAGAACCAGCTCCACGCTGCGGTTGTGGAACTGGTCGCGATG
>JBBSBK010000160.1:0-4324 GCA_038251315.1 Rhodobacterales bacterium | reverse complement strand
GGATCGCCTTCGGCGGTATGGCCGGCACCCCAAAGCGGGCAACCGCCGTCGAAACCGCCCTGATCGGCAAACCGTGGACCGATGCGACGATCACCGCCGCCCTGCCTGCCTTTGCCGCCGATTACGCGCCCTTGTCCGACATGCGGGCCAGTGCGGCCTACCGGCTGGAAGCCGCACAAAACATGCTGCGCCGTTATTTTGCCGAAACCACGGGCGCGCAAACCGATCTGATGGCGGTGTCAGCATGAGCGTCGCAAAACCCCTGCCGCACGATAGCGGCCCGCTGCACGTGACCGGGCAGGCCCGCTATGTGGATGACATCCCGACCCCGGCAGGCACGCTACACCTAGCGTTCGGCACTTCGACCATCGCGCGGGGCAAGATCACGTCGATCGACCTTGTAAAGGTCAGCGCCGCCAGTGGCGTCGTCGCCGTGCTTACCGCCGACGATCTGCCCTTCGCCAACGACGTCTCGCCGTCGATCCACGACGAACCGCTGCTCAGCGACGGCACCGTGCATTACGTCGGCCAGCCGATCTTTGTCGTCGTCGCCCGCAGCCATTTGGCCGCCCGCAAGGCGGCGCGTCTGGGCGTGATCACCTATTCCGCCGAACCGCCGATCCTGACCATCGATCAGGCAATGGCCGCCAACAGCCGGTTCGAGGATGGACCGCGCATCTGGACCAAAGGCGATGTGGACGCCGCGATCAAAAACGCCCCCCGCCGCCTGACCGGGCGAATCGAGATGGGCGGGCAAGAGCATTTCTATCTTGAGGGCCAGGCCGCATTGGCCCTGCCGCAAGAGGGCGGCGATATGATCGTCAATTCTTCCACCCAACACCCGACCGAGATTCAGCATAAAGTGGCCGAGGCGCTGGGCCTGCAGATGAATGCCGTGCGGGTCGAAATCCGCCGCATGGGTGGCGGATTCGGCGGCAAGGAATCCCAAGGCAACGCGCTGGCCGTCGCCTGTGCCGTCGCCGCGCGGGCCACGGGCAAGCCTTGCAAGATGCGCTATGACCGCGACGACGACATGACGATCACCGGCAAACGGCACGATTTCCGGATCGACTATACCGTCGGTTTCGACGATGCCGGCCATGTTCTGGGCGTCGATTTCACCCAGATGACACGGGGCGGCTGGGCGCTTGACCTGACCATTCCCGTCGCCGACCGCGCCATGCTGCACGCCGACAACGCCTATCTGCTGCCAACCGCGCGGATCACCTCGCACCGGCTGAAGACCAACACCCAAAGTGCCACTGCCTTTCGCGGTTTCGGTGGTCCGCAGGGGGTGCTGGGGATCGAACGGGTGATGGACCACATCGCCCACGATCTGGGGCTGGACCCGGTCGCGGTGCGCGTCGCCAACTTTTATGCGCCCGGCGGCCACCAGCCTGCACAGCCTGCCCACCCCGAAGGGACCCTGCGCACCGACGATGCCGACCTCACTTCGCGCGGGGCGCAGACCATGATCGAACCGGGGCCGGTGCGTGACGGGGCGACGAACACGACGCCCTACGGCATGGAAGTCACTGATTTCATCCTGCACGACATGACAGCCGAACTGTTGAAAACCAGCGATTATCATGCCCGAAGGGCGACGATTTCCACGTGGAATGCGAAAAATCCGATCCTGAAGCGCGGCATCGCGTTCAACCCCGTCAAGTTCGGGATCAGTTTCACCCTGACCCATCTCAATCAGGCCGGGGCACTGGTGCATGTCTATCAGGACGGGTCGATCCACCTGAACCACGGTGGCACCGAAATGGGGCAGGGTCTGTTCCAGAAGGTCGCACAGGTCGCCGCCAGCCGTTTCGGCGTCGACGCCTCGCTGGTCAAGATCACCGCGTCCGATACCGCCAAGGTGCCTAATACATCCGCCACCGCCGCCTCGTCGGGGTCGGACCTGAACGGGATGGCAGCACAGATCGCCTGCGACACAATCCGCGACCGGATGGCGGATTGTCTGGCCGAATTGCACCAGACGACGCCCGACAAGGTGCGTTTTGCCGATGGAAACGTGCATGTCGGGGCCGAGGTCATGGATTTCGCCAAGGCCGCCGCGACCTGCTACCAGAACCGCGTCAGCCTGTCCGCCACCGGATTCTACAAGACGCCGGGTCTCAGCTGGGACCGGATCAAGGGGCACGGTCGCCCGTTCTTTTACTTTGCCCAAGGCGTCGCCGTGACCGAAGTGGTGATCGACACCCTGACCGGCGAAAACCGGATTTTGCGTACCGACATCCTGCACGACACCGGAAAATCACTGAACCCAGCACTCGATATCGGCCAGATCGAGGGCGCCTATGTGCAAGGTGCGGGTTGGCTGACGACCGAGGAACTGGTCTGGGACGACGCGGGCCGCCTGCGCACCCACGCGCCCTCGACCTACAAGATCCCCGCCTGTTCAGACCGCCCGCCGGTGTTCAACGTCGCTCTGTGGGGTCGCGACAACCCGGTCGAGACCGTCTATCGGTCCAAGGCCGTGGGCGAACCGCCGTTCATGCTGGGCATTTCGACGTTTCTGGCCCTGTCGCATGCGGTCGCGGCCTGCGGCGACGCTTATCCGGCGCTCGATGCGCCCGCGACCGCCGAACGGGTCTATTTCACGGCCAAGCAGGTGCGGGGATGAGTTTCGATCTGCATCAACTCAACGGCGCTGTGGTCACCTACGGCACGGTTGTCCGTCTTCTGGTAACGCGCACCGCCGGATCAGCTCCGCGCGGGGCTGGGACCGCGATGCTGGTCTGGGCCGACGGGCAATCGGGGACCATCGGTGGTGGCGAGCTGGAGTATCGGGCGATTGCCGACGCCCGAGCGATGCTGGCAGAAGGGCGCAGCCGTATGCAGCAAACGCTGCCGCTTGGCCCCGCGCTTGGCCAATGCTGCGGCGGGTCGGTGACATTGGTCGGGGAGGCGTTCGACACCGCCACCCTGCCCCACGATTTCCCGTTTGTCAGATCATTTGGCGCGGCCACTGACATCCCCGCCGTGGTCGCCCGCAAAGCCCGGCGGATGGCCCCCGGCAGCGCCCCGCTGACCATCGACGGCTGGCTGATCGAGGCCGAAACGGCACGGGCGCAACCCCTGTGGATTTACGGCGCGGGGCACGTCGGGCGGGCGCTGGTCAGCGTGCTGCACCCACTGCCTGACTACGACATTACCTGGATCGATACCGCCGCGAACCGGTTTCCCGACGCGATGCCCGAAGGCGTCACGCCCGTCATCGCCACCAACCCGGCACTGATCGCCCGCCATGCCCCGGCAGAGGCGGCGCACCTGATCCTGACCTACAGTCACGACATCGACTTTCGCCTGTGTCACACTCTGCTCGGCCAATCCTTCGCCAGCATCGGCCTGATCGGATCGGCAACCAAATGGGCGCGATTCCGCAGCCGACTGGCGGCCTCAGGCCATTCCGCGCCACAGATCGCCCGGATCACCTGCCCGATCGGCAACCCCAGCCTTGGCAAACATCCGCAGGCCATCGCCATCGGGGTCGCAGCGCGCGTGTTGACACGCACCGACCAGATGACAGCCCGAAGGGATTTGACGGCATGAGGGACACGTTGCTGAACATCCGGGGCATCACCAAGACCTACCCGGGGGTCGTCGCCAACAGCGATGTGACCTTTGACATCGGCGTGGGCGAGGTGCACGCCCTGCTGGGCGAGAACGGCGCCGGAAAATCGACGCTGGTCAAGACGATCTACGGGCTGGTCAAGCCGGATTCCGGAACGATGACTCTGCTCGGCAAACCCTTTGCCCCGGCGGAACCACGGGCGGCGCGGGCCGCCGGAATCGCAATGGTATTCCAGCACTTTTCGCTGTTCGACGCGCTGAACGTCGCCGAAAACATCGCCCTGGGGATGGAAAACCCGCCAAGGATGGGCGATCTGGCGGCCCGTATCCGCGAAGTTTCTGAAAACTACGGATTGCCTTTGGACCCCGACCGCATTGTCGGCGATCTGTCGGCAGGCGAACGCCAGCGGGTCGAGATCATCCGCTGCCTGCTGCAAGACCCCAAGCTGCTTATCATGGATGAACCGACCAGCGTTCTGACCCCGCAAGAGGTCCAGATCCTGTTCGAGACCCTGCGCAAGCTGAGCGCCGAAGGCACCGCGATCCTGTATATCTCGCACAAGCTCGAGGAGATTCGCAGTTTGTGCGAACACGCGACGATCCTGCGCTTGGGTAAAAACGTCGGGACCTGCGATCCGCGCGAAACATCGGCCCGCGACATGGCGGAAAAGATGGTTGGCAGCATCCTGCATGTGCCATCGCGCGACCAACAATCGCCGGGCGATGTGGTGCTGGCGAT
>JBBSBK010000159.1:0-4343 GCA_038251315.1 Rhodobacterales bacterium | reverse complement strand
TTCCAGATCGGGCATCGACTGATACCCGCCTTCGGTGATCGCGCGGGCACCATAGGCCACGCGTTTGCCGCCCTTCAGCAGGTGGGCGACCATCGGGTGATGCTTGAACCGCTGGAATTCCATGTAGGGGAACAGGTAGGGGTTCTTGTAATTCAGGTGGACGACAAAGCCGACGTAGACCTGATTGTTTTCAAGATGATAGATGAACGACCCGCCGCCCGCATTGCCGCCCAGCGGCCAGCCCATTGTGTGCGTCACGCTGCCTTGGTTGTGCTTGGCGGGATCAATCTCCCAGATTTCCTTCATGCCCAGACCGTATTTCTGGACATCGTGGCCCTTGGCCAGATCGTATTTGGCGATGACCTGTTTAGACAGCGACCCGCGTACGCCTTCGGACAGAAACACGTATTTCCCGTGCAGTTCCATGCCCGGTTCATAGGACGGCCCCGGCGTGCCATCGGGGTTCTTGCCAAACTCGCCCGCCACAACGCCTTTGACCTCGCCCGCGTCACCAAAAACCAATTCGCTACAGGCCATCCCGGGAAAGATTTCGACGCCAAGCGCTTCGGCCTGTTCGGCCATCCAGCGGCAGACGTTGCCCATGCTGACGATATAATTGCCGTGGTTGTTCATCAGGGGCGGCATGGCGACGTTGGGGATACGGACCTTGCCCGCCTCGCCCAGCATATAGAAATTATCGGTGGTAACGGGGGTATTCAGCGGCGCGCCCTTGGTCTTCCATTCTGGGATCAGGGCGTTCAGGCCGACGGGGTCAAGGACCGCACCCGACAGGATATGCGCTCCAACCTCGGACCCTTTTTCCAGAACGACGATGTTCAGGTCGCCATCAAGCTGTTTCAGGCGGATCGCTGCCGACAGACCGGCAGGGCCCGCCCCGACGATGACCACGTCGTACTCCATCGCTTCGCGTGTGGTGTCGGCCATGACTTTCCCCTTCAAAACTGTTGCGTCCGGGGTTATCGCAAGCGGCAAATAGGGGCAATCGGCACGCGACGTTAAAATGGTCGCAGGCGACGCACGATGCATCGGCGGGGCCGCACGACACTTGACTTTGATCGGGCCGGATGGGCTAAGAACGTCCGATTGATACCGCAGACCCCGAAAGGGCCACCACATGGAAAAGATCCCGCTGACCCGCGCCGGTTACGACAAACTGGATGCCGAGTTGAAGCAGTTGAAATCGGTTGAACGCCCGGCGATCATCGCGGCGATTGCCGAGGCGCGGGCGCATGGCGATCTGTCAGAAAACGCCGAATACCATTCGGCCAAGGAAAAGCAGTCGTTCATCGAAGGTCGGGTGAAAGAACTGGAAGGCGCGATTTCGCTGGCCGAGGTGATCGACCCGACCAAACTTGGCGGCACGATCAAGTTTGGCGCTACCGTCAAGCTGGTCGATGAGGATACCGAAGAAGAAAAGACCTATCAGATCGTTGGCGAATACGAGGCCGACATCGAGGCTGGTCGCCTGAACATCAAATCGCCGCTGGCCCGCGCCCTGATTGGCAAGGATACCGGCGACAGCGTCGAAGTGCGCACGCCGGGAGGCGAGCGTTCGTATGAAATCCTGTCCATTGCCTACGTCTGACGACAGGACATGAAGGACTGAGATGGCAGAGGTGCGCACCAGCGCAGACACGGTGTTGACCGCAGCGGCACAGGCCGACCGCGCCCGCGTCACGATGACCGAAATCGTCGCCATCTGTCTGAGCCTGCTGTGGATCGTGGTCGCCGTGGTGTTCTTTGTGGCGTCATGGCGGGCGGATGATACCGGCAGTGGCGTCAATAGCGGGCCAAGTCTGGACAGTTTGCGGTTCATCATCACCCTGCTGGCGATCTTTCTGCCGGTGGCGATGATCTGGGTGGCTGCCAGTGCCGCACGTTCCAGCCGGATCGTGCGCGAAGAATCGCGCCGGTTGCAGGTGGCTATCGATGCGATGCGGCAGACCTATCTGGCCGACCGGCAGGCACGCGGTAGCGGCGGGGTGCAGCCGACCGTCGAAAAGAAACTCAACGAGATCGCGCAGGCGACGCGGGCCACCGAATCGACCGTCGCCAGCTTTGCGTCGGGCCGGGCGGCGCAGGCGCGGGCGACGCCGTTTCATTCGACCCGTGCCGCACCCGTCGACGACCAGCCGAAACTGGCGCTGGGCACATCGGCTGAAGAATTCCAGCCGCCGTTGGGCAAGGCGGAAATGATCCGCGCGCTGAACTTTCCCGATACCGAAAAGGACGAGGTCGGGTTCGCCGCCCTGCGCCGCGCGCTGAAAGACCGGCAGGCGCGCCAACTGGTGCAGGCCAGTCAGGACGTGCTGACCCTGCTGTCGCAGGACGGGATCTATATGGACGATCTGCGCCCTGATCGCGCCCGCCCCGAGATCTGGCGCCGCTTCGCCAAGGGCGAGCGGGGCCGGGCGATTGCAGCCCTTGGCGGGGTGCGTGACCGGTCCTGTCTGGCGTTGACGGTGGGACGGATGCGCGGTGACACGATTTTCCGCGACGCGGCGCACCATTTCCTGCGCAAGTTCGATCAGATGCTCGTGGTTTTCGAGGAAACCGCGACGGACGAGGAAATCGCCGACCTGTCGGAAACTCGCACCGCCCGCGCCTTCATGCTGCTGGGCCGGGTGACCGGGGCGTTCGACTAACGCGTTTGCGCTTTATCTGAAACAGAGGTATCGCAAATCGCGTTCGACCGAAGGGAGAGGCAGCGAATTGCGATTCCGATCAAACGCCAAACGCTTTAGGTCCGATCTTGTTCCGCTTCCAGAACGGCCTGTCGGCGCGCCAGTGATTCGCCTGGCCAGTGGTCTGCCCTGTCGTAGTATTCCGCGACCACGGGCGGGCCTTCGGGCAGGATCACCCACGGCTGCTTGGTTGCGGTAAAAATGTGAATGTCGGGTGGAAAATCGTCGGCTTGTTCCAGCGTGCTGACGCGCAGGAACATAAACGCGGGCCCGGCCCCCGGATAGACGCTCCACAAGGCGACCTGACAGGTCGGGCAGCGGCTGACCCGCTGCACCTGTCCGCTGAAGGTGGGCAAAGCGACGGTTTCGGGCGTGCCGCGGGTCAGCCGCACCCTGGTGGCCTCGATCAGCGCGTTCAGGATAAAGGCCGATCCGGTCTCGCGCTGGCACCAGCGGCAATGGCAGCAGTGGACGAACAGCGGGCGGTCGTCCATCTGATAGGCGATTTCGCCGCAGGTACAGTGCCCGTGGTACGTCATGTTACCTCCCGCACCATCGTCGTCGCCGACCGGAAACCAAACAACAGACGCAGTGGCCCCATGTTCTGCGTTCCGACCGCCTGATATCCATGTCGTTCGTACAGGGCGCGGGCGCGCGGATTGGTGTCGATAACATCCAGCCGCACCTCGGCAAAGCCGCGCGCTGCGGCCTCGGTCGCGACCGCCTCCAGCAATGCACTGCCGACGCCTTGACCGCGCGCTTGCGGGGCGACAAAAATGCCGTCCATCAGGAATCGATGATTGTCGGTGTCCCGTTCCAGCAGGTTCAGGAGCAGCCCGCGCCAGAGTCCCCCGACACGCCCGTAAACCGCGGCCATATCGGCAAAATCGCCACCGACCAGTGCGCCGTGGATGGTCTTGAACCCGGCCACTCCCAAAAGGGTGCCATCGGCGTCATGGGCGCAGATCGCGTGGGTCGGGTCCAGCACCCGTTCGACAAAGGCCTGGGCCTTGGCCGCCGGTCCCATGACGCGGCCGAGCTTGGCACCGAACGCCTCCCAATAGAGCGCGGTGGCGGCGGCGCGGTCGCGGGGTGGAATGCCTTTGGTGATCCTCACAGGCCGAAACTTTCGTAGGGGATATAGCGGACGGGCATGCCGGCGGTGATCGTCATTGCAACGTCGGGCAATTCGACCAACCCGGTCGCCCATGACAGGCCCGATACGCGTCCCGAGCCTTCGGAACCGAACACCTCGACCCGGCCATCGCTGATTCGGGCGCGCAGGTATTCGCGCCGCCCGGCCTTTTTGGATTTGCTGAATGCGGCGGGCACGTCGAACCCTTGCGGGACGGTCCAGCCTGCCCCGGCCAGTTGCGCCAGCGCGGGCCGGGCAAAAATCAGTGTGCAGACCAGTGCGGCAACCGGATTACCGGGCAGGCCAAAGACCGGAACGCCGTTCCACAGCCCAAGCGCCAGCGGTCGCCCCGGTTTCAGCGCAATCCGCCACAGGCTCATCGACCCGGTGGCATTCAGGGCGGCGGCCATATGGTCCTCGTCCCCCGCCGAGGCACCGCCCGAGGTCAGGATCGTGTCGGCCTGCGCCGCCCCCTGATCAAGCGCCGCACGGACCGCCGGTTG
>JBBSBK010000158.1:0-4444 GCA_038251315.1 Rhodobacterales bacterium | reverse complement strand
GGCGATCAACGGCGGCTATGCGGTGCATGTCGGCAGCACTACCGACTATATCGCGCTTTATACCGGACCGGAGGGCGGCAAGGATCAGCGCCCCGCCGACGACAGTTATCTGCAACGCGGCGGGCTGAACCATATCGGGGTGGTCGTCGACGATCTGGACGCGACCGAGGCGCGGGTTACGTCGCGGGGCTATATGACGCATTCCCATGCCGATTATGAACCGGGGCGGCGGTTCTATTTCGACGATGAGAACGGGGTTGAGATCGAGGTCGTCAGCTACGGTTGAGTTTTGAGAGCGTGCCGCGAGCGGGAAGGGGGGCGCTGCCCCCCGGCGCGCCGCGCCTCCCCCCGGGATATTTCGGGCCAAAAGAAGCTGATTTCAGGGAAAGGGCGGCAGGCTGTCCTGCACCCTTTTGGTCAGGCTTTTGCGGATCAAGCGGTATGAGGAGTCCAGCCGGTGGCGCAGTTCGTCTTCCGCGCAGTCGTCAGGCAGATGCATCCATGAGCGATGGAAATAGGGGGCCTTGGTCCCCACCCCGGCGTCGATCAGCATCTGTGCGGTTTCGACGCTGTCGGTCTTGACGCTGACCCCGGTCTGGATCGCGCCGACTGAGGCGAACATCTTGCCTCCGACCTTCCACGCATCATGCCCGCCGCCCCAGGGGTCTGATACCTCAGCTCCCGGAAAGGCGGCGCAGATGGTGTTGACGCGGGCGCGGGACATGGTTGCAGGATGGTCCGGCCGGACCGGGCGATCAAGGGGCAGCTGGAAATGCTGGACTGCCGCCCGCCCGAATGCTAAGTGGCGACGAATGAAAAGCCACAGCAACATCACCTGCTGCATTATTCCCTGCTGACAACCGTCGCGGGCCGCTTTTCACGTTTCACCAGAACCTTGAAGTTGCTAAGCCCGCGGGCAACCCCTGCGTGAGGCGCCATGACGACCATCCGACTGCATAATTCGCGCACCAGAACCAAAGAGGTGTTCACCCCCTTGGACGCCAACAACGTGCGGATGTATGTCTGCGGGCCGACCGTCTATGACCGCGCCCATCTGGGCAATGCGCGGCCTGTGGTGGCGTTCGACGTGCTGTTTCGCCTGCTGCGCCACGTCTATGGCGCGGATCACGTGACCTATGTGCGCAATTTCACCGACGTTGACGACAAGATCAACGCCCGGGCGGCACAGACGGGGCGCACGATCACCGACATCACGGACGAGACGATCGGCTGGTACCACGCTGACATGGACGCGCTGGGGGCGCTGCGCCCGACGGTCGAACCCCGCGCAACCGAATGGATCGGGGCGATGAAGGACATGGTCGCGGAACTGATCGCAAACGGCCACGCTTACGAGGCCGATGGGCATGTACTGTTTGCCGTCGAATCCTACGCCGCCTACGGTGCGCTATCGGGCCGCAGCATCGACGACATGATCGCCGGGGCGCGGGTCGAGGTCGCCCCCTACAAGCGCAATCCGATGGATTTCGTGCTGTGGAAACCATCGTCGGACGACCTGCCGGGCTGGGAAAGCGCTTGGGGCCGGGGCCGCCCCGGCTGGCATATCGAATGTTCCGCGATGGCGCGCGAATTGCTTGGCGCGACGTTCGACGTTCACGCAGGTGGCAACGACCTGCTGTTTCCGCACCACGAGAACGAGATCGCGCAAAGCTGTTGCGCCAACGGGACCGAGAATATGGCGCAGGTCTGGCTGCACAACGAAATGCTGCAGGTCGAGGGCAAGAAGATGTCCAAGTCGTTGGGCAACTTCTTTACGGTGCGGGATTTGCTCGACCAAGGGGTGCCGGGCGAGGTGATCCGGTTTGTGATGCTGTCGACGCATTATAGGAAGCCGATGGATTGGACGGAGAAGAAGCGGGAGGAGGCTGAGGCAACATTGAGGAAGTGGCGTCATGCAACTGCGGGTCTAGAACCATCCGAGGTAGATGAGCGGTTTATTGAATACTTGGCTGATGATTTGAATACCGCTGGCGCAATTGGCCAATTGCATTGGCTATTCAATGATCCGAGTTACGACAAGTCTATGCAGCGACGACTTTTGGCAAGTGCGAAGCTTTTGGGATTAATGTCGGAAGATTTGGGTGATTGGGTTTTAACTAAGGAAATCACCGGCGGTGCAGATCGAGTCGTGATGGATCTGATGTCCCAGCGCTTTCAATATCGTCAAATGAAACTCTATGACATGGCGGATAAAATCCGTGACGGGTTGCACGCGGCTGGCGTGATCATCGAGGATCAAGGGGACCGCTATTCATATGAGTTTTCAGTTAACTTTGATCCCGCCAAACTGGAGGGGCTGAAATGAACTGTTTGCGCCAGCGGCGGGCGGGAAAGGGGGGCGCTGCCCCCCTCGGCCTGCGGCCTCACCCCTCGGGATATTTAGGGCCAGAAGAAGCTGGGAGGATCGTGTGATGGACCGTCTTTACCTTTACGACACGACCCTGCGCGACGGCCAGCAGACCCAAGGGGTGCAGTTTTCCACCGCTGAAAAGCAACGCATTGCGCAGGTTCTTGACCGCCTTGGCGTCGATTATATCGAAGGTGGCTGGCCGGGCGCGAACCCGACCGACAGCGACTTTTTCGACAACACCCCAAAGACCCGCGCGACCATGACCGCCTTTGGCATGACCAAACGCAGCGGGCGGTCGGCGGACAACGACGATGTTCTGGCGGCGGTGCTGAACGCGGGTACGCCTGCGGTTTGTCTGGTGGGCAAGACGCATGATTTCCATGTGAAAACCGCGTTGGGCATCACATTGGAAGAAAACACCGACAACATTCGCGCCTCGCTCGCCCATCTGGTCGCCGCTGGGCGCGAGGCGCTGTTCGACGCCGAGCATTTTTTTGATGGCTATAAGGCCAACCCCACCTACGCGCTGGAGGCAATTCATGCCGCCCACGATGCCGGCGCGCGCTGGATCGTGCTGTGCGACACCAACGGTGGGACGCTTCCCGATCAGGTGCGCCGAATCGTAACGGACGTGATCGCCTCTGGCATCCCCGGCGCGCATCTTGGCATCCACACCCATGACGACACCGGCCACGCCGTCGCCAATTCGCTGGCGGCGGTGGATGCCGGGGTGCGCCAGATCCAAGGCACGCTGAACGGACTTGGCGAACGCTGTGGCAATGCCAACCTGACGTCGATCATCCCCACCCTGCTGCTGAAAGAACCTTACGCCAGCACGTTGCAAACCGGGGTGACGCACGAGGCGCTGCGGGGGCTGCGTATCGCCAGCCGGATGCTGGACGATATCCTGAACCGGATGCCGGCCAAACAGGCGCCCTATGTTGGCGCGTCGGCCTTTGCCCACAAAGCCGGGCTGCATGCCAGTGCCATCGCCAAAGACCCCGCGACCTATGAACACGTCGACCCAAGCGTGGTCGGCAATGCTCGCGTCGTGCCGATGTCCAATCAGGCCGGGCAAAGCAACCTACGCGAACGGCTGGCGCAGGCGGGAATAGTGGTGGAAAAGGACGATCCGGCGCTGCACCGGATCCTTGACCGGATCAAGGAGCAGGAATCGCGGGGCTATTCCTATGACACCGCGCAGGCGTCGTTCGAACTGCTGGCCTTGCGCGAACTGGGCCAGATGCCGCAGTTTTTCGAGGTCAACCGCTACCGCGTCACAGTTGAACGGCGGCGCAACAAACGCGGCCACATGGTATCGCTGTCCGAAGCCGTCGTCGTCGTCAAGATCGACGGCCAGAAAGTGCTGAACGTCTCCGAAAGCATCGGCCCGGATGGGTCCGATCAAGGGCCGGTGAACGCCCTCGCGCTGGCGCTTGGCAAAGACCTTGGCCCCTATCAGACCATGATCGACGACATGAAACTGGTCGATTTCAAGGTTCGCATCACCGATGGCGGGACCGAGGCCGTGACCCGCGTCATCATCGACAGCGAGGACGGGCAGGGGCGGCGCTGGGCCACGGTCGGGGTCAGCGCCAACATCGTTGACGCCTCGTTCGATGCCCTGTTGGATGCGATCATGTGGAAACTGGTGCAGGATGTGGCGGGAAAATGAAGGCTTGGATGATATTCGGGATCGGGTTGGCGTTGGCCGGCTGTGCGCAATCCACGACCGGGACGACCGCGACCGCGATCACAACGACAACCGGCGGTGCGTTTGGCGGCAGCCAGTCGACGACCATTTTTGCCGACGACCGGGTGCGCGTGGTCACTGCCGGACCCTTTGCCGAAGACAACGTGCCGCGTGAAACGGTGATTGACGGTGCCTACGGACGTGCCTTGGCCGAGGTCCGCCGCCTGCTTCCTGTTGCGGTCGACGGCGTTGATTCAGAGCTTTGCCCCGACTATGGCACCGATTCAGTCAAGATTTCTCCGCCGATCAACGGCAAGACGGGCGTGTCGGTCGGCTGCCCGGACGCGGATGTCAGTGCCCTGATCCGCGCCGTCAACGCG
>JBBSBK010000157.1:0-4446 GCA_038251315.1 Rhodobacterales bacterium | reverse complement strand
GCCACCACGCTGGCGCAATTGGCCCGCATCTACCGCGAAGAACTGCCCGTCACGCTTGACCGCGCCGCCCGTCCGGGGGTTGAAGCCGCTGCTATGGCCATCGCCAAGGCGGCTGCTGGCGATCAGCCGGTTTACGGCGTGAACACGGGGTTTGGCAAACTCGCCTCGCTGCGCATCGCACCCGAAGATACGGCGACATTGCAGCGTAACCTGATCCTGTCGCATTGCTGCGGTGTGGGTGCGCCGATGCCACGCGCGCATGTGCGGTTGATGATGGTACTGAAACTGCTCAGCCTCGGGCGTGGCGCATCCGGTGTGCGCTGGAGCCTGATCGAACTGCTGGAAGGTATGCTCGCGCGGGGGGTCACGCCCGTTGTGCCGCTGCAAGGGTCGGTGGGTGCGTCCGGCGATCTGGCCCCGCTGGCGCATATGACGGCGGTGATCATCGGGCATGGCGAGGCGGAGTTTGCGGGCCGCGTGATGCCGGGGGCCGAGGCGTTGGCGGCGGCGGGGCTGCCACCCATTCCCCTTGGGCCAAAGGAAGGCCTCGCCTTCATCAACGGCACGCAGTTTTCCACGGCATTCGCCCTTGCGGGTCTGTTTGACGGCTGGAATGCCGCGCAAACGGCGCTGGTGACTTCGGCTCTGTCGACCGACGCGATCATGGGATCGACGGCCCCCCTGCAACCCGAGATTCACGCCCTGCGCGGCCATGCGGGCCAGATCGAGGCAGCGGGGTTCATGGCGGCGCTTCTGGACGGCTCGGTGATCCGCGAAAGCCACCGCGACGGCGACACCCGCGTGCAGGACCCCTATTGCATCCGCTGCCAGCCGCAAGTCACCGGGGCCGCGATGGACGTGTTGCGCATGGCTGCCCGAACGCTGGAGATCGAGGCGAATGCCGCGACGGACAATCCGCTGGTGCTTACCGAAGCGGGCCTGATCGTGTCGGGCGGAAACTTCCACGCCGAGCCCGTAGGCTTTGCCGCCGACATGATCGCGCTGGCTCTGGCCGAAATCGGCGCGATTGCCCAACGCCGCGTAGCCCTGATGGTTGATCCGGTCCTGAACCACGACCTGCCACCGTTCCTGACCCCGAACCCCGGCCTGAACTCCGGCCTGATGATCGCCGAGGTCACAACAGCGGCTTTGATGAGTGAAAACAAGCACATCGCCATGCCCTGTGTGACCGACAGCACGCCCACATCGGCCAATCAGGAAGACCATGTCAGCATGGCAGCCCACGGCGCTGTGCGGCTGGGGCGGATGGTGGAAAACCTGAATGTGATCCTCGGGGTCGAGGCGATCTGCGCCGCGCAAGGCATTGAATTCCGTGCCCCTTTGCACACCAGCGTGCCGTTGCAGGCGGTTGTCGCACGCCTGCGGCGCGATGTGGCAACACTGGCCGATGACCGCTACATGGCGCCCGATCTTGCCGCCGCCGCCGCTCTGGTCGGTTCGGGCGCGCTGGCACGGGCCTGCGGTCTGGCCCTGCCGCAGGTGGCGACATGACCCCGGTTGAGGTGATCGCAGGCAACAGCCCCATAATCCTGGCGCAACCGCATGGCGGCACCTATGTGCCCGCCGCGATGATGGCACGGCTGAATGCGCGCGGCCAGTTGCTTACCGATACCGACTGGCACATCACGCAACTTTACGACGGGCTGTTGCGCGATGCCACTATCGTTCGCGCGAACTTTCACCGCTATGTCATTGATGCCAATCGCGATCCGGACGGCGCGTCGCTTTATCCGGGGCAGAATACGACGGGGCTTTGCCCTCTGACAGATTTCGACGGCCAGCCGATCTGGCAGGCGGGCGAAGACCCCGATGCGGATGAGATTGCCGCCCGCACAGCCGCCTTTCACGCGCCCTATCACACCGCCCTCGCCACCGAAATTGCGCGGGTGCGCGCCCTGCACGGCGTGGCCGTTGTGTATGATTGCCATTCGATCCGGTCGCACATTCCGTTCCTGTTCGACGGGCGTTTGCCGGTGTTCAACATCGGCACCAATGCAGGCACAACCTGCGCGCCGCAGATCGAGGCACTGGCGTTGAGCGCCTGCCATGCCTGTGGGTTAGAGACGGTTCTGAACGGCCGCTTCAAGGGCGGCTGGACCACGCGTCACTACGGCCAACCACGTGCAGGTGTTCATGCAATCCAGATGGAGATCGCGCAGCGGGCTTATCTCGCGGCGGAAACTGCGCCTTGGGATTACGCGCCAAAGGTCGCGGAACCCACACGAAGAACGCTATACAACCTGCTGCAATCGCTTGATACTCTCGCCCGTTCGGGCGCATTGAAAGGGGCCTGACATGCTTGACCGCAAAAACTCCCGCGACGTTTATCCCGCTACGGGCACCACGATCACTGCGAAAAGCTGGCAGACCGAAGCGGCGATGCGGATGCTGATGAACAACCTGCACCCCGATGTGGCCGAAAACCCGCATGAGCTGGTGGTCTATGGCGGCATCGGGCGGGCTGCGCGCAGTTGGGGCGATTTCGACCGGATCGTGGCCACGCTGAAAGATCTGGAAGATGACGAAACGCTGGTCGTGCAATCGGGCCGTCCGGTGGCCGTGGTGCGCACTCACAAGGATGCGCCGCGCGTGTTGATCGCGAATTCAAATCTGGTGCCGCATTGGGCGACCTGGGATCATTTCAACGAACTCGATCGCAAGGGCCTGATGATGTACGGCCAGATGACCGCGGGGTCGTGGATCTACATCGGCACGCAAGGCATCGTGCAGGGCACTTACGAGACGTTTGCCGAAGCCGGTCGGCAGCATTACGGCGGCAGTCTGGTCGGCAAATGGATCCTGACCGCCGGTCTGGGCGGCATGGGCGGCGCGCAACCCTTGGCGGCAGTGATGGCGGGGGCCTGCTGTCTGGCTGTGGAATGTGACGAAACACGGATAGATTTTCGTATTCGTACCAGATACCTCGATGCCAAAGCTCAGACTCTGGATGAAGCCCTTTCGATGATCGCCGATTGGACGGCGCAGGGTCAGGCGAAATCGGTGGGCCTGCTGGGCAATGCCGCCGACATCTTTCCGGAGCTCGTAGCCCGGATGAAGGCGGAGGGCGCGCGCCCCGATATCGTGACCGACCAGACCTCGGCCCATGATCCGCTGAACGGCTATTTGCCGCAGGGATGGAGCGTGGCACAGGCCAAAGCAGCGCGCGAAAGCGACCCCAAATCGGTGGAACGCGCGGCACGGGCCAGCATGAAAACCCATGTGGCGGCGATGGTAGATTTCTGGAACGCTGGCGTTCCTACGCTGGATTATGGCAACAATATCAGACAGGTGGCGCTGGATGAGGGGCTGGAGAACGCCTTTGCCTTCCCCGGTTTCGTGCCCGCCTATATCCGCCCGCTCTTTTGCAAGGGAATCGGGCCGTTTCGCTGGGTCGCACTTTCGGGCGACCCGGAGGATATCTACAAGACCGACGCCGCGATGAAGAAACTGTTCCCCGAAAACAAGCACTTGCATAACTGGCTTGATATGGCCGCCGACCGTATCGCGTTTCAGGGCCTGCCCGCGCGCATCTGCTGGATCGGGCTGGGCGACCGGCATCGCGCCGGACTGATGTTCAACGAGATGGTGGCTTCGGGCGAATTGTCCGCCCCCATTGTCATCGGCCGCGACCATCTGGACGCGGGCTCTGTCGCGTCGCCCAACCGTGAGACGGAGGCGATGCGCGATGGCTCGGACGCGGTGTCGGACTGGCCGTTGCTGAACGCTTTGGTGAATACTGCGTCAGGGGCGACATGGGTGTCGATCCATCATGGCGGTGGTGTGGGCATGGGTTTTTCGCAACATTCGGGCGTGGTGATCGTGGCTGATGGCACCGAAGATGCGGCGCGGCGGCTGGAGCGGGTGCTGTGGAACGACCCCGCCTCGGGCGTGTGGCGGCACGCCGATGCGGGGTATGACACGGCGGTGGAAAGTGCGCGGGCGAACGGGCTGCGCCTGCCGACGATTCTGGGGAACTAAGGACGCGACCTATCCCCGCGCCACCAGATGCCTGCTGCCGATATCGCGAAGCACAACCCGTTCCGGGCCTGCGCCCACGGCATGAACCGGGCTTGGAACGTCGGTCGACAGCGTGATTCTGGGCGGGCGGATGTGGGTCGGGTCGGGCACCGGAACCGCCGCGATCAGGCGGCGAGTGTAGGGGTGTTGCGGGTTGCCGAAAACCTGCGCGCAGGTGCCCGTCTCGACGATCTGGCCCATGTACATGACCGCGACCCGGTCCGAGATATTCTCGACCACCGCCATGTCGTGGCTGATGAACAAAAAGGCCACGCCGAATTCGCGTTGCAACGCACGCAGCAAATCCAGCACCCGCGCCTGCACGGATACGTCCAGCGCCGACACGGATTCGTCGGCGATGATCAGATCGGGTTGCAGGGCCAGCGCGCGGGCGATGCAGATGCGTTG
>JBBSBK010000156.1:0-4738 GCA_038251315.1 Rhodobacterales bacterium | reverse complement strand
TCCCCAAATCGCCGATCCCAAGTGAGGCCTGCCATGGTCGCCCCCGTCAACGTTGCCCCCAACCCGCAGAGCGAGCGGACTCAGACAACGGAAACGCCCAGCCTCGGAGCCAAAAACGCGGTTCGATGAATATCCCGGGTTGAGAGAAGATTTTCGAAGTGAGAACGTGGGTTAGTGGTGCCCAAGCACACATGATGCAAAAGACGGTTGTAGGGTGCAGTTGACAATCGTCGGAAAGAGAAACGCTTTGAACAGAAACGCCTTTGTCACCGCCCTTGCCGTCCTGCTCGTCATCGGGCTGGTTCTTGTCGCTTGGCAGTTCATCACCATCCTGCTTCTGACGTTCGCCGGTATTTTGCTCGCGGTGCTTTTGCGACACGCGGCCAAGGCGCTCGCGGCCCATGTAACCCTGCCAGTGGGCGTGGCCATGGCCGTTGTCGTGCTCGGTTTTGTCCTCATTGTGACGGCATTCTCCGTCTTGGCCGGCCCCCGCATCGCATCCGAGCTGACACAGGTTGCACAAAGCCTGCCAGGCGCGATTGACGATTTCATGTCCTACATTGCCGATACGTCATGGGGTGGTTTCCTTCTCGATAATCTGTCCAGTGGACAGATGCGCGAGGGTTGGAGCGTCGTCGGCATCTTCGGCGGCACTGTCTCGACCGCGCTGGGTCTGGTCGCGAACGTGGTCGTCGTTCTGACGGTGGCGGTATTCCTGGCGGTCAATCCGGGTCTCTATCGACTTGGTTTTCTGCATCTCGTGCCAAAGGACAGGCGCGCGCGGTCGCAAGAGGTGCTGAACGCGCTGGAAAGCGGGCTTTGGCGGTGGTTGATCGGTCAGTCGATCGATATGGCCGCGGTTGCGCTCATGACCGGGCTGGGGTTGTGGTTGATCGGCGTGCCGGTCCCGGTGGCACTTGGCCTGATTGCCGGACTGACGAATTTCATCCCCTACCTCGGTCCGTTTCTAAGTGGCATCCCGGCCACGTTGATCGCGTTTTCGCAAAGTCCGACCGACGCGCTTTATACTGCTGGCCTGTTCTTGCTGGTGCAGCAGATCGAGGGGAATGTGCTGATGCCGATGATCCAAAAACAGGCAACGTCGCTGCCGCCGGTCCTGACGATCCTCGCGGTGGTCGGGTTGGGCAGCCTGTTCGGCATCCTTGGCGCCCTTCTTGCCACACCGCTGATGCTTGTCGTCATCATTCTGGTGCGGATGCTTTATGTCGAGGATGTGCTTGACGATCAGCTTGAAGACGGATCGTAATGTGCCGTCCCAATGTGATCCTCAGCGATCATCGGGGCAATGCGTAGACGACGACCTGATCGCCGACCTGATCCTTGAGGATCGAGTTCCCGCCCGCCACGAATGCGACATACTCGCGGCCCTGGTATTCATAGACAGCCGGGTTGGCGACTGCCGGCGCCATGGCCTGATCGGCCCAAAGCTCCTCACCCGTCGCAAGTGAAAAGGCACGCAGCTTGGCATCCATCGACGCGCCAATGAAGATCAGCCCGCCCGCGGTGACTGCGGGGCCGCCGATCGTGGGCGAACCCCAGCTTTCGGGCATATAAAACCCGTATTTTTGCGAGGCGCCAATCGGTCTGCGCCACTTCACGTCGCCGGTTTGCATGTCGATCGCAACGAGTTCGCCAAACGGCGGTTTCCAGCAGGGCATGCCCAGCCCGTTCAACACATTCTGAAGTTGCAGGCCATAGAGTGCACCCGCTTGCGGTGAAAACCCGCCGGTTTCGGTGCCGCCCGCCTCTGCAATTCTGTCGTACGCTTCGCGGTCGTAAAGTTGCACCGACTGCGTGATATGCGAAGTATTGACCACTGCGATCTGACTTTCGGGGTCAAAGGCCACCCCGCCCCATTGCACACCACCAGCGCTGTCGGGATAGGCGAGCGCCCCGTCGCCCCTCGTCGTGGGGGGCGTATACATCCCATCGTATTGCAGGTTGTCGAATTTCCGCGAACAAGCACCAAAGCTGACGGCATCGGCAAGACCCCAGATCTGCGGTTTTTCTGCCTGATCCAAAAGCGGCGCGGGCTTGGTCGGGAATGGCTGGGTGGGCGCATAAACCTCGCCCGTCACCGACCCGTCGCCGCCGGGGACGGGACGCTCTTCGATCGGCCAGACGTCCTCGCCTGTCTCGCGGTTCACGACAAAGAGAAAACCCATCTTTGTGGCTTGAATCAGCGCCGGGATATCGGTGCCGTCGACGGTGATATCGACCAGCGTCGGGGCAGAGTTAATGTCGTAATCCCAGATATCGTGATGCACCCATTGGCGCGACCAGACGGCTTTTCCCGTATCGACGTCGAGCGCGGTCGTGGACGTTGCATAGGGGGCCTCTTGGGTACGGTTGCCGCCCCAGAAGTTGGGTGACGGCGACGAGACCGGCAGATAGACCAGCCCCAGTTCTTCATCGGCAGACATGGCCGTCCAGACGTTTGCCGTGCCGCTTTGCTTGCGCATGGCTTCGGGCAAGGTGTCAAAGGTCCATTCCAAAGCGCCTGTGCGGGCATTGATCGAAAAAACCGTGCCCGGCGGCGCCTGCTCCAACGCCCAGTCGTTGCCGGCCCAGCCAAGGATCAGGCGATCGCCGACCACGGTGGGCGGTTGCAAAAGCGACAACGGCCATTCGGCGTTGGTCGTGTTCCATTGGTTGACATCCAGCACGCCGTTCGCAGCGAAGTCGGCGCAGGGGGTGCCCGTATCGGCGTCCACGGCGAACAGGCGCGCGTCCATCGTGCCGATGTAGACGATCTTCTGGCAGGCCTCGCCCGCGACAGGGTCATCAGCCTGCCAGTATGCGACACCGCGATTTTTCAATGCGGGTTGCGTCAGTGCTTCCAGGGTCGATTGGGTGTCAAAACTCCAGCGTTCCGCGCCAGTACCGGGATCAAGCGCGAGGATGCGGTAAAACGGAGTTCCGATGTAAAGCGTATCGTTCGCAAAGATCGGTGTCGCCGACCAGACGGTGGCGGGGGTGTCGCCAGAGCCATCGGACATGTCGCCGGTATGCACCTCCCAGACTTTTTCAAGATCGCCAACATTATCGACGGTGATCTGGTCGAGGGGGCTGTATTTCTGGGCGTTGAGTTGCCCATGAAACGAATCCCATGTCGCCGTCGCGGGCACCAGCGGGATGGGCGGCGCGGCAGGGTCGGACGTTGCGGTTTCTGTCGGGGTGACAGGCTGAACCTGCGTCGGGTCGGGGTTTGGCGAGGTGTCTTGGGCCATAACGCCTGTCGCGGCCAGAATCGAAGCGGCCGTTGCGCCAAGAAGGTCACGAAAGGCAGGGCGTGTCATCGCAATGATCCTTTGGTTCGGGCTGGGGGTGCGGCACGGGCAGGGCGCGTCATGTCAATGGCAAGACCGATCAGACCAATTACCATCGCAAGCCCGATCCACCAGCGGTGAAGCAGCAAACCCGCGAGGAAGGTGCCGATCAGCCCGAGAAGCAGCAAACCGCGAAGCACGTTGCGCCAGCTCCTTGTCGAGATGACCGGAAGGACCAACGCGGCAAGCGCCAAGACCAGCGATGCAGCGATCACGATCAAGGCACCAACCGATCCGTTGACGCCGGTCAGAGGTGTGACATAGGCGTAAATCGCGAGCGCAAGACTGGCGACAGCACCTGCGAACACCAAGATCGCGCCAATTCTATAAGAGGTTCGCTGCATCTGATTCCCTTATTCCCTGAACAAAAGAACCCGCAAGACGACGAATTGTTCCGAGGCAGGCAATTGACGGGTTTGCGTGGAACCATGCGAACGAACCTCGGCGCGGATTCTGGAGGCCCGCGTCACCCGGTCAGTGCATTCGTTCAGCAAGACTGCTCATGATCCAGATCGATCCGCCGATCATCATGGCCAGCATGAGTATGGAGGACAGGATCAGTTGAAGGTCTTCGCGCCTTTGGTGCCAACCGATATGCAGAAAACAGCGTAACGGCACCAGCACCTGCGCTATTGCCGTCGCGCCGATGACCCAGAATGTCGTCGCGCGCGACATCTGCATCCCCATCACCGCCCAGAACGCCAATGCGGTCAGTGCGGCAGACAGCAAAGCGCCTGTGCAATAGCGGATCATCTCACTGCGGCGATCCGCTTTCATATCATCCCGCAGAAAAACGATGGTGAAGATTCCGATCCAGATCAGATCGAGGAAGTGCCAGTAAAGCCCCAGCAAAAGCAGCCGGGATTTCGCGACGTCGGTTAAACCTTGTATGAAGATCTGCGCCGCTGCTGCCGCGATCCACAACAGGCCAACAGTCAGGTGAAGCCCGTGTAACCCAACCAGTGCCCAGTAGGCACTGAGCCAACCACGTCGTTGCGGAACGCCGCCGTCATTTGCCATATGCGTGAAATCCCGCAGCTCCAATCCCAGAAATCCCGCGCCCAGCGCAGCAGTTACACCCAGCCAGACCAAAAGAGCCCCCGTGCCAGAGCGATGTTTCAGCGCAAGGCTTGCCATGCCGTATGTAAAGGAACTTGCCAACAAAAGTGCGGTCTGCCCCGCGACGCTTTTGAGATCGAACAGTCTCGTCGGCCCCGGCCCAGCCTGCAAAAACGCCGAACAGGACGCCGGGGATCAGCACATTGTGGAAATGCGCCACCAGAAACTGACTGTTGTGGACCTGATAATCTATCGTCGGATTGGCAAGGATCACACCGGTAAGGCCGCCAAACACGAACAGAAAGAAAAACCCGATCAAATAAACGATA
>JBBSBK010000155.1:0-4753 GCA_038251315.1 Rhodobacterales bacterium | reverse complement strand
GCGACGTTGATCAGCGTCGCGGGGTATTTGCCGACGATATCGCGGTCCATCTGCCGCGCGATCATAAAAGCTCCGGTGAGGTTGGTGCGCAGGGTGCGTTCCCAATCGCTGACGCTGGTGTTGGCGAAATCGGGGAAGGGTCTGCCCGCGCCCATCAGCAACTCACCCGTGATCGCGGCGTTGTTCAGGATCACGTTGGGTTCCCACCCGTCGCCCATAATCCGCTTGAAAATCGCCTCGCATCCCGCTTCGTCACCCACATCAAGGTCGTAGAACCGGAAATTGTCGTTATCCGCGTGTTCAGCCTGCAAGGTGTCGGCGCGGTGGCCGGGCAGGTCCGACGATACGACCCGCGCCCCGGCCGCCAGCATCCGGCGTACATAGGCGGACCCCAGAACGCCGCCCGATCCGGTAATGAAAACGGTGCGGCCTGACAGTTGGTTATCCATTTGATTGGTCCTTGATCCGGGTATTCAGCAAAAATTCGACGAGGGTGAAATCGAAGGGGGTGTCGATGTCCACACAGCGTTCGGCTGGCATGAGGTAAGGGATCACCCGGCCTTGATAGAGACTGGATGCACGGTGCAGATAATCGGGCGCGACGACATAGGTGCTGGCCGCGTGTTCATAAACGGTTGGGGCGTGTTGGCGCGCCACGACCCCGCCCGGCAGCGGCTTCGAAACATGCAGCGCGCCGGTTTCGTCGGGTTCGACAAGGTTGAAATAGGGGTTCTTGCGGGCCTCGCAACACGACATGACCATGTCGGGTTTCTGGTCGGCGAACAGTGCGAGAGCGGCGTCGATATCTTCGGGCAGGCGCAGCGGCGAGGTGCAATCGAGGTCGAGGAACGCTGTCGCCGGGCCGGTCAGTTTTTCGGCTTCGGCCAGCGCGTGCTGCCAGACCCCCCATTTTCCCGCTCCGTCGGTCGCCAGATGCGCCGGGCGAAGTCCGATTTTCAAGGCACCCTTGGCAACCGCGTGGTCATAGATCGCTTGGTCGTCGGTGGACACCACGACGGCGTCGACCTGCGGGCAGGCAAAAAGCTGATCGAGCGACCAGTCGATCAGGGGTTTGCCGCAGATCGACCGAAAATTCTTGCCGGGCACGCCCTTTGACCCTTTGCGCGCCCCGATGTGGCCGATAATCATGCATAATCCCCTGTAATCTGCCCGCCGAATTGCCGGGTTTCCCAAGCCTTTGCAAGCAGGGCGCAGGACGCACCGACGCAGTCGAGACGGGGCAGGTGTTCGACATCCGATACGGGGTCGCCAGCCACGAGCGCCAGAAAATCGCGCATGGCGTCGATGAACATGGCGTTGCGTTCCAGCGGCAGGTCGAGGGTTTCGGGCCCCGCGCCATGGTCGATGACATAGCGCTGGGCGGCAAAATCAAAGTCGATCATCCGGTCCGTGCCACGCAGCGTTGCACGGCGCACGAGGCCCGGTGTCAGGTAATCCATCGCCACGGTCCCGCCATCGCCCAGCCTGATCAGCGTGGCGAAATCAACTCCCGGAAAGGCAGCGTGGCCGAACGAATCGACACTACGCAGGCCCGTGTCGGGAAAAAGTGTCGCTGCCATATCCAGTTCGTGACACAGATCGAGCAACACACCGCCGCCTTCAGGCCGGGCGGCATAGCTGTCGGCGAATGACCAATCGGGCCGCCACTGCCGCACGTCATGGCCGATTTCAAAGCTGAAGCGGAACACGTCCGACAGGTCGAGCCGCGCCAGATAGCGAAACGCGGGGTGATAGCGCATCATGAAGCCGACCAGCGAACGGTCGGCGACGGGAACTGCCGCCTCGGTAATCTTGGACAGGGTGACAGTATCGTAGGCCAGCGGCTTTTCCACATAAAACGGCAAGCCCCGCTGCGCACAAAGCTGCACCAGTTCCAGCCGCACTTGCGTCGCCGTCGCGATAACCACGCCGTCCAGCGGCTGCGCGTCCAGTGTGGCGGCGCCCTTAAAGGCACGGTAAGGCACCAGAACCGCATCCGCCCCCAGGGCGGCCGCATTGCCATGATGCCGTCGTCCGATCGACCCGGCCCCGATGACCATGATCCGCATGTGGTCCCCCGTCTTTTGCCCAGATGTTTCATATCGCCGGTGACGGGGCAACGCTTGGCGTCCGGTCACTTTCGTGTCAGGCCGATTGTGAGAGACCAATGTCTGCGCCACAACATCGCAGACCGAATGGGAACCCCATGCTTGACGCCACCCTGCGCCCCTTGATCGATCCGCCGCTGAACCGGCTGGGCCGCGCTATTGCCGCGCGCGGGATGACCGCCGACAGGGTAACGGTGATCGGGTTGGGGCTGGGCCTGTTCGCGGCATTGCTGATTGCGATGGGGTGGGCAGGGCTGGCGCTGATCCCATTGCTGGCCAGCCGGATTGCCGATGGCTTGGACGGGGCCGTGGCGCGGGCGACGAAAAAGACCGACTTCGGTGGATACCTCGACATCGTCGCGGATTTCGCGTTTTACGGGGCGATCCCGCTGGCGTTCGTGGTGAAAGACCCTGAATTGCACGGCGCGGCGGGGGCGTTTTTGCTGGCGTCGTTCTACGTCAACGGCACCAGTTTCCTGGGATATGCGATTTTGGCCGAAAAACGCGGCCTGGAAACGCGCGCACAGGGGGTCAAATCGCTGTATTATTCAAACGGACTGCTTGAGGGGACGGAAACCATCGTGTTTTTCGTTCTGCTTTGCCTGTTCCCGGCCTATTTCAACCTTATGGCATGGGTGTTCGGCACTCTGTGCTTTGCAACCGCCACCTTGCGCCTATCAGCCGCGCGCCGTCTTTTCCCCGAACCAAAGGATCACCCATGAAACACCTCGCCATTCTCGCCGCCCTGTTGGCTCCCTTGCCCGCGCTTGCCAACCCGAACCCCGCAGATTGGGATGCGGTGGTGGCCGAGGCACAGGGTCATACCGTCTATTGGAACGCCTGGGGTGGATCGACGACGACCAACGATTTCATTGCCTGGATCGGTGAAAAGGCAATGGCAGACTATGGCGTGACGCTGGAACACGTCAAGCTGACCGACACCGCCGATGCTGTGACCCGCGTGCTGTCCGAACAGCAGGCCGGGGCGAATGACGATGGCGCGATCGACATGATCTGGATCAACGGTGCCAATTTCGCCGCGATGAAGGATGCGGGGCTGCTGTTCGGCCCCTATGCCGAACAACTGCCGAACTGGGCGCTGGTCGATGTCGACGGCAAGACGGTTCAGACCGATTTTACCGTCCCCGTGGAAGGCTATGAAAGCCCTTGGGCGATGGCGCAAGTCGTGTTCATCCACGACACGGCCGACATGCCGGATCCCTTAAGGTCGATGCAAGCCTTGCTTGAGTGGTCCAAGGCGCATCCGGGCCGGTTCACCTATCCCCAGCCTCCCGATTTTCTGGGTACGACGTTTCTAAAGCAGGTGCTGGCCGATATTCTGCCAGATCCGTCCGTGTTGGCCACCCCGGTGTCCGACGATTCATACGACGCAGTTGTCGCCCCTCTTTGGGCCTACCTTGACGAACTGACCCCGACCTTATGGCGTGAGGGCCGGGCCTATCCCGCCACTGGCAACGCCCAATTTCAGCTGATTGCCGATGGCGAAGTCGATCTGGCTGTGTCATTCAGCCCCGGTGCGGCCACTGCGGCGATCGCCAACAACGAACTGCCCGACACCGTGCGTACGTTCGTGCTGGACAAGGGTACCATCGGCAATGCGTCGTTCGTCGCGATCCCTTACAACTCGGGGTCCAAGGCCGGCGCAATGGTCGTTGCCAACCTGCTGCTGTCGCCCGAGGCGCAAGCCCGGGCGCAGGATCCCGCGATTTTGGGGTATGGCACGGTTTTGAACATGGCCGCACTTTCCCCCGAAGATCGCGCCGTTTTCGATGCGATTCCGCTGGGCATCGCGACCTTGACACCAGCCGAATTGGGCACTGTGCAGGCTGAACCGCACCCGACATGGATGACCCGCATTGCCGCCGACTGGGCCGATCGCTACGGCGTTACACAATAAGGCAACGGCCCGCGTGACCCGACAACGGTTCCTGCCTTTCGTCCCGGCCCTGACCATCCTTGCGATGCTGGGGCCGGTGGTGGCGGGGCTGTGGGGCACTGTGCTGCCCGCGTTCGGGCATCTGCCGGTTGTTGGCCTGACGGGGCCGAACCTTGATGCGTTCCGCACCCTGCTGGCGACGCCGGGCATCGCCATTTCTGCCCGGCTGTCGCTGACGACCGGACTGACGGCGACGGCGCTATCGCTGTTGATTGTTACCCTTGTCACTGCCGGCTGGTCGGGAACGCGTGCGTTTCGCTTGCTCGAACGGTTGCTGTCGCCCCTGCTATCCGTTCCGCACGCCGCCGCCGCGTTCGGCCTTGCGTTCCTGATTGCCCCGTCAGGCTGGATCGCCCGCCTGTTTTCGCCTTGGGCGACCGGCTGGATCCGCCCGCCTGATCTGCTGATCATTCAGGACCCTGCCGGGTTGGCGATGATCGCCGGGCTGGTGGTGAAAGAGGTGCCGTTTCTGCTGCTGATGACGCTGGCAGCATTGGCACAGGCCGATGCGGTGCGTAGCGGACAGGTGGCGCAGGCGTTGGGTTATGGGCGGCTGACAGGGTGGATCAAGGGGGTGTTCCCCCGCGTCTATGCCCAGATCCGTCTGCCCGTCTATGTCGTGCTGGCGTTCGGGATGTCGGTGGTCGACGTGGCGATCATCCTTGGGCCGACAACGCCGCCGCTGGCG
>JBBSBK010000154.1:0-4826 GCA_038251315.1 Rhodobacterales bacterium | reverse complement strand
CTCTCCCGCGCCGCCTTCGACGACTGCCTCGATTTCGTCGCCACGGGCGGCTACGCGTTGCGCGCTTACGACAAGTGGAAACGCCTGCTGCAACGCCCCGACGGTCTCTGGCAATTACGCGACCCCCGCGCCGCACAACGCATCCGCATGAACATCGGCACGATTCAGGACACCGACACGGTCAAGGTCCGGTTTCGCGGCGGCAAGATGCTGGGCGAGGTCGAGGAATCTTTTGCCGCCACCCTCACCCCCGGCGACACCTTCCTGATCGGCGGCCATATCGTCCGCTACGACCGCCTGCACGACCTCGTGGTCGAAGTCACCCGCTCCACCGCACAACGCCCGAAAATCGCCGCCTTCATGGGCACCAAATTCGCCACCTCGACCCAGCTTTCGGCCCGCATCCTGCGAATGTTCGACCAACCCGACTGGCCGGAACTCCCCAACCACACCGCCGACTGGCTGGCGCTGCAACGACAAGTCTCACACCTCCCCCAAACCGACCGCATCCTCGTGGAAAGTTTCGACTGGGAAGGCCGCGCCCACACCTGCGTCTATGGTTTCGCCGGGCGCAACGCGCAACAAACCCTCGGCCTGCTATTGACCCGGCGGATGGAGGCCGCAGGTCTCGACCCCCTCGGGTTCGTGTCGACCGACTACGCCACCCTGATCTGGGGCCTGAAACCCGTGACCGACCCCGCGCCCCTGCTCACCGCCACTGGCCTGCGCGACGGCCTCGACACATGGCTGGCGGGCAACGCGGTGATGAAGCGCACCTTCCGCACCGCCGCTACCATCGCCCTGCTGATCGAACGCAACCTGCCGCAGGCGAAAAAATCCGGACGGCAGGCGGTGATCTCCTCCGACATCCTCTACGACACCCTGCTGCGCTACGACCCCGACCACCTGATGCTGCGGATCACCCGCGAAGAAGCCCTGCGCGGTCTCGTCGATTTCGGCCGGATCGAGGAAATGCTGACCCGCACCGCCGGGCGGATCGACCACGTCACACTCACCCGCATCACCCCGCTCGCCGCCCCCATGCTGCTGGAAATGGGGCGCGTCCCGATCATCGGGGCCGGGCGCGACCAGCTGATGACCGACACGGCGGCGCGTCTGATGGCGGCGGCAGGGCTGGCCAATGGACCAGAGGGGCAGGGATGACGCCACCTCCCCCCAAATCCGCCTTGACGCCCCCCCCGATTCCGCCTATCCGACCCAAACCGAATTCATGGCCTTGCCCCCGGCAGGGTCATCTTGTTTTGAACGGGGTGCCACCCAACAGGCTCCCAGAACCAAAGGAACACGCCATGTCGCGCCGCTGCGATCTGACCGGAAAAGGCCCGATGTCGGGCAACAACGTAAGCCACGCCAAGAACCGGACCCGTCGGCGGTTCCTGCCGAACCTGCAGGACGTGACGCTGATCTCGGACGCGCTTGGCAAATCGTTCAAGTTCCGCATCTCGAACCACGCGCTGCGCTCGGTCGATCACCGCGGCGGGCTCGATGCCTACCTCGCCAAGGCGAAAGACGTTGAACTCTCCGACGACGCGCTCAAGGTCAAGAAAGAGCTGGCGAAACTGGCGAAAGCCACCGCCGCAACAACCGTCGCCGCCTAGGCCGACAACGTCTTTCGGAACAGCCCGGTCGCACCCGCGTCCGGGCTTTTCCATGCCCGTAAGATGGGTTTGAACCCATCTTGCCTGCGACCACCGACCGCTTTGCCTGTCCGGCCCCTTGGTGCTATCGACTGACCGAACCGCAAAGGACCAGACCCATGCGCCTCCTCGCCGCCGCCCTGCTCTCCACCCTCGCCACCACCGCCTTGGCCGAGATCGGGGTGCATGACGCCTACACGCTCCCCACCACCGCCAGCGCGATGTCCGGCGTCGCCTACATGACGATCCGCAACGACAGCGACACCGACGACCGGCTCATGGGCGTGCGCTCTGACGCCGCCGCGCGGGTCATGGTGCATGTGACGACACAGACCGACACCGGCGTCATGCAGATGCGCTCAGCCGACGACGGCATCGCGCTGCCCGCAGGCGGCGAACTGCTGCTGGCCCCCGAGGGCACGCATATCATGTTCATGGGGCTGACCGCGCCCTTCACGGCGGGCGAGACAATCGCGATCACGCTCGAATTCGAAAACGCGGGCGACGTCACTGTCGATCTGCCGGTCAAGGCCGACTAAAGCGTTTCAGCTTTCAAGGGAAACAAGGCGATCGCAAATCGCGTGCGGGCGGAGCGGGCGGCAGCGAATTGCGATTCCGCCGAAACCTGAAACGCCCTAGGCCCGGCACATCCCCTCGGCTGCACCACTGAACGCCTTGTAACGGGCCCAAAACGCCTCGTCGCGCGGATTGTCCGACTGCCGAACATCCTGCGCACTTTGCGGATCGTCAAAGAACCGGGCGGCACGGGCCTGATCGGCAAGGCTCAGCGACTGATTGGCGGCCTGCTGCACGCACGAACACAAGCTCCGGTTCGCCGCATCACGCCCGCCGCCCATACAGGCACTGGCAATCAGCCCACTGACATTGCCACCCCGGGCCCCCGACGCCGTGCGACTGCTGCACGCGCTCAGCGCCAGAATGGCCAAAAACCCTATCAAAATGCGCATAAACCTGCCCTAAACCCGCGCAGCGCCCGGTTTCCCCGGTATCAGCCGCCTGCCAACCCTCGAACGCGATTATGCCGGGGAAGGGGGCGCGATGCAAATGGAATGGTGGGGGGGCTGACCGAGAGTTCGGCACAGGTTGCCGCGCCCCGCCTTTCCCGCCTACACTCGGCGTTAAGCAATTCCGGGCGACAAACGTCCGACCATGCAACGGGGCAGGGCAGATGACCAACCATCTCTACTACGGCGATAATCTCGCAGTCCTGCGCGACTCCATCGCACCTGCGTCCGTCGACCTGATCTACCTCGACCCGCCGTTCAATTCCAACGCCAGCTACAACGTGTTGTTCAAAGGGCCGCAAGGCACCGACAGCGCTGCGCAGATCGAGGCGTTCGACGACACATGGCACTGGAACGATTCAGCCGAGGCGGCATTTCAAGAGGTCCGGCGCAGCGGCAACGGCGCGGCGGCAACGATGCTGACGGCGATGCGATCGTTTCTGGGCGACAACGACATGATGGCCTACCTCGCCATGATGGCCGTCCGCCTGATCGAACTGCACCGGGTGCTGAAACCGACCGGGAGCCTCTATCTGCACTGCGACCCGACGGCGAGCCATTATCTCAAGAAAGGCTTATCCCCTTCGCTCCGGCGGCACAAAATGTAGTGCCCGAGGGCTTTTCAATACTTGATGTTCTGGTTTTGTTCTTCCCATGCAAGCCAGATGTAAAAACGACAGACCGATGTCCCGCCAAGCGTTTGACGCACGGTTTTCCGATGAGGAGTCGTGCGCGCAGCATATGGCGGACCAACGGTGGCCGAAGGGCTTCGTGTGCCCGTCTTGCGGCGCCTGCAAGGGCTGGCCTCTGAAGCGAAATCGCGCGACCTGGGAATGTTCTGGCTGCGCACGACAAACATCCGTGACGGCTGGCACGGTGATGCACAGCAGCCATCTGCCATTGCGGACATGGTTCCTTGCCGCGCACATCATCACCAGTCATTCAAACGGGATGTCGGCGCTACAACTTCAGGCCCAACTCGGCCTCGGCAGTTACAAAACGGCGTGGCTGCTGTTGCAAAAGCTCCGGCGGGCGATGGTCAACCCGGACCGCAACCCACTGAAAGGCATTGTTGAAATCGAT
Source organism: Rhodobacterales bacterium (assembly GCA_038251315.1). Taxonomy (GTDB): domain Bacteria; phylum Pseudomonadota; class Alphaproteobacteria; order Rhodobacterales; family Rhodobacteraceae; genus JBBKXP01. The sequence continues at coordinate 1,060 of JBBSBK010000154.1, read as the reverse complement.
GAGACGGAGATGCCGTTCCGGTCCCGGCACGATCCGGTCGACCGTCCGAAGGGCGGGCGCAGCCCGGTGGGCAAGATGTTCATCGTCGGTGCGGTGGAATTATCCGAAGACGGGCAGCCGCGCCGGATCCGGATGAAGCACATCCCCGACGGCGCATCGAAGACGCTGCACGCGTTTATCGGTCAGGCAGTGGAGCCCGGAGCGCATATCATCACGGACGGCTGGCTCGGATACGAAAATCCCCCCGCAAACACGCATGAGGCCAAGGTCGTCACCGGCAGCAAGGCACACGAGATCCTGCACTGGGTCCACCGTGTGTTTTCCAATCTTAAGACATGGGCAAAAGGCGTGTTCCACGGCCTCAGGAAGCGCCATCTGCAACGCTATCTCGACGAATTCGTTTTTCGCTGGAACCGACGGCGACACACACGCAGCGCCTTCGATACACTGATCGGGATCGGTGTCGGTCTTGGGCCAGCGACATATCGCGATTTCGTAGATCAGCGCGTCTGAAATCCGTCTCTCATCCCAAACGACACGTTTTGTGCGCTCAAGCTGTGCCGCAAACCGATCCGACCCGCCCCTCAAGCCAAAACCAACAGATCTGTCGTCTCAACATGTCGTTCTGCCGGAACAAAGGGGATAAGCCTTCCTCGACCTTTTGATCAAAAAGAATTGGCTGGTGTTGTCGGCTGACAGCCCAGGCAGATGGATGACCTCAGGGTGGTTGAAAGAGATCACCGACCTGCGCAATGAAATCGTGCATCGGCGACCATATGGGTCCGTTTATTCGGAGCGTTTTGGGTGGGCAATGCCTTTGCGTGCCGAGCTAGGGCTTTACCGCTATTACCGTCCAATCGAGATCGAGGGGCAACCAGAACGTGACCTCTTGGACGTTATCTGCTCCCATTACCAGACTTGCACTGGCCTCTTCTTTGAAGCCGCGAACGCGTCAGGCTTGAATGGAAGCATGATGACGCTGACCGACAAGGACATCATTTCGCTAAAAGAAATTCATAGACCATCGACAGATCGGTAGTTATGCTTGGCTTTATTCCGG
>JBBSBK010000153.1:0-4856 GCA_038251315.1 Rhodobacterales bacterium | reverse complement strand
CAACCTTCCATAACCTCGACATAATTTTTCACGTCAAAGGCAACCGTAATTATCATGCCGAAAACTCCTCGCTAGTCACACGTTAGCTGTCCAGCATATATGAATTTAAAGAGAATTCGACCAGACGGTTCCGTGGCTCGGTGGGTGGCGTTTACCCGAGCCTATTTCTTCATGAGGCCATATTCAGAGTTCGTCGCGACAGCGCAAGCGGCAATATTGAATGGCCGCTTTTGGCCATCTGGTTCGATCACTTCGCAGCCGCAGCGAACGTCCGGTTCCCGCCCTTAGTAACAAAATGTGCGTGCTGCAGCAGTGGTTACTCTGGGCTCAAACCGGCCTTTCGCTGAACCCACAGCGCCCCTCCTAGACCGACTGTTTCCGATAACGTGCGCTTCAACCCACCCCGCCGTTGCCACTGGCGCTGCACATGGTTAAGTCCCTGCACCATGCCCGACAGCCATCACCCCAAAGGCGCCCCTTGGCGCAATTTCTATGGCCGGATCCGGGGCAAGACGATTCGCGCCAGCCAGCATGATTATCTGGACAACGATCTGGGCCCGCTCAGCCCCGGTGCGGTCAGTTGGGAGGATAACCCCGACCGCCACCTGCTGGACCTGACCGCGCTGTTCGGCACGTCAAAGGTCTGGCTCGAAATCGGCTTCGGCGGCGGCGAACATCTGGTCGGTATCGCCGCGGCCAATCCGCAGGTCGGGATCATCGGGGCCGAACCTTTTGTCAACGGCGTCGCGATGCTGCTGGGCAAGGTGCGCCGCGCGGGCGTGACGAATCTGCGGGTCCATCCGGGCGACGTGCGCGATCTGTTCGACGTGCTGCCACCCGGGTCAGTGGCCCGCGGCTTCCTGAATTATCCCGATCCCTGGCCCAAACAGCGGCATCACCGCCGCCGGTTCGTGACGCAGGATCATCTGCTGCCACTGGCCCGCGTCCTGCGCCCGGACGCGCTGTTTCACGTTGCCACCGACATTCCTAGTTATGTCAAACAGACCCTGAAAGAGGTCCCCTTGGCCGGATTCGCGCGGATTGACCGCGATTTGCATGTGCCGTGGGACGGCTGGATTTCGACCCGCTACGAACAAAAGGCCCTGCGCGAGGGCCGGGTGCCTCACTATATGACGTTTCGCCGGGTCTGACGGCGGACGCTCCGCGGGGAGTTTTTGCTGCTAAGTGAAGCTGATGATGGACCAGCCATGTGCGCTGGTCTATGACGCCGCTCAAAGCACGCCGAGGTCGCTCATGTCGTCCCATGCCACCCCCTTTCCGATGACATCGCGCCGGTCCGTGCCTTTGAGGGGCCAGGCGGATGTGCCCGGTGACAAGTCGATCTCGCATCGGTCGCTGATTCTCGGGGCGCTTTGCGTCGGCGAGACCCGGATCACCGGTCTGCTGACAGGCGAGGACGTGCTGGATACGGCAAAGGCCATGCGCGCCTTGGGGGCCGAGGTGATCGATCACGGTGAAGGTGCGTGGTCGGTTCACGGCGTCGGCGTCGGCGGGTTTGCCGAACCTGCCAATGTCATCGACTGCGGCAACTCGGGGACCGGCGTGCGCCTCATTATGGGGGCAATGGCGACCAGCCCGATCACTGCCACTTTCACGGGCGACGCGTCGCTGAACGGCCGCCCGATGGGCCGCGTCACGGATCCTCTGGCTCTGTTTGGCACACAGGCCTTCGGGCGCGCCGGGGGCCGGCTGCCTATGACGATTCTGGGGGCCGCCGACCCTGTGCCAGTGCGTTATTCCGTCCCGGTTCCCTCGGCGCAGGTGAAATCCGCCGTGCTGCTGGCTGGACTGAACGCACCGGGGCAGACCGTGGTGATCGAAAAGGAACCGACGCGCGATCACACCGAACGGATGCTGTCAGGGTTCGGGGCGACCCTGACGGTCGAGCAAGGCCCCGAGGGGCGGGTCATCACCCTCACCGGCCAGCCCGAACTGCGCCCCCAGACCATTGTGGTGCCGCGTGATCCGTCCTCTGCCGCATTCCCGGTCTGCGCCGCGCTCATCACCGAAGGATCCGATGTGCTGGTCCCCAATATCGGCCTCAACCCGACGCGCGCGGGCCTGTTCACCACCCTGCAGGACATGGGCGCCGATCTGACCTACGAGAACCTGCGCGAAGAGGGCGGCGAACCCGTCGCCGACCTGCGTGCCCGGTTTTCGCCGGATCTGCGTGGCATCGTCGTGCCCCCGGAACGTGCCGCCAGCATGATCGACGAATATCCGGTGCTGTCGGTCGTCGCTGCCTTTGCCCAGGGGTCGACCGAAATGCGCGCCGTCAAGGAATTGCGCGTCAAGGAAAGCGACCGGATCGACGCGATGGCCAAGGGGCTGCGCGCCGCCGGTGTTGCCGTGGACGAAGGTCCGGACTGGTGGATCGTGCACGGGCGCGGCCACGGCCAGGTGCCGGGCGGCGTCACGGTCGCCAGCCAGCTTGATCACCGCATCGCGATGTCGTTTCTCGTCATGGGATTGGCGACCACAAGGCCGATGACGGTCGATGACGCCAGCCCGATCGCCACATCGTTCCCGGTGTTCGAGCCGTTGATGAAGGCTCTTGGGGCCGACATCGTTCGCGACAGGGACTGAGCCGATGCTGGCCGAAGGAATCTGGGATTTGCGCGGTGGCGCGGGTGGGCCGATCTTTCCGGCGGTCGTCGTCATTGCGCCCGGGCCGCAGGGGTTTCTGGTCAGGATGAAGTCCGGCGGTCTGGCGGGAGACAATGCCGGGCAGGCGGATGGCGAAGCGGTCAGCGCCCGGATCGGTCAGGCAACCTGGACCTTTGCGCCCGCCGATCAGGGCCGCACCCTTGTCGTGACCCGCACCAGCCGGCTGTTCGGCCTTTTGCCCCGTCAGCAGATCGTCACCTATCACCGCCGCAATCCCGTCTGATGGCCGACGATAATAAGCCCCGACACAACTGGCGGGCCATCATCGTCGGCGTGGTAATTGTTGGGCTGGGGCTGATCCGGTTGTTCGAGGGCTGGGTCGGCACGGCGCGGATGCCCTAACGCGGCTTCGGGCAGCGGGTCGGCCCCCAAGAATGCAGCGACGGTCAGGCCCGGCCTGCGCCAGCCGCGCAGAAATTCCCAGACCTCGCGCAATACGACCCGTTTGCCCATCCGCGTATACCACTGCATCGCGTGCCGCATGTCCGGATCGGGGTGAAGATAGGTGCGCCACAGGGCTTTGGGGCGCGCCTGCAGCGACAATTCGATGACCTTGACCCAGACGAACACCCGCCAGCTTGGCACGGCAGGCACCTGCATCACCTGATGTTTGTAATCCCAGCGGCGCAGATCGGTGTCGATCACCCGGCGATCCTTAACCGAGGCAAAGAATGGCGTCCAGCGGTGCGGCGTCGCAAATACAGACATCACCTGATCAGGATCATAGCGCAGAAGGTGCCGCAGCAGTCGCCAGTAATCGCGGTCGGTTTCATCAGCAAACCCGACGGCAAAGGTGCAAAGGCCGATCATCCCGTTCTGGCGCAGCAGCCTGATCGCCTGCTGGTCCATCGGTCGGCTGCCGCCTTTTTTGACGGTCGTCAGTGTCGCCTCGTCCGTCCCCTCCAATCCGAGCAAAAACCGCAGCACGCCTGCCTTTTTGTACAGCAGCAGGATAGCGGCATCGCGCACGATATCATCCGCGCGGGTGCTCCCGATGATCGTTACTGGCACGTTTTGCGCAATCATCGCGTCCAGAAATCTGCGCCATGCCTTGGGCGAGGTCGTCGGGTTTTCGTCCGCCAGATTGACCAGTTCAACGCCGTGCGTGCGGTACAGCCAGCCGATTTCGGCGGCCAGCCCGACCGGATCGCGATGCCGCCATTTGGTCCAAAAGCCCCTTTGCCCGCAGTAAGTGCACAGATGCGGACACCCGCGCGAGAATTGCAGGATCACCGCCCGTTTGCCGCCCCAGTAGGAGTGGCGGGTAAAATCGATCAGCTCCCAGCCGATCCGATGGGCGTCAAGGTCGGCGATCATCGTCGCCGGAGCATTGGCGTGTGGCTGGCCGTCCCGGCGATAGGCGATACCGTTGATCGATGTCAGATCGCCATCCGGCAGCGCGGCCATCAACGTCACGATCGTCGCCTCTCCCTCGCCACGCACGATGACGTCAATCTCGGTCGCCTCGTTCAGCTCGTCGGCCCAGTGATAGGTCGGATAGACGCCACCATAGACGATCAGCACATCGGGCAGGCTGGTGCGCAGCAGGCGCACGATCGCCAGCACAGTCGGATGGGCCGAGGTTGATCCCGAGTGGCCGATCAGCACCGCGTCGGGCCGTGTCGCGCTCACCTCGCGCAGGATGCGCGGCAGCGGCATCGGGTCGAAGTCGGCGTTGACCAGCGTCACGCCGTGGCCTGCGTCGATCAGCGGGCCGCCAAGGCACAACAGGCCAAATGGTGGAAGATTTTCGCGCGGCACCCGGCTGCCGATGGCGGTGTGGGGCGGGTGAAGCAGGGTGATGCGCATGGGCTGGCCTTTCGGTTGGGGTAGGGCCTGTCTGGCACAGGGTTGTGCAGTGCCTCGGGATCGCCCGGTGACGGATCGGTCAGGCGCTGCTAGAATTGGCAAAAGGGGAAGGGGATGCGGACAGGTCGATGGACGTTCGGGCTGTTGGTCGCGGCAACGCTGGCGGCTGATGCGGCGCTGGTATTCTGGGCCGCGCCGCGGATATCGGCGCAGGCGGGTGGTTTGCCGATCTTCGATCTGCGCCTGCACGGTTATGATTTTGCGGCAGCACAGGCGTTCCTGACTGCGCTCAGCGGGTCTGGCCGCGCGTTTTATCTGGGGACGGCCCAGCAGATCGACACGGTATTTCCGGCTCTGGT
>JBBSBK010000152.1:0-4861 GCA_038251315.1 Rhodobacterales bacterium | reverse complement strand
GCGCTGGTCTGGACGACCGAGGATCTGGTGACCGACCGGGTTGAACAGGTCAAATCCGGCTGGTTCGGATCGGTCGAACGGCAGATTTTCACGCTCGACCCGCTGCTGGGTCGCGGCGATATGTTGGGGGCCAGCCGGATGGAACGCGCTCTTATCATGCCCGAACGCCCGTTTCAGGCGCTGGCCGAGAAAAAGCCGAAAGGGTTCGAGGACGTGCGTAAGTTTGTCGTCGGCCCCAGTGGTAAGGTCCTGAGTTACAGATAAAAATCCTGCCTCCGGCGGGGATATTTCAAGCCAACAGAAGGTGAAATGGCACGATGAGTCAGTCAAGTGATCAGATGGAACTGCGCGAGGGCGATGTGCGCAAGCATTATCCGGCGGCGCTGGCCCTGCTGGATGGGTTCGATCACAGCCCGCGCATCGCGACAAGCACCGCGAACGCTCCGGTCGAACGGTCAACCGGCATCGGCACGCGCCGCGCGTTCCGCAGCACGACGCCGGGGCTGGTGACGCAACGGGTGGCGCGCACTGAAGGCATCCAACTGCTCACCCGGATCGCGGCGGTCGAAGGCGGCGAGGGCCTGACCTCGCCGGTCCAAGCCGCCGTCATGCAGGCGCTGCGCCGAGCCATCGCCATCGGCATGGCCGTGGCCAAACAATACGCCGATCGCACGGGGCTGACCGACCTCAAGCGTGCCAACCTCGAAGGGTCGCTGCCTGCCAGCAAGGGGGCCGCGTTTTCCGAACTGCTGACCGCAGAGGCGTTGATAACGCTTTATGTTTTTGCGTCGGCCACCGCATTCCTGCTGGCATCCCACGCAGGCACCGAAACCGTCGAAGTGGGCGAGGTTCAGGAGGTGCTGACCGACAACGGCCAACTGGCCCTGCACGGGGCGCTGTGGGAACTTGACCAAGATATCGGCGCACTGGCCGCGTCGGAACCCAAACTGGTCGCCACCGTTCTGGCCTTTGCCGAGGCGCTAATGGACAAGGTCAGTGCGCGCGCCAGCACCGCCGCCCGGCTGGAACCGTTCAACGCGGCATCTTGGCGGGTCGAGGCGGACGCGTTCAGCGTGCGCGGCTTCACCCCCGCCCGCGCCGTTAAATCAACCACCCTGACGATGACCTTCAAGCAACCCAACGAGGTAATCGGCAACCACATCGCCAAATACCAAGCGATGAAACTGGCCAAGATGATCATGGCCTATGATTTTGAACGGCGATTAAATCCATTCGCCGAATTGGGCGGTTTCATATTCACATTCATGGGCGACGGCGCACCGGGAACGGGCAAGACGACGCTGATCCAGATGATGGCGGGCCTCATCAACGGTTATTGCCAGACGGCGGGCTATCCATTCCGCTATCAGAACCTGTCGACTGATAATATCGACAGCTATCAGGGTAAATCCGGGCAGAACGCCAAGGCGTTCATCAACAATATCATCGATCCATCGGTCATCGGTTTTGGTACAATCGACGATATCGACCAGTTGGCGGGCAAGCGCGGTGATCGGCAATCGAGCGCCGGACAGTTGGAGATTACTGCCGTTTTGATGGAAAGTTTCGGTGGGGCGAATACGGTCGTCCGCGGGAATTGCACGTTCGGGATGTTTTCCAATTACCCCGAAAACGTCGACGATGCCCTGCGCCAGCGGGCTGGGGCGCGGTTTCTGGTCGACGGGCCGATCACGCGCGACGATTATATCGACATTCTATATTTGTTGATGGGCAAGAACCACAAGATTCCTGTGGGTGATCATCAGGTCTATGCTGCGCAGGAAATCAAAAAGGCCGTGGCGGACAGTTTCGAGAGCCATTCCAAACCGCACGAGGAAGGTCTGGAAAAGGTCTATGACCGGGTCAGTAAAGATCTGGGCAAGCTGGATACGATCACCAAGCTCGGTACCTATTTGAAGGGTATTCAAGAGGCCGACCACCGCTTTACCGGCCGCGCCATCAAGAACATCACCGATGCGGTCAAAGTCCGGGCGATGGATTTCGAATTGCCCGAGGCATGGATGGAAACCCCCGATCTATTTCTGTTCAAATCCTACGATGAAAAGAAAGCGATGATCGAGGATTTGCGCCAGCCGATCACCGTCGACATGGTCATTCAGGAAATCAACCGGTACGCCGACAGCGAATTCCGTTATGCCGACAAATCCGACGAGGTGGCCATCGCCAACATGGTGCGCGATTTTGGCCGTCAGGACGAAGCAAAGCGACGCTATCTGGAGGGCAAGGGATGAGTGGTCCGGTTGTGTTGATTGGTTTGAATATCATCGCTGGTTTGCTGGTCATGCTGGCGGTGCCGCTGGTCTGGCGACGGATCGGGGGGGCCGCGGGGTTCCTGACCGGCGTCGTGCTGATCCCGCTGATCTGGGGCGCGATCATATTTGGCGGCACTGCCGGCGCGCAGGCGATCTGGGGCGATGAGTTCGATTTCACGGGGATCGGACAATCGGCGACGATCCTGTTCGCCATGATCGCGGTTGTCGCCCTATATTTCGGGCGGCGGGCCACAAAGGACCGCCGATGAACACTATCGCTCAAGCCTTTTCCGGCGGATTGATCCTGCCAGCCGTCTGTCTGGCGGCTTTGGGCTGGACGGTGCCGCGCTTGCTGGCGTTGGTGTTTCCCGAAGGAGTCGCCGCCCTGATGGTGCTGGCATTTGTCGCGACTCTGGTCATGCTGGCCTTTGGCGCCGGGTTTTTTGCGCTGCTTTACGTTTGGCAGGGGGTGCCGTTCGACACGCTGTTTGAGGGGGGCATCGCGGTGGGAGTGCTGCATTTCGGGCGGCTGGCCATGATCTCGGCCCTGCTTTGGGCGCCGATCATGGTGCTGTCGGTGGCGGGACTGCCGAAAAACTGGGTGACGCGGGTATGGTGAACTGGTTCCTCGCCATTATGGTACTGGGCCCGTGTCTGATCGGGGCCTTTGCCGGTTGGCGCGGTGGGCGGGTCGAAATGACGGTTCCCGGCGATATCGTCCGCCCGCTGGGCTTGACCTTGCTGGCCATGCTCGCATGGTCGGCGGTGTTCGTGCTGGGTGTGCATGGGGTGACGAACGCAGCGCTGGGCGGGGCGTTCAGCTGGACCGGATTCCTGCCGTTTCTGGGGATCGCCCTGCCGTTCGCGGTGCCCCTGACGGTCATCGCCTTCATCGTCACCGCCAAGGGATATCAGCCATGAACCTGTTGATCGAAAAAGGGCTGATGTTCGGCAACCTGATCCGGGTCGACAGCCCGGTATTGGTCGACCGCTATAACCGGGCGCTAAACCATCTGATCGGGAAACAGACGAAACTGAAAGAGTTTCACATCGATATTTCTGGCTATTCGCCCGAGGTTGGGGATGAATTGGACGACGATCGCTATCTGAACCAAAACGGGGTGAACCGGCAGTTCATCCTGCTGACGACGGAACAAACCACTGCCCCACTACTGAACGCCAACTTTTCCACCTCGCGCGGTATTCTGCGCCAATTCTACACCACCAACGCCGCCCAACTGTTCGCGCTGACTGCGCGCGATGCGGTGGCGGGCGAACTGGTCAATTCGGTCTATGCCGCCCCGACCGCGGCCGCCCTGTTCGACATCCGCAAGATCACGGTCGAGGCAGACACGACCAGCGGCACCGTCGCGACGGCGGCAAAACTGGGGGCGATGATCGACCGGTTCAAGACTGAAAAGGATGCGTGGTTCGACGATGTGCTGATCGCGCAGATGATCGGGCTGGCCAAGGAAACCGGCGATCTGACGCGCAATCCCGTGGCGCTGAACAGTGCGACGTTCGCACAGGACAATTTCTGGACCGGCATGTTCGGCGGCCTGTACCTGTTTCGCGGTGTCACCCATCCGGCCCTGATCGCGGCGACCGACAAGGCCAAACTGGGCGACCTGCCGATCCCCTCCGTCTTCGATTTCAACGACCGCGGCGCCATCGCCAAATTCCTTGAACTGAACGGGCTGGCCGAAGCCATCGTCAAGGCGCGGGGCGTCGATGCCGCCGCAATCCTGCATCAAAAGATGGACTTCGTCGTGGCCGAGGTGGCCAGCAAACTGGGCGAGGATATGGCGGGCGCAACCCGGCGCGACCTGCGCAATCTGGGGCGGCGGCATGCCGACAAACTGCCCGCCGAATGGCAGGGTCTGGCCGCATTGGCCCGCTGGGCCGAGGATGGGGGCGACTGGCCGACGATCACGTCTGACCATCCGGCGTATTTCTATACGCTGCGCGCAACGGCCCACGCCGATGCGGACCTCGTGAACATGCTGCTGGCCGACCTGTCCCCGCTGGACATCCGGCAGTTGTTCATTTGCCATAAAGAGGCATTTTATACCGCCTACGCCCGCTGGCCGGTTGAAAAGCAGGCCTATGTGGCGGATTTTCTGGAACGCGAGTATCAGGTGGACAAGGCCGGCACCCGCGCCGCCCTGTTCGGACACGAGGCGGCGATGGAAGAACCGGGGCCACCGCCAATCCCCAAACCACGGGTCGATATCGTCGATCTCGTGGGCCCTTGGGGCGCGATCAGCAGGAAGTAACGCATGGCATTCATCAAACTTTTCATCTTCGGGTTCATCGCGCTGAGCGTGATCTATGTCTCGGTCTCGATCTATTCGCGGTCGGTCCGGCGCGAAAAACTGGAAAAGCGTTGGGACGCAAATCCACCCGAGGGGGCTGATACGGCAGCGCGGGATGCCTATATCGCCGATGGTATGACCCTCTATGAAAGCGGCCTGCGCCGCAAGCTGATCGCTCTGGTCTATGTCGTGCCGACCCTTGTTATCGCGGCGATCCTCTATATCACGAACGCCAACTGAAGGAGCGACCCATGCGCTATGTAAGATTGACGT
>JBBSBK010000151.1:0-5007 GCA_038251315.1 Rhodobacterales bacterium | reverse complement strand
TTCAGTGAGCTTCGACCTCAGCGCCACTGCCGGGGTGCGGTTCGTCGAGAATCTGCTGCTGACCGGATCGGCCAACAGCAACGGCACCGGCAACGCGCTGGCCAACATGCTGACCGGCAATGCAGGGGACAACAACCTGAACGGCGGGCTGGGCGACGACACCATGCTTGGCGGGGCGGGCAACGACACCTATGTGGTGAATGCGGCCGGCGACCGGGTGTTCGAGACGACGACGACGGCCAGCCTGATCGACGCGGGCGGCATCGACACGGTGCGAAGTGCGGTGAGCTTCAACCTCAACGCCACTGCCGGAGTCCGGTTTGTCGAGAACCTGGTGCTGACCGGATCGGCCAACAGCAACGGCAACGGCAACGCGCTGGCCAACATGCTGACCGGCAATGCGGGGAACAACGCCCTGAGCGGCGGGCTGGGCGACGACACGCTGGCGGGCCATCAGGGCAACGATAACCTGAACGGGGGTGGCGGCGCCGATGACTTCGTCTTCACCCTGAACGACGACGCCGACACCGTGATCGACTTCCAGGACAACATCGACACGATCCGGCTGGACGACGCACTTTGGAGCGGCGTGCTGAGCGTGACGCAGGTGCTGGCGACCTTTGGGTCGATCGTTGCGGGCAACGCCGTGCTGAACTTTGGCGGTGGCGACACGCTGACGATCAACAGCGTGGCCAACCTGAACCTGCTGAACAACGACATCACGATCTTCTGACGCGGCGGCGTCTGTAAAGAACAAGGTGCGGCGGCGGGGCGGGAACCGATTGTTTTTGCGCGGCTCGGCAGCTTCTGCGATGTTGGTGGACATCTCACTCGCCCGTCCGTCCATTCGCGGCCGGACGACCGCGAGGCGTAACAAAAGGATCTGCATGCCAAGATCAGGTGGTTGGCGATCGAAACCGATTTTTGAGCTGACGCGTTTTGCGCTTTATCTGAAACAGAGGTATCGCATATCGCGTTCGCCCGAAGGGAGAGGCAGCGAATTGCGATTCCGATCAAACGCAAAACGCATTAAAGGGCCTAGGAGATGAGCCCTGGCCCTCGCAAGAAACTCGTTCGGTTTGACCAGTCGCACTTGAGCCTCGACGCCCAGCGCCGACTCCTGAAGATCAGCCGGTCCTCGCTGTATTGTAGATCCGTGCCTTTCGCGAGGAGCCGCCGGTACTGACGAAGGCCTCTCTCATCGTTTGCTTCGCAAACGACTGCCGGGCAATGATCGACCGGATGGTCGCGGCCTACCCGTTCATCGGCAGCCGTCAATAACGGCCCGACCGCAGCCAGCCCCGTTCAGCCGACATAACCCGCCAGCGCCGCCCCCGCCCCCTTGGCCCACAGCACCGCCAGGTGCGTCCCGAACTGCCTCGCAAAGACCGGGTCTTGCCCCAGATCACCGAAAACCACGGCGTTGCCTGTGAACGCGCCCGGATCGGCCTTTGCCGCCAGAGCGCGCAATTTGAGGTCGGCGGCGTTGTCGTCGTTGGGCGCGATCGGATTGCCGGCGTCGTCGGTCCCGGCGCAATAACGGCACCACAGCGCGATTTTCGCGGTCCGACGTTGCGGGGGTGATACAATCGACCATGCCGCAGGGAAAGGCGACGTTGGCCCGCACCCAGTCCGCCAGAACTGGGTCAATCAGACCGGCCAACCCGATCACCGCGGCCGCCGCGACATGGCCGTTTTCGGGCAGGTTGTCGCAGGACATCACGGTAAAGGGCGCGATCCCGGCTGCACGGCGGGACTGCAACGCGGCCAGAATGATCCCGAACACGGTGCATGGCGCGTCAGGGTGGGCGGCGTCATGCACCATGTCGGGGTGGGTCGCGTCGAAAACGTCGGTCTTGGCACCGACGTAATAACCGCCTTCGGTGATCGTCAGCGACACGATGCGGACTGCCGGGTCGGCCATCCGGGCGATGGTTTGCGCGGGCTCCACGGCGACGAAATCGATCATCGACCCGATGACTTGCGCGTGCAGAGCGATCGGGTCCAGTTCGACCACTGTCGTCAGCCAGTCCTGTGCGGCAGCGGTGCCGATTCGGCCATAAGGAACGGCAGCGCTGACCAGTTTCTCTTCTTCTCGCCGGGCGCCAATCCGTCGAGTCTTGCAAAATAGGCGTCCACCCCGTCACAATGGTCGCCGTCCACCACGCCGGGGGCGATGGCGTTGCTCCCGTGTTGGATCAGGTTCAGCCCCGCCGACTGGGTCAGGCTGATCACGGCGGCTTTAGTCGCGCAATAGACGGCGACCAGCGCCTCGCCGCCCGGCCTGCGACGCCATGTTGATGATCGTGCCACCTTTGCCGCGCGCGATCATGCCCTTGGCAACGGCCTGCGTCATGACCAACGCACCACCGACGTTGACCGCGAACAACCTGTCATAGGACGCGCGGGTGATGTCGATCAGTTCTGCTGCTGCGAACAGGGCGGCGTAATTGATCAGGATGTCGATGCCACCCATCTTGGCCTCGGCGGCGGCGACGCAGGCGTCGATGCTGGCCTGATCGGTCACGTCCAGATGCAGGTCCGTCGCGCCGATCCCCGCTGCGGCCTTTTCCGCCGCTGCGAGATTGATATCGGCGATCACGACTTGTGCATCTTCAGCAAGACTGGCCTCGTCCAGATGTTCGGGACGGACGCCGATGGTGGTGGCGTCGTTTTTGGCCGCCTCGGGGCCTGCGAGCAGGTTCATTTTCGGCGACCCGATGAACCCGGCGACAAAAGTGTTGCGCGGGCTGTGATAAAGACCGGATTCAGAAACATGTTCTTTCAGACCAGCGCGGTGACTGTGGGCATGACAAAGAACGGGGCGATGACCAGAATCAGCACGACACCTTGCCCCCACATTGGCTGATCCAGCAGGATAGCCAGCAAGATGCCACCGACGACAGTTATCAGCAGCACACCGACCACCAGCGCGATGGTGTCGGACATCGCTGCCCAGAACGCGGGCTTGGTGACGAAGTAATAACAGTTGTCCCAGCCCGCCCAGCCGCCAACGGCAGGGTTCAACAGGTTGTAGCGCAGGAACGAGAAATACAGCGTCAGCGCCAATGGCACGATCATCCAGATCAGCAGCAGGCCGACTGCCGGGGAAATCATGTTCCGGGCGGCAGCGCGAGAACGTTGCGTGGACATGGGCGTGATCCTTGTGCGGGGTCAGCGGGCTATTGAAAGCGTCAGGCGACGCCCCACAATGACCAAAGCCAAAGTGGGGTGACGGGGCCGGCGATGGGTGCCGCCCCCGACGGGAGGAACCTACTGGATATATCCAGCCTTGGTCATCTCGGTGGTGGCCAGGGCTTGGGCCTGTGCCAGCGCATCCTCTGCCGTCTTCTGTCCGGCAAGCGCTGCCGAAAAGAGTTGCCCGACCGATGTGCCCAGCCCCTGGAATTCAGGGAAAGCGACGAACTGAGCGCCGGTACAGGGGACCAGATCGACAGTCGGATTGTTCGGGTCAGCCGCTTTGATCCTGTCCAGTGTCATCTGCGCAAAGGGCGCAGCCGCCAGATAGTCCGCGTTTTCGTAAAGCGAGGCGCGGGTGCCCGGCGGGACGTTGGCCCAGCCTTCGTTCGCGGCGACAAGGGCGGTGTATTCCTTCGATGTCACCCAGGCGATGAACTCCTTGGCGGCCTCGACCTTCTGCGAACGGCCAGAATGGCCAGCGACCACGCCCAAAGCCAGTTTCCGCACTTGCCCAGACCATTGTCGGAGGCAAGTGCGTAGCCCAGCTGGTCAGCCACTTCGCTGCTTGTCGGGTCCGACACCATTGATGCCGCACGGTTGCATCGATCCACATGCCGCAATGGCCGGTTTGCATCAGCGCGAGGTTTTCGTTGAACCCGTTGCCCGACGCACCCGGAGGGCCATAGTTGTTCATCAGGTCGAGGTAGAAGTTGAGGATGTTGACCCATGCTTCGCCGTCGAATTGGGGCTGCCAGTTTTCGTTGGACCAGCGCGCCCGAACGAGTTCGACATGGCCGTCAGAAACGCCATCAATACCCCGGCCAGATCCATGCAGCGCCCGATCGGAGGGTCCAGCCGCCCCTTGACCAGCCGCTCTGACACCGCCATCGCCACCAGTCGCTGCGCGCTTTGGCGTGACACGCCGAGCTTGCGCGCAATCTCGTCCTGGGTGTTGCCGGCAACGTAATAGAGCCAACCGGCGCGAGCGGCGTCGTCAAGGCGCGTCGTGTCGGGGGTAAAGCGGCCGACAGTCACAAGATGGCTCCGTCAGGGGACAGGGTCGATAACAGGTGCGGGAAATCGGCCCAGTTGTCAAAGGTGCACAGGGGCGCGGTGCCCGAAATGGTGCGGCCGCGCATGTGGCTGCCGCCGGTATATCCCAACACGGTCATGTCAGCCGCCTGCGCCGCGAGCACGCCGGGGGCCGAATCCTCGATCACGAGAGTGCGCCGTGGGCCCGCTCTCATGCGGGCTGCGGCGAACAGGAAAAGGTCGGGGGCAGGCTTGCCGTTGGTGACCTGCGAGGCGGTAAAGACCTTATCGCCGAAATACCCCGCCAGCCCACTGATCGCCAGCGACCGCGCGACCCGCGCCGGGCTGCTCGACGTGGCGACGCAGGCCGGGAGTGTCAGGTTTTCCAGCACGGCGAAAAGTCCGGGCATCGGTTGCAGCTCGGTTTCGAAACGTTCCAACAGACGGCGCCTGTAAGCGGCCTCGAAATCGGCGGGAAGGGTGACCTGAAACGTCTGCGTCACCAGCCGTGCCACGGTGGGAAAGCTGCGACCCAGAAAATGCGCACGCACATAGGCCTGGTCCACCGTCACCCCGATCCCCGAAAGCCCGGCAATCAGGACGTCGGCACTCAAAACTTCGCTGTCGATCAACACGCCATCGCAATCGAAAATGATCAAATCGAAACGCGGGGAATCGGAAAGAGCAGCCATGCCGGGGACAGAACCGGGTTTGCGCAGGCTTGGCAAATGATTGTGTTGACGGCGGACATTTCTGCGAATGCGGGGAGGAGCC
>JBBSBK010000150.1:0-5015 GCA_038251315.1 Rhodobacterales bacterium | reverse complement strand
GATGACCCCGCCCGCGACCATCTGCGCGGCCATTATCATCGCCGGACCGTTGCGGTAGGTCAGGTTGACCATGTTGACGACGCCCGACTTTGTGGCGGCAGCGGCCATCGCGGCGGCATCCGCGGCATTGGTCGCCAGCGGCTTTTCGCACAACACATGCTTGCCCGCCGCCAGCAGGGGCAAGGTGGTCACGTGATGGGCGGCATCAGGGGTGACGTTGGACACCGCGTCAAAACGGCCCCATGCGAGGGCTTCTTCGATCGTCGCGAACCCCTTGGCAACACCGTGGCGGGTCTTGAAATCGGCCAGCCGCTCCGGGTTGGTATCGACCCCAGCAACGACCGAACAACCGGGAATGGCGGCGTAAGCCTCGGCATGGGCATTGGCCATGCCGCCCGTGCCAAGGATCAGAACCCGGATCGGGCTGGTCACTTGAACCCCTTTTCACCGTCTAGGTGCAGACGGGGGCCACGTTCCGTGATCTTTTCCGGGGCTTGGCCCACCGGACGATTCGGCGCATCGGTAACGTTCAGCACCCGCGACGCTGGGTTGTGCGCCCAATGCACGGAGTTCTTCAGGACAATCTGCACATTGGCATCGTGATAAGTCGGATAGGTTTCATGGCCGGGGCGGAAATAGAACACGTTGCCCGCGCCGCGCCTGTAGGTCAGGCCCGACCGGAACACCTCGCCACCTTGAAACCAACTGATGAACACGGTTTCCAGCGGTTCGGGGACGCCAAAGGGTTCGCCATACATCTCTTCGCTCTCAAGCTCGAAATGATCGGGCAAGCCTCGCGCAATCGGATGATTGCGTGACGCGACCCACAGCCGTTCCCGCTCGCCCGCCTCACGCCATGACAGGTTGCAGGGGGTGCCCATCAGGCGTTTGAAGATCTTGGAGAAATGCGCCGAGTGCAGCAGGATCAGGCCCATGCCCGCCCAGACCTGTTCGGCAACCCGCTCGACCACGGCATCGGCGACGTCGCCATGTGCGGCGTGACCCCACCATAGCAGGACGTCCGTTTCGGCCAGTCGGTCGGCGGACAACCCGTGGTCAGGCTCCTGCAAGGTGGCAGTGGTTGCGCTGATCCCGGCGTCGGTGTTCAGGGCATCGGCGATGCAGCCGTGCATTCCCTTGGGGTAGACCCCGGCAACGACCTTGTTGGTCTGCTCATGGACGTTTTCGTTCCAGACGATGGTGCGGATCGGCATGGCAAAGCTCCGTTAAATGCTGTCGCCTGTTAGCGCATGACAACGCGGTGATCTAGCCCGCCGCGATCCGCGGACGCCCCTGCGCCGTGACGCGCACATTCGCCTCGATGAACACCGGCTGGCCTTCGATATCGACCTCGCGGATGTCGCGGGCGACGGTCAGGCGGATTTCCTCGACGCCCGCCGCCTGCGCCCGGTCCGTGGCATCGGCAGTCAGCGCCTGCTCCAACGCTGTCAGCGCCAAATCGCGATCGATGAATCGCTGCGGCCCGGTTGGCAGATGCACGGCGAATGCACCGGGGCCGGGGCTGGTCACGGTGCCGCTGGCCTGCATCGACACCTGCCCGACGACCGCGCCGATGGCGTTGGCGACACCGGCATGGGCAGGCAGCACCATGCGGGTGCCAAGGCGTTGCCCGACCGCGCCGTAATAGGACGAAGCCGACGCGCCAAGGCCGATCACCGGGACGCCCAGCGACAGTGACGCATGGATGATGCCACGATGCTGGTCGAGGCCCGCAATGGTCAGCGGGTTCTGCGCCAGCGCCTCGGGGGTGCGACCCATCCAGTCGCGGTTATCCTCGGCAAAGGCGGATTCAAGCAGTGCATCGACGGTCTGCCGCGTCAACTGATCGACGATCGCCTGCGCCATCGCCTCGGCGGTGTCGCCAATCCGGTCGCCCCGCCCGTTGCGCCGCCGCGCAAACAGGGTCATCGCCTTGACCGCCGCCGCGCCGTCCCACGCATCCAACCGTCCAAGCACATGCGCCGCATCTGATGGGGTCACGCCCGCGATCATCACATGCCCGCGCGACACCAGACGGCCCAGCGCAGGTGCCTCTACGCGCGACCTCACCGCATCCGCCAACCGCAACGGGCCATTGGCCAATCGCAGCGCCACGGCGGTTTCACGCGGGTCCAACCCTTCGGGGACATCGCCCTGCCAATGCGGAATGACGAACCGTGCGCCGTCCTCTGGCGGCACATCGCTGGTCAATGCGCGATCTAGGGCGCGATGGACCAATTCGGGGTATTCCTGTGCCGCCAACGCGACGGGCATCAGACGACGCGGCCCCAGACGCAAGCCGCCGTCGAGCCCTTCGACGACATGCACCTCGCTGTCGCCGCCCAGACCCCAGGTGCGCATCGCCACCGCTTCGACCATCGTGCGGTAAGGGCCGACGCGGGCGCCTTGCGGGTCGATCGTTGGCTTGCCGCCCTTCAACAGGCAGATGTCGGTCGTGGTGCCACCGATGTCGCTGACCAGCGCATCGGTTTCGCCGGTCAGCCACGACGCCCCGGCGATGCTGGCAGCCGGACCGCTCAGGATCGTTTCGATCGGCTTTTCGCGGGCGACAGCGGCGGACACCAGCGCCCCGTCACCGCGCACCACCATCAGGCGGGCATGCACGCCGATATGGGTCAGATGCACCTCGCAGGCGGCAATCAGGCTGGCAATCAGGCCGATCAGGCGGGCGTTCAGCACCGCAGTCAGGGCGCGCTTCGGGCCACCCAAAGCCGTCGATAATTCATGCGAACAGGTGACGGGTTTGCCGGTTGTCGCCCGGATCAGATCGCGCACCGTGATTTCATGCGCGGGGTTGCGGGTGGCGAAACTGGCGGCGACGGCAAAGCCGGTGATGCCGGGGGGCAGGGCGGCCAATTCGGCTTCAAGCCGTGCCAGATCGACCGGCACCACCTCGCCCCCAGCATGATTGTGCCCGCCCGCCAGCACGATAACCGGATCGCCCTTGAGCGCCTCGGTCAGCCCCGCGCGGCCCAGCTCGCCCGGGTCGAACCCGATGAACACCAGCGCGACGCGCCCGCCCTGACCCTCGACCAGCGCATTGGTGGCAAGGGTGGTGGACAGCGACACCATCGCGATGTCGGCCACCGCGACGCCTGCCTGCGCAATGGCGGCGTCGATAGCTTGCCCGACGCCCACTGCCAGATCGGGGCGACTGGTCAGCGCCTTGGCGGACGCCAGAACACTGTCCGTCGCCTCGTCCAGCACGACCGCATCGGTGTAGGTGCCGCCGGTATCGACGCCCAAAAGATATGCCATGCCCGCCCCTGTCTTGCCGCCGTCGGTGTAGCCGCGACTCCCGGCAGCGCAAGAGCCGAAGTGATCCGACAAGTCAGCTTCTTTGGTCCCTTAAGCTCCCGCCGGAGGCTCCTGCACATGCAAAAGGCGCCCCACCTTGCGGCGGGGCGCCCCAATCGCAGTAGACCCTAGTTCAGCGCCAGATCGCTGATCGCATGGGTCCAGGCCATCCCCTCGGGGGCCTTGGTGATCGCCGGATTGTCTGGCGAAACGCCTGACAGCAGCGTCGCAACCGTCTGGTCGTAATCGGCGGGGTCCAGCGCCCCGTTCGATCCTGCGGTCAGCTTGGCCACTTCGCCCATCATATAGGTCTGGTGTTCCAGCGTCTGCGCCCCGGTCTGGTCGTTGTCGACGACGATCTGGGCGGCGGCGGCAGGGTTTTCCTCGGCCCACTTCCAGCCCTTCATCGACGCACGGACAAACCGGACCATCTTGTCGGCGAACGCCGGATCGGCCAACTGCTCTTCAGTCGCATAAAGACCATCCTCAAGCACCCCGACACCTTCGGCAAGATAGTTGAAGGTGACCAGATCGTCCGGGCTGATCCCGGCATCCAGCACCTGACCGTATTCGTTGTAGGTCATGACCGAAATGCAGTCTGCCTGCTTTTGCAGCAAGGCATCGACGTTGAACGCCTGCTTGAGCACGGTGACACCACTTTCGGACCCATCCGTCGGCAGCCCCAGTTTGGCCATCCACGAATAGAACGGGTATTCGTTGCCAAAGAACCAGACGCCAAGGGTATGCCCGGCGAAATCATCGGTGCCTTCGATGCCGGACTCCTTGAGACAGGTCATTTCCAGACCGCCACCCTTGAACGGCTGGGCGATGTTGACAAGGTTCAGACCACGTTCGCGGGCCGCCAGTGCGGCGGGCATCCACGTCGTGATGACATCGGCACCGCCCGCGGCGATGACCTGTTCGGGGGCAATGTCGGGGCCGCCGGGCAGGATGGTGACGTTCAGCCCTTCTTCCTCATAGAACCCTTCGGCCTGCGCCACGTAATAGCCGGCGAACTGGGCCTGTGTGACCCATTTCAGTTGCAGCGTCAGGTCATCCTGCGCCGCCGCAGCAGTCGCCAGCCCAAGGCTGGCCGCGATTGCGATCATTGTTGTTTTCATTTTTCTGACCTCCATGTCATGTTTGTCGTCCCCTCGCCCGGCCCCAAAATCCGTTTCTTGTTATCTCTGCGACGGGTGCCAGAACGTCACCCCCCGTTCTATCATGCTGACCATCCCATAGAACAGACTGCCCGCCAATGCCGCCGCCGCAATCTCGGCCCAGACCATGTCAAGCGCAAGCTGTCCGACCGATGTCGAGATACGAAACCCCATTCCCCGCACCGGAGAGCCGAAAAATTCGGCAACGATGGCCCCGATCAGCGCCAGCGTCGTCGCGATTTTCAGCCCGTTAAAGATGAACGGCATCGCACTCGGCAGCCGCAGCTTGAACAGGGTCTGCCAATAGGACGCGCCATAGGTGCGCATCAGGTCGCGCTGCATCACCTGACTGTCGGCCAGCCCGGCGACGGCGTTGATGAGGACGGGAAAGAATACCATTGCCACGACCACCGCCGCTTTGGACTGCCAGTCAAACCCGAACCACGCCACAAGGATTGGGGCAAGGCCTACGATGGGCAGGGCAGCGACGAAATTGCCGACCGGCAGCAGCCCCTTTTGCAGGAACGCCGACCGGTC
>JBBSBK010000149.1:0-5070 GCA_038251315.1 Rhodobacterales bacterium | reverse complement strand
GTCCAGACCTGCGAGACGAATGGCTGGCGGATGTTCAGCACCTGAAAATTGATGAGCCAACCCATGATGATATAGACCAGCATGATGGTGAAGATCACGCTGAGGATCAGATCGAGGGTTCCGTAGAGTGCATACATGGCCGGTCCTTTGAAAACTGCTGCGGGACAGGTAAGGGGCGCGGGTCAGCCGCGCAATCCCTTTCCCCGTGGTCACGGTTGACCCTAACGTCAAGCAGGAAGACACCTGCGCCAAAGGAGGCCGCCCATGTATCCCGTCGTGCGTATGGTCTGGCAGTTGTTCAAACACCGCAACGATGCCCCGCTGGGGTTCACCGAAACCCACGTGTCGACGCATTATTGCCTGCCGTGGGATCTGGATATCTGGATGGAGTTGAACAACGGGCGCACGCTGACCCTGTACGATCTGGGGCGTATCCCGCTGGGGCGGCGCGTGGGTCTGTTCGGGGCGATGAAACGGCGCGGCTGGGGGCTGACCGTGGCGGGGTCGACGACGCGTTATCGCCGCCGGATCACCGCATTTGAAAAGATCACGATGCGCAGCCGGGGGTTAGGGTGGGACGCGCGGTTTTTCTATATCGAACAGTCGATGTGGAAACAAAACGGCGAATGTGCCGGGCATGTCCTGATCCGGTCCGCCGTGCCGGGCAAGAACGGGATCGTACCACCGTCCGACGTCGCCGCCGAAATGGGGATTATCCCGTTATCGCCCGCCCTGCCCGATTGGGTGCAAGCGTGGGCCGACGCCGACGCGCTGCGGCCCTGGCCGCCCATGCAGGGCTAAAGCACTTCTTGCCAGATTGACGCTTTGTCTGTCTTATCCGACGAAAACCGGGGGCAGGGACATGGTCAGCAAGAAGCGCATCTGGGGCTGGATGCTGTTCGACTGGGCGCAGCAGCCCTATGCGACACTGGGCCTGACGTTTGTCTTTGGCCCCTACTTTGCATCAGTCGCGACAGCCTATTATCTGGGGCAGGGCATGGATAACGACGCGGCGGGTGCGCAGGCGCAAAGCCTGTGGTCGGTGGGGCAAACCATATCGGGTTTGCTGATCGCTTTTACCGCGCCGCTGCTGGGCGCTTGGGCCGACGCATCGGGGCGTAAATTGCCGTGGATAGCGGGCTTTTCGGTGATCGTCGTGGTTTGCGCGGCATCGCTGTGGGGGCTGACTCCGGACGGGTCCGCATTGATCCTGATGCTGGCATTGTTCTGGATCGGCTTTGTCGCGGCGGAATCTGCGTTGAACGTCAACAACGCCATGCTGCCGTCGCTGGGCGATCAGCGCACCGTGGGGCGGATTTCGGGGTCGGCGTCGGCGTTCGGCTATTGGGGGGGTGTTTTGTCACTTCTTATCATGCTGCTTTTGTTCGCGGAGAACGACAGCGGCGTGACCTTGCTGGGCAACCCGCCGTTGTTCGGGCTGAACCCGGATACGCGCGAAGGCACGCGCATGGTCGGGCCGTTCATCGCGGCGTGGTATGCCCTGTTCATCATCCCCTTTTTCCTGTGGTCACGTGAAGGTCGCGGCCCCCTCATGGCGCGTCCGACGCTGGCCAAGGTCTGGCTGGACCTGATGCAAACGCTGAAGGGGGTCGTCAAGCGGCGCAGTCTGCGCAGCTTTTTACTGGGGTCGATGTTCTATCGTGACGCGCTTGGCGCGGTCTATGCCTATGGCGGTTTCTATGCCGCGCTGGTGCTGGGATGGTCAGTCATCCAGATCGGTGTCTTTGGCATCATCGCGGCGATTGCCGCGGCGGTGCTGACATGGATCGGCGGGCTGTTTGACCAGCGGCTGGGACCGAAACCGGTCATCATCTTCACCTGTTGGGCGCTGATCGGTGTGTCGATCATCATCGTCGGCATGTCGCGGCAAAGCCTGCTGGGGTTCCCGCTGCCCGAAGGGTCGATCATTCCGGACGTCATCCTGTATGTTTGCGGCGGCATCCTTGGCGGCGCAGGCGGGGCCAATTACGCCGCGTCGCGCACCATGATGACCCGGCACAGCGACCCCGAACGCCCGGCAGAAGCGTTTGGGCTTTTCGGGCTGACCGGCAAAGCTACGGCGTTTCTGGGGCCGATGCTGGTCGGGCTGTTCACTTATATGACAGGATCGGTGCAGCTAGGGTTTTTGCCGATCATCGCGCTTTTCCTGATCGGGCTTTATCTGCTAAGGTTCGTCAACAAAGACGGAGATCGGGCAGCATGATCCGCCATTTTGCAACAGTCTGTATGGTTTTGGCCCTGTCGGCCTGCCAAACCAACGGGGTCAGCCGCGCCAGCGCACCTGCGACCGACGAAGAAGGTGTCGCCGTTGCCACTGTGTCGACCCAGAACACCAACGACACGCGGATCGCCAAAGAGGTGTTTGGGTATATCCCGACCCCGGCCAACCTTCCCCCCGACAGTTTCGGTGGCTATTCGCGCGGCTGTCAGGCGGGGGCGGTGCAACTGCCCGAAACCGGGCCGACATGGCAGGTGATGCGCCTGTCGCGCGACCGCAACTGGGCGCAGCCGACAACCGTGTCGTTCCTGCAAGACCTCAGCGCCTTTGCCGCCACCCAACCCGGTTGGGCCGGACTGTATGTCGGTGACATGAGTCAGCCACGCGGCGGCCCGATGTTGACCGGGCACGCCAGCCACCAGACCGGGCTTGACGCCGATGTCTGGATGCTGCCACCGACCCGGCTGAACCTCACGCGGCAGGAACGCGAAGATCTGTCGTCCATTCGCATGGACCGCACCAACGGGGCCTATGCCGTCGCCGGGTTCAGCCCGCAGCATATGGCGGTGATCCGGCGTGCGGCACAGGATCCGCGCGTGGCCCGCATTTTCATCTTTCCGGGCGGCAAAGTGGCGATGTGCAATGCCGAAACCGGGGACCGCAGCTATCTGAACAAAATCAGGCCGTGGTATGGGCATAACTATCATTTCCACGTCCGGCTAAATTGCCCACCGGGGGACGCAGGCTGCGAACCGCAAACGCCACCGCCCCCCGGCGATGGCTGTGCCGACGCGCAGCAATGGGTGAACAACATCATCAACCCGCCGCCGCCCGACCCCAACGCAGTGCCAACCCCAGCGCGTGGCCCGGTGCGGATGGCGCAACTGCCTGGCCAATGCGCCGCCGTCGCCGCCAACTAGGTGATGCTGAAATCGCTGGTGGTCTTGTCGTTCCTGATGGCACCTGTCGCCCAGGCCGAAGCATTGTTCATCAGTGCGTTTCAATGGCACTTTGATAATACGCAATTTGGCGGCCTTTCGGGCGTCGCGATGTCGGATGGCGGCATGCGGATCATGGCAATGTCCGACCGCGCGCATGTCTTTACGGGCAGCATCGTGCGCGACGGCGATCGGATTATGGGTATCACCAATGTCGAGGTCATCGCTCTGCGTGATGACGATAATCGTCGCCTGCGCGACAGGCGCACCGATAGCGAAGGGCTGGCTGTTGCGCCGGACGGGCGGTTCTACGTATCATTTGAACGCGAGGGGCGGATCAGGGCCTATACGGGCTTGGGCGACCGAGGTAGATGGCTGCCGGCGCACCCCGATTTCGCGCTGATGCAGGCCAACGCGGGGCTTGAATCGCTGGCGACTGGCCCAGATGGCGCGCTTTATACCCTGCCCGAACGGTCCGGGCGAGCCGACTGGCCTTTTCAGGTTTACCGTTACGATGGCGCATGGACGCTGCCGTTCAGCATCCCGCGGCGCGGGGCGTTCCTGCCGACCGAGGCGGACGTCGGTCCGGATGGTTTTCTGTATATCCTCGAGCGGAATTTCTTCGGGATCGGGTTCAGCAGCCGGGTCCGGCGGTTCGACATGAACGGCGGCGGCGAGGTCGAGATTCTGGAGACCGGGCTGGGACAATTCGGCAATCTGGAAGGACTGTCGGTCTGGCGTGACGCGACTGGGGCGATCCGGCTGTCGATGGTGTCCGACAACAACTTTCTGGCGATTCAGCGGACCGAAATTGTTGAATATCGGTTGACCGACTAGGGGCGCGGGGGTAGGTCGCGGCGTCCTTCGGGGCCAAGTCGCCGCACCCTTGTCAAAACGGAAAACCTGATGAAACACTTACTTCCCGGCATCGCAGCGATGGCTGCAATCGTCGTTGCATCCAATATTCTCGTTCAATTTCTGCTGCTTGACGGGTTGCTGACCTGGGGGGCGTTCAGCTATCCGCTGGCGTTTCTGGTGACGGATATCACCAACCGGGTTTACGGTGCGCAGGCGGCGCGGCGGGTGGTGCTGGCGGGGTTCGTCATCGGGATCGTGTGTTCGCTGATCGGGTCGCAGATCATGCTGGAGTATGGGCCTGCGGTGGCCGTCAGGGTGGCCATCGGGTCGGCGGTCGCGTTTCTTGTGGCGCAACTGCTGGACGTGGCCGTGTTCAACCGGCTGCGGGCCGGGGCGTGGTGGCGCGCACCTTTGATCAGCACGCTGGTCAGTTCGACGGTGGACACCGCGTTGTTCTTTTTCATTGCGTTTTCAATGACTTTCGGGGTGTTCGGGCAGGCGGCCAACGATCAGGTGGCTTGGGCGTCGGACGTCGTGCCGTTCCTGACGACCGGCCCCGACGCGCCGTTGTGGGTGTCGCTGGCGGTGGCGGACTGGTCGGTCAAGCTGGCGGTGGCGCTCGTCGCGCTGTTGCCGTTCCGCCTGTTTGTTGGGCGAATGCTGCAATCCGGAAAATGATCGCTAGGGCGTGTGATTATTCATTTGACATACACCACGTCTGTGCGAATCTGACCCTACTTGAAACCCATTGAAAGGAGGTGATCCAGTGTCTCATAAGGTGTTGGAGAATGCGGTCGGGACAGCTTGGGGGGTGCGCAGCTAGGGCAGCCCTTGGCTGAGTAAATCCCAGGTGGGACCATCCTAACCGACCCCGCCTCCTGAACTTAGGAAGGGCCGTCCCGAGACCGGGGCGGCCCTTTTTGTACAGAATTGGGCCTGTTCTGTGCAGATGCCCCCCGGTGATTCCGGGTCGTTTCGGGGGTGTTTTGAGGCATCTGTGCAAAATGTCGTCCGTCCTGTACAAATCCGCAAGGC
>JBBSBK010000148.1:0-5178 GCA_038251315.1 Rhodobacterales bacterium | reverse complement strand
TAAAGATGCGCATAGGAATGCGCCATCGCCTCGGTCGCCTTTTTGGTCGCGGCATAGAACGACATCTGGGTGTCGGCCTTGTCCGTCTCGGCATAGGGCATCGCGGTGTTGGCGCCGTAAACCGAACTGGTGGACGCGATCAGAAGATGCGGGCAGGGGGTCGCGCGGACGGCCTCAAGCAGGTTGAACGTGCCGATGATGTTGGAATCGACATAAGACCGCGGCGCGTCGATGGAATGGCGCACCCCGGCTTGGGCGGCCAGATGCACGATGACATCGGGGCGCTCGGTCGCACATAACGCGGCCAGCACACCCTCATCCTCCAAGCGTTCATTTACCGCCCGAAACGATTGCGATTGCAACAGGTTTGCCTGACGGCGCTGTTTCAGCGTCACATCGTAATAATCGGTCAGGGCATCAAACCCGACCACGTCGAACCCGTCCGCCAACAGGCGCTGGCACAGGTGATAGCCAATGAACCCGGCAGATCCGGTGACGATCGCCTTCGGCATCAGCCCACCTGCCCCTCAAGTGACGGCCGCCCGATCGACACATAGGCCGCAAACCCGGCCTTTTTGGCGTCCTTGTTGGAATAGACATTGCGCAGGTCGGCCATGTGCGGGGTCGCCATATGGCGCGCAATCTTCGCCAGATCGAGGGCGCGGAATTCGTTCCATTCGGTCAGCAGCACGAGCAGATCGGCATTGCGGGCGGCCTTGTAGGCATCATCGACCCAACCGACACCGGGCAACAGCGCCTCGCCCTCGCGACGGCCCTGCGGATCAGTAACGCGAACCTTGGCACCGCCGCCGACCAACGCCGGAATGATGGTCAGCGCCGGAGCGTCGCGCATGTCGTCGGTGTTCGGCTTGAACGTGACGCCCAGCACCGCGATGACCTTGCCGTTGAACGACCCGCCGCACAGATCGCGCAATTTTTCGATCATCCGGAGCTTGATCTCGTCGTTGACCCGAATAACCGTTTCAGTAATCTGCATAGGCACGGCATTTTCCTGCCCGATTCGCGCCAGCGCGCGGGTATCCTTGGGGAAACACGACCCGCCATATCCCGGACCAGCATGCAGGAACTTGTTGCCGATCCGGCCATCCAGACCGATCCCCCGTGCGACCTCTTTTACATCCGAACCCGTCTTTTCGCAAAGCGCGGCGATTTCGTTGATGAACGTGATCTTGATCGCCAGAAACGCGTTGGCGGCGTATTTGATCATCTCGGCGCTTTCCAGATCGGTGCTGACGATGGGAAAATCGCGCAGGAACAGGGGGCGGTAAATCTCGGACATCACGTCGGCGGCGCGCTGGGTCTGAACCCCGACAACGACGCGGTCAGGGCGCATGAAGTCGTCGATTGCAGCCCCTTCGCGCAGAAACTCGGGGTTCGACGCGACATCGAAATCCAAATCCGGGTTGGCCTTGTGCACCACCTGCTTGACCCGGCGATTGGTCCCCACAGGCACCGTCGATTTGGTGACGATAACGATGTAATCCTTGGCCAGCCGGGCAATCTCCTCGGCGGCGGCCATGACATAGGTCAGATCGGCGTGACCGTCACCGCGTCGCGTCGGGGTGCCGACAGCAATGAACACGGCCTGCGCCCCCTCCAGCGCTGTGGGCAGATCAAGGGTGAACGACAGCCGCCCGGCGGCGACATTCTTGGCCATCAGATCCTCAAGCCCCGGTTCGAAGATCGGGATCTGGCCGCCTTCCAGCTTGGCGATCTTGGCCGGGTCCTTGTCGACGCAGACCACATCGTGTCCGAAATCGGAAAAACACACGCCCGAGACAAGACCGACATATCCCGTGCCGATCACCGCGATTTTCATATCCTGCCCCTGCTGTCGCTTTCTTTTGCCAATGGTGTGCGGGCAAGTGGGCAGCCCTGTCAACGATCAACCTGACCCCGCAAGCGGTCGCCAAAGTGTCACAGACCGGCAATAATCGGACCATCCTGCGGGCGACACTTTCCAGCCGGGCGAACAACGGTTAACGGTGGACGACAAAGCAGCGGAGTGCATCATGACCGGACGCCATTCGTTCACCACCAGGCTGGGGTCGATGGCGCTGGCTTTGGCTATCCTGAGCGGCGGCGTGCGGGCCGAGGAATACCGCCCGACCTACAGCTTGTTCGGATCGCCAGGCCTGCTGGAAATGCCAACTGCCCAAAGCGCGCCGGACGGCGAACTGGGGTTCAGCGTGTCGAACTACGGTAACTACCTGCGCAACACGCTCAGCTTTCAGATTTCACCGCGGCTGTCGGGCAGTTTCCGCTACGCGCGGATCAGCGGCGGCGTCGGAACGCTGGCGGGCGAAAATTACTATGACCGCAGTTTCGATCTGCGCTATCGGCTGATCGACGAGGGGCGCTATCTGCCTGCGGTCGCCGTGGGCTTGCAGGATTTCATCGGCACCGGGCTGTTTTCGTCCGAGTATCTGGTCGCGACCAAGACGATCGCCAGCGATTTTACCGTCACCGCAGGCCTTGGCTGGGGCCGTCTGGGCACCCGCAACGGGTTCACAAATCCGCTGGGGTTTATCGACGACCGCTTTGAAACCCGCCCGCCGCTCGATTTCGGGTTTGGCGGACGGGTTCAGGCCAGTCGGTTCTTTCGTGGCGATGCGGCGTTGTTCGGTGGTGTGGAATGGCGAATCAGGGACAATCTGACATTCAAGGCTGAATATTCCTCGGATGCCTACGTGAACGAAGTCGCGGCTGGCAGGACGGCAATCGATTCGCCGTTCAACTTTGGCCTGACCTACCGGCCCCGGCCGGGGATCGATCTAGGGCTGTCATATCTTTACGGCAACGAAGTGGGGGTGAACGTCACCTTCGCCCTGAACCCGCGCAACCGGCGTCCGCCCAGCGGCCTTGAACCGGCCCCGCCGCCCGTCGTCGTGCGTGCCGCCGATGCGCGCGCCGCCCAGACATGGGATCGGGTCGCGACTCCCGATTCGCGCGTCCGCGACGTGCTGTCCCAGGGACTCGCCACCGAAGGGCAGCGCCTGCTGTCGGCTGAAGTCGGCGATCGCGTCGTCCGGATCCGCTATGTCAACGAACGCTACCGGACCGAAGCACAGGCCGCCGGCCGGATCGCCCGCGTCCTGTCGGTCATTCTGCCGCCATCAATTGAAACCTTCGTCCTCGAACCCGTCCAGCGCGGTATTCCGCTGTCTGCGGTGACGATACGGCGCAGCGACCTCGAAGCGCTGGAAAACGAGCCCGACGCGACCCGCCTGTCGTATGACCGGGCGACGATCCGTCCGGCAGGGCCGAACGCCGGACTGGTGCAGGCCGAGGCCCAACCGAAACGGTTCAGCTACGGCATCGGCCCCTATCTTGAGTTTGGGTTGTTCGACCCGGCAGCGCCTGTCCGCGGCGAAATCGGGATCGAGGTGTCCGCCCGCTACGAAATCGCCCCCAACCTTGTGTTGTCCGGCGCCATCCGCAAGGCGGTCGTCGGCAACAACGACACCGTCGGCACGATTTCCCCCTCGACCCTGCAACCGGTGCGGCGCAATGCATCCTATTACGCGGTCGAAGGCGATCCGGGCATCGAAACCCTGACGCTTGCCTGGTACGGCCATCCTGCCCCGAACCTCTACAGCCGGGTCACCGGGGGCTATCTTGAATCGATGTTCGGGGGCGTTTCAACCGAACTGCTCTGGGCGCCGGTCAACAGCCGCCTCGCCGTCGGGGCCGAAGTGAACTACGTCGCGCAGCGCTCCTATGACATGGGCTTGGGCTTCGGCGACGATTACAACGGCGACGGGACTGATGAAAACTACAGCGTTCTGACCGGACATCTTTCGGCCTACTACGATCTGGGCAAGGGATACCACACCCAGGTCGATGTCGGGCGCTACCTCGCCGGCGACTATGGTGCCACATTCCGGCTTGACCGCGAATTCCGCAACGGCTGGCGGGTCGGGGCTTTTTTCACCATTACCGACGTCCCGTTTGCCGACTTTGGCGAAGGGTCGTTCGACAAGGGGATCCGGCTGACGATCCCGACCGACTGGTTCCTCGGGCAACCCTCGCGCGACAGCTATTCGACTGTGCTGAGGTCGCTGACCCGTGACGGCGGGGCGCGGGTGGACGTCGACGGGCGGCTTTACGAAATCGTGCGGCAGGGGCATGGCGGCGACCTTGCCGATGGCTGGGGAAGGTTCTGGCGATGAACAGGCACAGGCATTTGCGCATCGCGACCGGCCTCGCCGCGCTGTCCCTTTTGTTGGCCGGCTGCGGCGATCTGGCCGCCAACAAGCCCGGCCTCGACATTCTGAGCAAAGCCGTCGGAAATGCCACCCGATCGGGCCAGTCGACCGAGGCAGTCGCGGCCAGCGACCCGCGCCGCGCCCTGACCCGCGCCCTGATCGAACAAGCCGGGGCGCCGGTGATTCTGGTCGTCGTCATCGACCGCAACGCGGCCGCGACGCTGATTCGGGCTGGCGAGAACGGCGACAAGATCACCTGGGCCAGCCCGGACGGCATCGGCGTGATTCTGCGCAACGGTTTCCTGATCGGGACTCGCGGGTTGGGCGACGATCTGATGGGGGCTGAGGTGAATGGGTCACAGTCTGCGCTGCGCCGCGGCGGAATCAGCACCCGTGTCCACGATTATCTGACCGGCACCGACAGGATCGAGCGGCGCAGTTTCCAATGCCGCTTTGCGACAGTCGGAGCCGAAAATATCGAAATTGTTCAAAGGGTTTACGCCGTCACCCGGATCGACGAAACCTGTTCCGACAGCGCATCTTCATTCGTCAACAGCTACTGGGTCGGGTCCGATGGCACGATCTGGAAATCCCGGCAATGGGTGTCAGCGCTCGTTGGCACTCTGGAAATAATGAAACTTTGACAAGAAACCGGATTCGATCTGCTTGCCAAGGGAACCGGCTGTTCGTATGATTGTTTGGACTACGAAACTTCCTTCAGGAGATGAAGAATGACTTTTGGAAAAATGATGATTGCAGCGGCCGTTGTGGCAATGTCCGGCAGCGCCGCATTTGCCGGTGGCCTGAGCCCCGCAATTCAAGACACCTACGTAGCCCCGCCGCCCGCACCGATGGCTGTGATGGGTTCGCTGGGCAATGCCGGTCCTTACATTGCCGCTGGCCTGGCTCTTGCGGCCATCGCAGCCCTCGCTTCGTCGTCGTCGTCCTC
>JBBSBK010000147.1:0-5215 GCA_038251315.1 Rhodobacterales bacterium | reverse complement strand
CAGCGCGGGATTACCTTGTGCGGCGCGGTCTTTCGGCAGATGCGCAGGCCCGCTGGGGGATCGGGTTCGCGCCCGACGGCTGGCAGAACCTGTGGGATGCGCTGACCGCCAAGGGGGTCGCGACGGACCTTATCATCGGGGCTGGGCTGGCCAAACCGTCGGACAAGGGCAAGCAGCCGTATGACGTTTTTCGGGGCCGCATCATGTTCCCGATCCGCGACGTGCGGGGCCGGGCGATTGCATTCGGGGGCCGCGCGATGGACCCCGACGACAATGCCAAGTATCTGAATTCGCCCGAAACCGATCTGTTCGACAAGGGGCGTACCCTGTTCAACCATGGCCCGGCGCGCGAGGCGGCGGGCAAGGGGCAACCGCTGATCGTGGCTGAAGGGTATATGGATGTGATCGCGCTGGTCGAGGCAGGGTTCGCGGCGACTGTCGCCCCCCTTGGCACGGCAATCACCGAAACCCAGTTGAAACTGCTGTGGCGGATGGCCACGGAACCGATCATCGCGCTGGACGGCGACCGCGCGGGCCTGAGCGCGGCGATGCGGGTGATCGACACCGCGCTGCCGCTATTGCAAGCTGGGCAATCGCTGCGCTTTGCCCTGTTGCCGGACGGTCAGGATCCCGACGATCTGCTGAAAACCCAAGGGGCAGCGGTGATGCGCGGCCTGCTGGATCAGGCGATCCCGATGGTGCAACTGTTGTGGCGGCGCGAGACCGAAGGCCGCGTGTTCGACAGCCCGGAACGGCATGCGGCCTTGGAAAAGTCCTTGGACACAGCAACCAAGGGCATAGCTGACCCCTCGATCCGGGCGCATTATAACAGGGCGCTGAAGGATCTGCGCTGGGCATTGTTTCAGACCCCCCGCAAGGTCGGTGGAGGAGCGCGTGCGACAAGGCCGTTTCGACGCGACCAACCGGCGTGGCGGCAAAACGTCCACCCAGCCGCGTCAAGCAAGGCATCGGCCCTTGGCGCCGGTGCAGCGAGCGAGGCGCGTCTGCGCGAGGCGGTCATTCTGGCGACCCTGATCGCGACCCCGGCGGTCATCACACCTTTCGAGGCGGAACTTGAGCGGATGACCTGCGCCGAGGCGGATCACCGCGCCCTGCGCGATTATATCCTGCGACACGGGGTCATAGGCGATTTGCGCACCGATATTGCCACCGATCTGGGCAAGGACATCGTTGATGCCCTGTTCGGTCAGGCCCATGTGGCGATCAGCCCGGCCGTGCGCAAGGCGGGCGACGAGGGCGTGGCGCGAATGTGTCTGGCCGAAGAACTGGCCAAACTGACTGCGCGTGCCGGTCATGCCCGCGAACTGGCCGAGGCGGTCGAGGATCTGGCCGGAGTAGCCGACGAAGGGCTGACGTGGCGGCTGTCGCAGGCTTCGGCGGCACTTGACCGGGCGGCGCGTGGCAATGGCGACGACAAGACGGAATACGACACCGGGCCGAATGGTGCGCGGATGAATAAGGACGAACGCAGTGCATTCGATGCACTTTTGGGCCAGATCGCCTTTGAAAAGGGCGGGCCGGCACACTAAGTCAAGGCGGACAGGGCAACATCACAGAAAATTCGGGGCGGCCGAGGTTGCGAATCATCCCGCATGGGGATTGATTCGGGCCAAAGCGAATCACCCGAATCACTTCGATGTCCGCCCGACACAATCGCCCGTATCCAAGGAGCCTGCCGCATGGCCGCAAAAGACAATGACGAGCGCAAGGACGACGATGGCGACAGCGACATCTCGCTGGACATGAGTCAGGCGGCGGTCAAAAAGATGATCGCCGACGCGCGCGAGCGGGGCTACATCACCTACGACCAGTTGAACGCCGTTCTGCCGCCCGAACAGGTGTCGTCGGACCAGATCGAAGACGTGATGTCGATGCTGTCGGAAATGGGCATTCAAGTCACCGAAGAGGAAGAGTCCGAGGAAAGCGAAGATCCAACCGGATCGACCGAGGTCGCCACGACCGGCGGCAACCGCGAGATCACGCTGGCCGGGTCGGACGCCGAAAAACTGGATCGCACCGACGATCCGGTGCGGATGTACCTGCGCGAAATGGGGTCGGTCGAACTGCTGAGCCGCGAGGGCGAGATCGCCATCGCCAAGCGGATCGAGGCAGGGCGCAACACGATGATCCTGGGCCTGTGCGAAAGCCCCCTGACATTCCACGCCATCACGATCTGGCGCGACGAACTGCTGTCCGAGGATATCCTGCTGCGCGACGTGATCGACCTTGAGACCACGTTCGGCAATCAACTGGACGGCGAGGCGACGGTTGAGCCCGTGGTTGACAACGGCGGTTCTGAAATCGCCGAGGGTGACGACAAGGATGAACTGGACGCCGACGGCAACCCGATCGTCAAGGACGACGAGGATGATGACGACGATCAGGCCAACATGTCGCTTGCCGCGATGGAGGCGGCGCTGAAGCCGCAGGTTCTGGAAACGCTCGAGGTCATCGCCCGCGATTTCGCCAAACTGTCCGACATGCAGGACGCCCGGATGTCCGCCACCTTGAACGAAGACAATTCCTTTTCCGCCAAGGAAGAGTCCAAGTATCAGAAACTACGCAGCGAGATCGTCGGGCTGGTGAATTCGCTGCACCTTCACAACCTGCGGATCGAAGCCTTGATCGACCAGCTATACGGCATCAACCGCAAGATCATGACCATCGATTCCAGCATGGTCAAACTGGCCGATCAGGCCCGGATCAACCGGCGCGAATTCATCGACGAATATCGTGGTCGGGAATTGGACCCGAATTGGCTCGAGGATATGGGAGTGAAGGCGGGGCGCGGCTGGCAGGCCCTGCTGGAACGCTCGACCGACAAGATCGAGGAACTACGCGGCGAGATGGCAACGGTCGGACAGTATGTCGGCGTCGACATCACCGAATTCCGTCGCATCGTCCAGCAGGTCCAGAAGGGCGAGAAAGAGGCGCGTCAGGCCAAAAAGGAAATGGTCGAAGCGAACCTGCGTCTGGTCATTTCAATTGCCAAGAAATACACGAACCGGGGTCTGCAATTCCTCGATCTTATTCAGGAAGGCAACATCGGCCTGATGAAGGCGGTCGATAAATTCGAATACCGGCGTGGTTACAAGTTTTCCACCTATGCGACGTGGTGGATCAGGCAGGCGATCACGCGCAGCATTGCCGATCAGGCCCGCACGATCCGTATCCCTGTCCATATGATCGAGACGATCAACAAACTGGTCCGCACCGGTCGCCAGATGCTGCACGAGATCGGCCGCGAACCGACGCCTGAGGAACTGGCCGAAAAGCTGCAAATGCCGCTGGAAAAGGTCCGCAAGGTGATGAAGATCGCCAAGGAACCGATTTCGCTCGAGACGCCGATTGGCGACGAGGAAGACAGCCAGCTTGGCGATTTCATCGAGGACAAGAACGCGATCCTGCCGCTGGATTCGGCCATTCAGGAAAACCTGAAAGAGACGACGACACGGGTGCTGGCGTCGCTGACGCCGCGCGAGGAACGGGTGCTGCGGATGCGGTTCGGGATCGGAATGAATACGGATCATACGCTTGAGGAAGTGGGCCAACAATTTTCGGTCACGCGGGAGCGTATTCGGCAGATCGAGGCAAAGGCGCTGCGGAAGTTGAAGCATCCGAGTCGGTCACGCAAGTTGCGGAGTTTTCTGGATCAGTGATGTGAAGTCCTGTCTCCCGTCAGCGTTCGAAGCATCCGGGGTAGTCGGTCAATTTCGGCACTTTGAATCCGAGAAAGCCGTGCAAGCCTTCGCGTGCTTGTTACTGGGTTTCACCCGTTTGGAGGACACAAGCCTAGAATTCGAGAGTCACGGCGCAGTTTCGAGCGTCCGCGTCCGAGAATTAGAGGATTGGACGTTCTCGTTCACTGCAGCGAAAAACTGGGTGAAGGTGTGGGTGCGACCGCCGGAGGTTAGGTTGGGCCGTCTTAGTTTTGTCGAGTTGAAAGACTTACTTCCGCAAACCAGGGATCGCGGAGATTACCATTTCACCCTTCGTGTTGTGGACGTCGATGAGGCGCTTAGATTTCTGGGTTTGGTATATCAGAGTCGTAAGTCATAGGTCTGCAGGCCCCCGACGTCCATTAATTTCTTGAGAATGCCGTAGGGTATGCGTTAGATTGCACACATCTCCTGCGCTGCCGCCGGATCGCGATATGGTGAACACATCCGGGATGGGAAAACGCCCGCAGCGTCGTATCATCCGCGCATCGCCTCCGGAGATCCGCCATGCGCAGCCTTGCCATTGCCCTGTTCATCGGCCTCGCACCACTGCCGGCCTTTGCCGATGGCTTTCTGTCCAGCAACAGGCTGTTCGTCACCCCAAGCGGCCCGCAGTCGTTCGACGTCGGGTATGTGCCGCGCCGCAACAGCGCTTCGGCGGTCTGGTGTGCAGCGGGCGATTTTGTCATCTTTGGCCTGCGGATGTCCGCGACGACCCAGGTTTACCGAACGTCGTCCGCCGATCCGCCACGGCGGGGCAGGCCGACCAGCTTTTCGCTGCGCGACGCGAATGCCGTCGACAGTGGACTGTCGCGGTTCGGTAACGCCAGCATCGGCATGACCGCCGCTGCCGCCCAGGCGCTTTGCGAGCCGTTTCCGCTATTCCCGGATTTCCTGTGATACACTAGGCCCGCGCGGAAGTTTGACTTGGCCGCGCGGTCGGTCTTAGCTAGGCGCATGCCGCTCAGCACCGCCCAGACCACAGCAACCGCCCATGTCATCGCAAACGCCGCCGGGTTGTCCGCCGATTGCGCCCGCATTTTCGACTATGGCGAAACGGCGTGGCGCGAATACCGCTCCGCGGCGTGGTATGTCACCCGGCTACGCGCCGAAGGGTTCAGCGTCGAGGAAGGGTCGGGCGGCATGCCCACGGCCTTTTGCGCAGAATGGTCGAACGGCCCCAATTCTGGGGGTGGTCCGACAATTGGCATGTATGCCGAATACGATGCCGTCCCTGCCAACTGTCAGGCGCCACGCTCTGAACGCGCCCCCCGCGATGGGCTGGGGTATGCGGCTGGTGGCCATACCGACCCCCATTCGGCGCTGGGCATGGCGGGCCTTGGCGGGTTGCTTGCGGCCAAGGCGGCGATGGAGAAACATGGGATCAGGGGCGGCCTGCGGTTCACCGGCGAGCCGGCGGAAAAGGTGCGTGGGTCAAAGCCGATCCATGCCGCCAAGGGATACTACGACGGGCT
>JBBSBK010000146.1:0-5231 GCA_038251315.1 Rhodobacterales bacterium | reverse complement strand
TTGGCGACATCGTTGACCCGCGCATCCCCCAACTGGCTGTCGCGCAAGCGGCTGACGGCATCGTATTCATACAGGCCCTGTTGCGCCTTGGTGGTCGATTTGAGGTGCCATTCGATGATCGGCATCCCCAGCGCGGCGGCGACCTGACGGGCCAGTTCGGTCTTGCCCGTGCCCGGTTCGCCCTTGACCAGCAGCGGGCGTTGCAGCGTCACGGCGGCATTGACAGCGACGGTCAGATCGTCGGTGGCGACATAGGCGTCGGTGCCTTCAAAGCGCATCTGCTGGTCCTTTGGGATGGGTTTGCTGAACAGTCACTTTAGCACAGCCGGGATCGGGTTCAACGCGGCAACAATGTGATAATTCGGGGGGTGACAGGGGCGGGGCAAAGGCGTAAACGGGCGAAAAATTACAAGGGGATAACCGATGCTGGGAAGCCCGGGACAGACTGCACCGCTTAAAGGATCCAGGATGAAATCCGAAGTGTTCATGGACGATGATTATCGCCCGGCCGAAGACGAACCATTCATGAACGATCGCCAGCTTGATTATTTCCGGCGCAAGCTGCTGGCCTGGAAGAGCGAGATCATGGAAGACAGCCGCGATACTGTGGCCGGCATGAAGGACCAGACCCGTAATATTCCCGATGTCGCCGACCGCGCATCGGAAGAGACCGACCGCGCACTTGAACTGCGCACCCGCGATCGTGAACGCAAGCTGGTCAGCAAGATCGACGCGGCCCTGCGCCGGATCGACGATGGCGAATACGGCTATTGCGATATCACCGGCGAGCCGATCAGCCTCAAACGCCTCGACGCCCGCCCGATCGCGACGATGAGCCTTGAGGCGCAAGAACGCCACGAGCGGCGCGAAAAAGTTCACCGCGACGACTGACGTGGGGGCCAATGCCGCCCGCGACGTCGCGATTATCGGTGGCGGGATTGGTGGCCTGACGGCGGCCCTGTGTTTTGCGCAGCGCGGCGCAGTTGTGACCGTTTACGAACAGGCCGCGGCCTTTGGCGAAGTTGGCGCGGGGGTGCAAATTACCCCGAACGGGGCGCGGGTTCTTGAAACCCTTGGCCTTCGTTCAGCGCTGGACGCCCGTGGTGTGCGGGCTAGTGCCGTGGTGCCGACGGATGCTATGTCGGGGCGGGCGATCACCCGGTTCGATCTGAACCGGCTGCAGGGGCCGGCATACCGTTTTGTCTATCGCCCTGATCTGATTGCGATTCTGGCTGAAGCCTGCGGTGCCGCCGGGGTGCGTCTGCAAACCGGGTCTGCCGTTGCGGCGGACGATCTGACAGCGACTCTGGTCATCGGTGCGGACGGCATCAATTCGGCAACGCGGGCGGCTGTTGTGCGGCCAAGCCCACCGGAATTCAGCGGTCAGGTGGCGTGGCGGGCGATTGTGGCGTGGGATGCCCGGCCAGAGGCCTACATCTGGATGGCCCCCGGTGGTCATGTCGTTACCTATCCGCTGACGGGCGGGCGGCTGAACATCGTTGCTGTCCAGGAACGCGCCAATTGGGCCGCCGAAGGGTGGTACCACGCCGACGATCCTGCCAATTTGCGGGCGGCGTTTGCGGGCGCTTGCGCCGAATTGCGCGACATTCTGGACCGGGTCGAAACGACCAGTCTTTGGGGCCTGTTCCGCCATCCGGTTGCCGATACGTGGTGGCGACCGGGTCTGGCGATTCTGGGCGATGCGGCCCATCCGACATTGCCGTTTCTGGCCCAAGGGGCGAATCTGGCGATCGAGGATGCCTGGGTTCTGGCGGCCTGTTGCGATAGAGACTCAGACCTAGAGGCAGGCCTGCAACAGTATCAAGACTTGCGCAAGGCGCGAGTCATTCGCGCGATTGCGGCCGCGAATGCCAACGCGCGCAACTATCATCTCGGCGGGGTTCGCCGCCGGGTCGCGCACCTTGGGCTTGCGGGACTTGGACGATTGGCACCCGAAGCGTTTCTGGGCAGAATGTCGTGGCTTTACGACCATGATGTAACGCGGATGGGTCGAAACCCATCTTACTTGCGAAAACCAAACTGAATTCAGGCCGCCAGATCGACCCAGACGGGAACATGGTCGGACGGTTTGTCGCGCCCGCGCAAACCACTTTCGATCCAACAATCGTCAAGCAGATCAGCGCATTGCGGGGTCAACAGAAAGTGATCGATGCGGATTCCGTCGTTTTTGTCCCACGCCCCGGCCTGATAATCCCAGAATGAATAATGATCGGGGCCAGGTTCGCGGGCGCGGAAGGCTTCGGTGAACCCAAGGTTCAAGATGCGCCGATAGGCGGCGCGGCTTTCGGGGCGAAACAGGGCATCCTCGCGCCACGCATTCGGGCGGGCAGCGTCGATGGCTTGGGGGATGGTGTTGAAATCGCCGCAGAGCAGGGCCGCGTCCTCGGTTTCCAGCAGGGCGCGCGCACGGGCGCGCAGCCGATCCATCCACGCAAGTTTATAGTCGTATTTTGGCCCCGGCGCGGGGTTGCCGTTGGGCAGATACAGGCCGCAGACGCGCACCGGGCGCGCGCCCATCACCGTCGCCTCGATCCAGCGAGCCTGTTCGTCGGTGTCGTCGCCGGGCAACCCGCGCGTTATGTCCTCAAGTGGCAGGCGTGACAGGATGGCGACGCCGTTGAAGCCCTTTTGGCCGTGGGTTTCGACGCGGTAGCCCAGGTCTTCGATGACGTCGCGCGGAAACCCTTCGTCCTGCGATTTGATCTCTTGCAAGACGGCTACATCGGGGGCGCTTTCGCGCAGCCAGTCGGTCAGCGTGTCGATCCGCGCCTTGACGCCGTTGATGTTGAAGGTGGCGATTTTCACGCCGTTACATCGCGAAGGATGTGCCGCAGCCACAACTGGACGTCGCGTTGGGGTTTTCGATCACGAACCGCGCCCCGATCAACTCGTCCGAAAAGTCGATGACGGCGCTGGCCAGAAACGGCAGCGATACCGAATCGATGACCACGGTTTCGCCCGCGCCTTGTAGCGTCAGATCATCGTCGCCCACCGCGTCCAGCGCAATTTCGTACTGAAACCCGGAACATCCGCCGCCTTCGACCGCGACGCGCAGCGCCTTGCCTTGGGCGGCGGCGCCGATTTCGGCCAGACGGGCAAAGGCGCGGTCGGTCACTTTGGGGGGCAGG
This sequence comes from Rhodobacterales bacterium, assembly GCA_038251315.1. Lineage (GTDB taxonomy): Bacteria > Pseudomonadota > Alphaproteobacteria > Rhodobacterales > Rhodobacteraceae > JBBKXP01. Next base: position 2,082 of record JBBSBK010000146.1, on the reverse strand, counting down.
GTCAGCATGATTGGGGCCTATCCGTTGGATTACCATTGAAATATAGTATCCAAAGGCAGTGACAACAAGAACCAGTAAAGGGGAGGGCGCATGGCAGCCTCCTATGCGACCCGCGCGGACACAGCCAGGGGACGGCTGTATCCCGAAGAAGAAAGCCTGTTTCGCTCGCCATTTCAGCGCGACCGCGACCGCATCATCCATGCCAGCGCCTTTCGTCGTCTCAAACACAAGACCCAGGTGTTCATCGAACACGAGGGCGATTATTTTCGCACCCGCCTGACCCATTCGATCGAGGTGGCGCAGGTGGCGCGCACCGTATCGGCGGCACTCGACCTGAACGTCGATCTGACCGAGGCGGTGGCGCTGGCGCACGATCTGGGGCATCCGCCGTTCGGGCATACGGGCGAAGAGGCGCTGAACGCCCTGATGCAGCCCTACGGCGGGTTCGATCACAACGCCCAAGCGATCCGCATCGTGACGTCGTTGGAGCGCCATTATGCCGAATGGGACGGGCTGAACCTGACGTGGGAAACGTTGGAAGGTTTGGCCAAGCACAATGGTCCGGTGGTGCCGCCGCTGCCCTATGCGCTTGAGGCCTACAACGCCCGCCACGATCTGGAACTGGCGACCCATGCGTCGGCCGAGGCGCAGGTGGCGGCGATTTCAGACGATATCGCCTATAACAACCACGATTTGCACGATGGGTTGCGGGCCGAATTGTTCAGCACCGACGAATTGGCCGACTTGCCGGTGCTGCACGACTGCTTTGCCGCCGTTGACGCGAAATACCCCGGCCTGAACTACTATCGCCGCCGCCACGAGGCGCTGCGGCGGTTCTTTGGTATTCTGGTCGAAGATGTGATCGTGGTCAGCCGCCGCAACCTCGCCGATCTGGGGCCTGCGTCGGTGCAGGACGTGCGCCATGCTGGGCGGACACTGGTGCAGTTTACCCCCGCACTGTGGTCCGACCTCAAGGTGATCCGCGAATTCCTGTTTCACCGGATGTACCGCGCCCCTGCCGTGGTCGAAATGCGCGGACATGTGACCCAAGTCATCAACGATCTGTTTCCGCTGTTCATGGCCGCCCCGGAAAACCTGCCCAGGCAATGGCGCAAGGATGTCGAGGCGGTAGACGGTGACACCGCGCTGGCCCGGATTGTTGCCGATTATATCGCCGGCATGACCGACCGCTTTGCGATACAGGAACACGCCCGGCTGACCGGGTCGGATATGATCGCGCGGACGCGGGTTACGACGGGCGGGTGATCGGGACAGCGGCCCGCCCACGTTGACGCGGGCTTTGCCTCTGCTAAACCCCTCGGGTTGGCCGCGACCGGCCGGAAGGACGTCCGATGAACCTATTTGCCAATATCCGCGCGCTGGTGCTGACCTGCCTTGACGGCATGGTCGCCGATGGGGCCTTGCCTGCGGGGTTGAATACCGATCCGGTCACAGTCGAACCGCCGCGCGACGCGGCCCACGGTGACATGGCGACCAACGCGGCGATGGTGCTGGCCAAGGATGCCGGGCAGAACCCGCGCCAGATTGCCGAGGCGCTGGCAGCGCGGTTGATGAGCGATCCGCGTATCGTCGCGGCGGATGTGGCGGGGCCGGGGTTCTTGAATCTGCGGCTGGCCGATACGGTCTGGCAGGGCGTGATCCGCGCAGCACTGACGGATCCGAGGTTCGGGCAATCGACCTTGGGGCAGGGCAAGCGCGTCAACGTCGAATACGTCAGCGCCAATCCCACCGGGCCGCTGCATGTCGGGCATACGCGGGGTGCGGTGTTCGGCGACGCGCTGGCATCCTTGCTGGCCTATGCCGGGTTTGACGTGACGCGCGAGTACTACATCAACGACGGCGGTGCGCAGGTCGATGTGTTGGCGCGATCTGCCTATGAACGCTACCGCGAAGCCCGTGGCCATGCGCCCGAAATTGCCGAAGGGCTGTATCCCGGCGATTATCTGGTCCCGGTTGGCGAGGCGATGAAGGCGCATTTCGGTGACACTCTGCTGGACAAGGACGAACAGTTTTGGCTGGCCGAGGTGCGCGAATTTGCCACCGAACAGATGATGGTGCTGA
>JBBSBK010000145.1:0-5240 GCA_038251315.1 Rhodobacterales bacterium | reverse complement strand
TGGCTGTCTGACGGCTGCGGAATTGGGTTTGGCATTCGGGCGGCAAAGTGTGATACATGGCGCGCTCGCGACTGGCCAACTTAGCAACCGTGTTGTAGAGGAAGCCGCAAAGCTGAAAAGCCTGCGCGAGATTGACGGCGATAAACCTGTCGCCGGGAAGGATAAAGTAGCTAGATGAGCGATACTGACGGCAAAAAGCCCTTTGGGCTCGGCGGGTCGCGTCCGGGGAGCGTAAAGCAGAGCTTTAGCCACGGCCGCACCAAAAGCGTCGTGGTCGAAACCAAACGCAAGCGCGTTGTGGTTCCCAAGCCCGGTCCGGCCAAGACCACAACGACCGGTGCGCCAGTGCTGGGCGATCCGTCACGGCGTCCGGCGGGCATATCTGACGTCGAACTTGAGCGCCGGATGAAGGCTTTGGCGATGGCCAAAGCCCGCGAAAGCGAGGAATCCGCCAAGCGCGAAGCCGACGAGAAGGTGCGTTCTGAAGAGCGCGACCGCCGCCGCGCCGAGGTCGAGGCGAAAGAGGCCGAAGAACGCGAACACGAAGAACGGGTCCGCGCCAAGGCCGAAGATGAAGAACGCAAAAAGGCCAAGGTCGAGGAAACCGCCCGCCGCGCAGCCGCCGCATCGGTGCCGGGCGAACCGGCGGTCGAGGATTCGGGCCGCTCGGCCTCTGGCCCGCGCAAGCCCGACCGCGAACGCGATGTGCGCACCGACAAGACTGTCGCCAAACCCAAGACGACTCGCGAAGACGACGGCCGCCGCGCTGGCAAGCTGACCCTGAACGACGCCCTTTCGGGCGGCGAGGGTGGCCGCCAGCGGTCGATGGCCGCGATGAAGCGCAAGCAGGAACGCGCCCGCCAAAAGGCGATGGGTGGCAACGTCGAACGCGAAAAAGTCGTGCGCAACGTCAGCCTGCCCCCGGCCATCGTGGTCAGCGAGCTTGCCAACCGGATGGCCGAACGGGTGTCCGACGTCGTCAAGGCGCTGATGAACAACGGCATGATGCTGACGCAGAACGAGACCATCGACGCTGACACCGCCGAACTCATCATCGAGGAATTCGGGCACAAGGTCGTGCGCGTCTCGGATGCTGACGTCGAACAGGTGATCGACGTGGTCAAGGACGATCCGAAACTGCTGATCACGCGCCCGCCGATCATCACGGTCATGGGCCACGTGGACCACGGCAAGACGTCGCTGCTGGACGCGATTCGCAAGACCAAGGTCGTGGCCGGCGAGGCTGGCGGGATCACCCAGCACATCGGCGCCTATCAGGTCAATGTGAACGGGTCGCTGCTGACCTTTCTCGATACCCCCGGTCACGCCGCGTTCACGTCGATGCGAGCCCGTGGCGCGCAGGTGACCGACATTGTCGTGCTGGTGGTGGCCGCAGATGACGCGGTGATGCCGCAGACCATCGAGGCGATCAACCACGCCAAGGCCGCGAAAGTGCCGATGATCGTCGCGATCAACAAGATCGACAAGCCGTCAGCCAACCCTGACAAGGTGCGCACCGATCTGTTGCAGCACGAAGTCATTGTCGAAAAGATGTCGGGCGACGTGCTGGATGTCGAAGTCTCGGCCGTGACCGGTAAGGGGCTCGACAATCTGCTGGAAAACATCGCGTTGCAGGCTGAATTGCTTGACCTGCGGGCCAACCCCGCGCGGGCTGCGACCGGCGCCGTGATCGAGGCGCAGCTTGACGTGGGCCGTGGCCCTGTGGCGACCGTGCTGGTTCAGAACGGGACGCTGCGGCAAGGCGACATCTTTGTCGTTGGCGAACAGTGGGGCAAGGTACGTGCACTGATCGACGACAAGGGCGATCGGATCAAAGAGGCCGGACCGTCGGTTCCGGTCGAGGTGCTGGGCCTGAACGGCACACCCGAAGCGGGCGACGTGCTGAACGTGGTCGATACCGAAGGTCAGGCGCGCGAAATCGCGACCTACCGTGAAAAAGCCGCCAAGGAAAAACGCGCCGCCGCCGGGGCCGCCACCACGCTGGAACAGCTCATGGCGAATGCCAAGGCGAACCAAAGCGTCAGCGAGTTGCCCATCGTGGTCAAGGCCGATGTGCAAGGGTCTGCCGAGGCGATCGTGCAGGCGATGGAAAAGATCGGGAACGACGAGGTCCGCGTGCGCGTGCTGCATTCCGGCGTCGGCGCGATCACCGAAACCGATATCGGTCTGGCCGAGGCATCGGGCGCACCGGTGTTCGGGTTCAACGTCCGCGCCAATGCGTCGGCCCGTCAGACGGCCAACCAGAAGGGCGTCGAGATTCGGTATTATTCGGTCATTTACGACCTTGTGGACGACGTCAAAAAGGCCGCCAGCGGTCTTTTGTCGAACGAAATCAAGGAAAAGTTCATCGGCTATGCCAGCATCAAAGAGGTCTTCAAGGTCTCGAACGTCGGCAAGGTCGCGGGCTGTCTCGTCACCGAAGGTGTCGCCCGCCGATCCGCCGGGGTGCGTTTGCTGCGCGACAACGTCGTCGTTCACGAAGGCACGCTCAAGACGTTGAAACGATTCAAGGACGAAGTGCCCGAGGTCCAGTCGGGCCAGGAATGCGGCATGGCCTTCGAAAACTACGACGACATCCGCCCCGGCGACGTCATCGAGATTTTCGAGCGGACATCGGTCGTGCGCACGCTCTGATCGCGTTTGGACAACGAAAAGGGGCTGTCGCAGGACAGCCCCTTGGCAATTATGTTGCAACGATCAGTTGAATCCGCCAGACAAATCAGCCTTTTGCAGTATGCTCGTTCTCAACTGTGAGAAGGCCCGCGAGGATGCAGGTTGAGCAGTCTGTTGCAGACGGACTCATGATGGCCGTCGTGACCACCGGAAACGGAGGTTACGAAAGGCTAGAATACAAGCAAGTTCCCGTGCCCAGGCCGGTTCAAGGCCAGGTACTGCTCAGGGTGCTCGCCGCAGGTCTCAACAACACCGACATCAACACCCGGCTTGGTTGGTATTCGTCCTCGGTCAAGGATGGCACCGACAACCTTGAAGGCGTTGCCGAACAGGCGGATGGCGGATGGAACGGCGCGACGCCTTTCCCTCTCATTCAGGGCACCGATTGTTGTGGGAGGGTTGTTGCCGTTGGACCCGGAGGCAATGAAAGCCGGATTGGGGCGCGTGTGCTGGTCCGCCCGTGTATGCGCAAGAATGGCTTTGGCAGCATGGAAACGATGTGGCTCGGGTCCGATATTGACGGAGCTTTTGCGCAATACGTTGTTGTAGCCGAGTCGGAAGTGTTCGCAGTCAACTCCGACTGGACCGACGCAGAGCTTGCGTCGATTCCTTGCGCCTATGGCACAGCCGAGAATATGGTTCACCGCGCGGGCATTGCTGCCGGGATGCGCGTTCTGGTGCCGGGCGCGTCGGGCGGCGTGGGATCGGCACTCATTCAGCTTGGCAAACGTCGCGGCGCCGACGTGATCGCAATCACCAGCGCGTCCAAACGCCCTCTGCTGCAGGACATCGGTGCGGATCGGGTCCTGTTGCGAGAGGATGACCCGATCGAGGCCCTTGGCGTGGAAAGCGTCGATGTGGTCATCGACAACGTTGCCGGCGTGAATTTCGGTTCGATGCTGAAGGTGCTCCGTCGCGGCGGGCGATACGTATCGTCCGGCGCGATTGCCGGACCCGTCGTGGAACTGGATCTGCGCGACATGTACCTCAGGGATATTACGCTGATGGGCTGCACCGCGTGGGATTTTCCTGTTTTCCCGAATCTGATTTCGTACATCGAAAAGGGCGAGATCAGACCGCTCCTGGCATATACCTATCCGCTCGCCCGGATTGCCGACGCGCAGCGTGCCTTCCAAGAGAAACGACACGTTGGCAAAATCGTGTTGATTCCACCCGTCTGATCGGGCGCATCAGCGCTGGTTACAGGTTCACTTCCGATCTCTTGACGAGTAGTCATGCGGATCAACCTTGATCTGCAGCACATGCGGACGGAGCTTGTCGCAGGACGGCCCCATTTTCATGTTCAGAGCAGCTCACACGGCCCTGTTGACCGGCTTGCCCTCGAACGTGCGGTCGCCGACCTGAACCACGATCTTGCCATTGTCCAATTGTCGGACGAACTGTCCCTGAACCGATATGCAGCTTCCCAAAATGATCGTACGCAGCATTTAACCCCTCCCCAAGGATCGACGTCCATCCAGCCTAGACCGGCAGAAACTAATAATCACTTAATTTTTGATAGATTATCGTAAAATTTGTCGTAATTTTCATCCGCGTCGGAACGGTAAGGGTCAAAGCCAGTCACGCAGGATGGGTATCAGCGGCAAATCGGCGGGCGGCATCGGGTAATTGCGCAGGTCTGCGGCGCGCACCCAGGCGAGTGACTGCCCCTCGCGCCCCTGCGGGGTGCCCTGCCAGCGCCGACAGGCGAACAGCGGCATCAGCAGGTGGAAATCGTCGTAGGTGTGGCTGGCAAAAGTCAGCGGGGCCAGGCAGGATTGCCACGTCTCGATCCCCAGTTCCTCGTGCAATTCGCGGATCAGTCCGGCTTCGGGGGTTTCGCCCGGCTCAACCTTGCCGCCCGGAAATTCCCACAGCCCGGCCAGCGATTTGCCCGCAGGGCGTTGCGCCAGTAAAATCCGCCCATCGACGTCGATCAGCGCGACGGCGGACACGAGAAGAGTCTTCAAGACCGGTAGTCGGCGTTGATGTCGATGTATCCGTGGGTCAGATCGCAGGTCCAGACGGTGCTGGCACCGCTGCCGATCCCCAGATCGACGCCGATTTCCAGTTCCTGCTGCTTCATGTAGGCGCTGGTTGCGTCTTCGGAATAATCCGGATCGCGGAATCCGTTTCGCGCTACGGTGATGGCGCCGAATCGGATCGCCAGCCTGTCGCGGTCGGCCTGCGCGCCGGATTTGCCGACCGCCATGACGATCCGCCCCCAGTTCGCATCCTGCCCGGCGACGGCGGTCTTGACCAGTGGCGAATTGGCGATGGCCAGCCCGACCTTGCGGGCGTCGGCCTGATCTGCCGCGCCCGTTACCTTGACCGTGACAAACTTCGTCGCCCCCTCGCCGTCGCGGACAACTTGCAGGGCAAGGTCCAGCATGACCTGTTCCAGCGCCGCCGCGAAATCGGCGTTGCCGGTCACGTCGACCCCAGATACCCCGGTCGCCCCCATCAGCAAGGTGTCCGATGTCGAGGTGTCGCTGTCGACCGTGATGCAGTTGAACGTGCGATCGGTCAGGTCGGTCAGCAGTTGT
>JBBSBK010000144.1:0-5676 GCA_038251315.1 Rhodobacterales bacterium | reverse complement strand
CGCAGAACTGCGCCAATGGTTCCACGCGGAACGCGCCCGGCATGATGCGATCATGGTGGGCGCTGGAACAGTGCGTGTCGATAACCCGCAGCTTACAGTCCGCCACGCGGCCGGACAGAACCCGCTGCGTGTTATCCCGACGAATGACGGGCGCATTCCTCCGGACAGTTACATCCTTACCGATGGCTTTCCGACCTTGTTCGCAGTGCCGGAAAACCTGCCCACAGCGACGAGGGACAGGCTGACCGCCGCGCCGGGCGTCACTCTGATGGAGTGCGGCGACACCACTGTCGATCTGGCGCTGCTGGCCAAACGCCTGGAAGCGTGCGGGATCGCGCGTCTGATGGTCGAGGGGGGCAGCCGCCTGCTGCATGGGTTGTATGCCGCCGGGTTGGTTGACCGCATCGTCATCAAGCATATCCCGGTGATCAGCGGTGCGGTCGATGCCCCAACCTACCTCGCGGCCGATCCACACAACATGCCGGTATCCCTGTCACGCTGGCAGGCCGTGGAATGGCGGCTGATCGGTGGTGTAGGGGTGTCGGTCTATGAGCCTATGAAAGGCGCATCCCCATGACAGTCGATGACCTGCTGACCCTTGGTGCCGACTTGCGCGAGCGAACGGGCGCTGCGCCCGCCATCGTCTATGATCTGCGGATCGACGACACCAGTTTGGCCCGCAACCCCACACCGCAAATGCTGAACCATGTGCGGAACCAAGCGCTGATGCGCAGCTATCAGGGGCGGTTCGTTCTTTTGCCGGATGATGCAACCGCGTCGGTCGTGTCGCAAATGCAGCGCTACTACGACCCTGCTGGAATGATGCGGCTGGATAGCCATCGTGCCGCACTGGAGGCGACGCTGATCGGGCCGATGGCAGAACAGGTCACCCATGCGGCAACCGGCCAGTCCTGCACCGATTATGTCAAGGCGATGCTGGTCGGTGTCCAGTCTGCCCCACCCGGCGATTTCCTGTTGTGGCTGGACGAACTGCCCGACCGGGAGCATTACTACCGCAACTTCCTGATCCAGTCGTCAACCGATCTGCTGGCAGAAGCGTCCGCCTCGGCGCTTGGCGTCATCGGCGAATATGGCCCGCCGCAATCGGCACTTTTCCGCATTCTGATCGACGAGTTCGGCTACGGTGTTCACGACAAGAAACACAGCGTCTTGTACCGCAAGACCCTGCGTGGGTTTGGTCTGTCCGAGCATTACAACGGCTATTGGCCGCTGTTCGACACGCCGGCGATTTTCCTGCACAACGTCATCCATTCGCTGTTCCACAGCCCACGCAATTTCTTTCGCCAGATCGGTTTTCTGCTTTTCGCGGAAACCAGCTATCAGCGGTCGACAGGCGACCATTACCGCTACCTGCGCAAGCATCACCCGACCGTCGATGCGACCTATTTCGGTGAGCATGCGCATATCGACATCCACCATTCCGACATGGTGGTCAACGAGGTGGTCCTGCCGCTGGTCAGTCGCTTTGGTGAAGAGGTAGGTCACGAGATCATCCTCGGCGCAGAATTGACTCGAGCGGCCTTTGGGTTGGCTGACCGGCATCTGCTGGCCATAAGTCAGGCCGTTCACAACGCGGTGCAGGCAGGCCACGCGCGCTATGGTTTGGCCTCGATTGATCCGACAGCCGCCTGTGTGACGCCAGATACTGCGGCAGGCAGGGCACGGCTGCAGGTGGGCGGGATCGGTGAAATTTCCGCCACCGCTTTTGCTGGCTTTCCCGCAGGCGCCATCGGTCGCGAAGTTTAGCGATGGCAGTCAGTACCTGGATAGGGCGCGACTTGCCCCCGATTACGCGTGACGGACGCGACTACTTTTTGCTGTCGTATCAAGGAGATCTTTATCTGGTGCACAATCATTGTCCACATCGCGGCGGGCCGTTGAAGTTTGGTTATGTCAGCGATCAGGGTGCGGTCGTCTGCCCAATGCACGGCAACGCGTATCCCGCCGAACGCCTGATCGCCCGCCCGACCACTTTGCGCCTGCGGATCGAGGAGAATGGCCAATGAGTGTTACTTACCTGTTAGACGAAGGCGGGCCGGTCAAGACAGCAAACGTCGTATCCCTGCTGCGGGGCGCACTGATTGTGCCAATCGCGATGTTGCTGATGCGCCATATGAACCAGGCTGCGTTAGGGCTGTATGTATTGGCGGTAGCGACCGATGGGCTGGACGGTTGGCTGGCGCGGCGATCTGGACGCTGTTCCGAGTTCGGAGCGGTTCTGGATTCGGTTGTCGATAATGTATTCTCTCTGGCGATCGCCGGGTTTTTGTGGCTCGCATTGCCCCGGCTCTTCACTGATTACCCGCTGTCGATGATGGTTCTTTTCTTAGGCCCGATCATATACTTGGCGGTGTCCCGCGCCATCACGGGGCGGATCATCATGTTTCATTTCCATTCGGCTCGGTTGGGCGCCCTGGTGCTGTTCGCGCTCTGGCCCGCCGTCACAATAACTGGGGCTGGCTGGTTGGTGATCGTGGCAGCCCTGATCGTCGGGACAAGCCGGATCGAGCAGGTATTGTTTATGGCGCGCGGTGGACGTGATCCAGATGCGCGGAGCATGTGGCAAACCATTCCCGAAACGCTGCCTGAAAGACCTGTCGCGTGACCGCGCCAATTGTGTGGGGGGCGCCAACGGCGTGGTCGCGCGGGCCGGTGGTGACCTCGCCCGCGCCAGATCGTAACGCCATCGGGGTTCATGCGGGCACCTATGCCACCTATCGCGCGCTCGCGGTGGCAAAAGGTGACCTTCACCCCGGACATCAGCCCGACTATCACGGAACCCAACCCGCAGTTGCCATCGGCCCGTTCCCACAATGGAGCGATCCGTCAAAGATAGTGACCCTAGACCCTTGGGGTCACCGCACCGCGCAGGATTTCAGGGCCGACATTGCCGGGGGCCGCCGCCTGCGCCCGTCGATTGCGGTCACCACAGGACGGCTCGCGATCGCTGAGATCGCACAGGCTATGGCGAACGGGACTCTGACTGCGGATGGCACGGTTCTGCTGGAAAACAGCGATATCGCCGTCACCAAGATCGCGATTGAGCCGGTTTGGTATATGCCCGGAGTCGCCGCCAGGCTTGGGATCGACGAAGCCGTGATGCGGCAGGCTATCGTCGATCATTCGGGCGGGATGTTTCCCGAACTTGTCACCCGCCCCGATCTCAAACTGTACCTGCCGCCGATTGGTGGCTCCAGCGTCTATATATTCGGTAATCCTTCGCTGCTGGGGCAAAAGCAGGGTCGAGTAACCTGCCGCGTCCATGACGAGTGCAACGGATCGGATGTGTTCGGATCGGACCTTTGCACGTGCCGCCCCTACCTTGTTCAGGGGATCGAGGAATGCATCCGGGGCGCGCAGAGCGGTGGCGTCGGGATCGTGGTTTACAACCGCAAGGAAGGCCGGGCTTTGGGCGAGGTGATGAAATTGATGGTCTATAACGCCCGCAAGAGCGCTGATCTTGGTGACAAGTCTGACGCATATTTTCAGCGCACCTGCGAGGTTGCAGGGGTTGCAGATATGCGCCTGCAAGCCCTGTTTCCCGACGTACTTCATTGGCTGGGAGTGACCCGCATTTGGAAATGGGTCTCGATGAGCAACTTGAAAAGTAACGCTTTATTGGCCGCTGGGATCACTTTCGATACCCAGATTGAAATCCCGACAGACCGCATCTCGACGAATGCGCAGGTCGAAATCACGGCCAAAATCGCCGCGGGGTATTTTACCGGACGATCCTGAGACGCGGTCGGTGGAGGGACATACAGCGCCTTTTACAACGTAATTTTCCAAACGAGAAACGAGAGTGCCATGCGAGCAGCATCGGCAAGCCGCAGTTTGCCCTGTTTTGTTGACCTATTATTGACCCGTCTGGCGGACATGCAAAAGCCCTGCGGTGAGGCGGGGTGTTTGTCATTGTAATCATTTCAATATTTTGTTGCGGGAACAGGATTGTGACCTGTGGCCTTCAGATTATGAGCGCCGTCCGGACAACCTGACTAACCCTGCGATATCCCATGGTTAGCCCATCTTTGGGCTATAAACTTCGGCGTCGTGTCGCATGGAACTGCCGCAAACCGTTAGGAAAGTGCGCGACCCGATGGCAAGATCGTGTCAGACAAGAATCCCACCCCCCTGAGCAAAACCGTCAGGCAACCGCTTTAGGGCCATACCGATATTCGATCGAGGCGCGGCGACAAGGATGGCTTCGCATTGTCAGCAACGCACCCGGCCCTGAGCGGACACCCGATGCAGGGACAGTGCGCCCCAGCAAGCGGCCAACTGCGCATTGATCCTCAACAACCGGAAGCGAAGACCCCAGTACCAACGCTGATCACCTGCCCCGAACTGCGCAGCAGGAACAGCGCGCTGAATTCATTCCGCCGCGCAAATTCCAGACCAGACTTTTCGCCCATCACCATCAGCGCCGTCGCCATCGCGTCAGCCAGCATGCAGGACTGCGAAAGCACCGTAACGGACGCAGGGGCGTCGACCAGCGGCGCGCCGCGACGAGGGTCTATCGTGTGGGACAGGCGCGACGAACCCACCGTGACAAAGTGGCGATAGTCGCCCGACGTGGCGACGGCGGTATCAGTGAGTGCCAGCACAGAATGATCACCCCTTGGCCCGTCTTGCGGTGCATCAATCCCGACCGCCCAAGGCCGCCCGCCCCGCCGCGTGCCAACGGCCCGCACTTCACCGTCGATGGAGCAAAGGGCATGGTTGACGCCATGCGATGTGGCGATTTCCGCAAGGCAATCCACGCCATAGCCCTTGGCAATTCCTGACAGGTCCAGCACCAGTGGGGCAGATTTGCGGGCGCACAGGTTTGCCATATCCACCTCCAGCACCTCTGTAGCGGAAACGCGCTGCAACGCACTCGCGGTGCGGATCGCATCCAGCGCGATCGGATCGGGCCCGAAACCCCAGGCGCGAACGGCGTCGCCGACGTTCATCTCGAACGCGCCACCGGTCTGGCGGCTGATCGCAAGTCCGGCCTGCAACACCGTAAGCAGCCGGTCGGGCAGCGGCACCCAGGCGTCCAGCGGGGCGGCATTCAGGCGCATCAGATCGCTGGCGGGCGTCCAGGTTGACATCTGGGCGTCCACCTCATCCACCACCGCCTGAAACCGGGCCTGCATACTGGCCTCGACGTTCGGATCGTCGATCAGCACCGACCAGCGGGTGCCCATCGTCGGGCCATCCAGCGCCGACGTCGTGTCAGTAAGTGTCTTCGGCATACCGTCCCCCTGCCTTCAGCGTTGCAGGCGACAGACCGATGGGAAGCAGGATTTCGGTCATCGCATCGCGCACGCCCTGCGCCATGTCACGGCCGCCGCAGATCATGACCCGCGCGCCTTGGGCCATCAGACGGCGGATCGCCTCGGCATCCTCGCGCAGCGCGTCCTGCACATAATGCCGCCGTCCGGTGCGGGAAAAGGCGGTGTGCAGCCCGGTCAGACGCCCGTCGCCCTGCCAGTCGGTCAGGTCTTCGGCGTACAGGTAATCGGCTTGCGGGTGGCGCGCGCCGAACCACAGATGCATTGGCCGGTGCCCCCCGTTGGCACGCAGGAACCCAGCCAGGGGGCCGATCCCGGTGCCCGCCCCGATCAGGATCAGCGGCGCCTTCGTGCGGTCCGGCTGAAAGCCCGGATTTGG
>JBBSBK010000143.1:0-5696 GCA_038251315.1 Rhodobacterales bacterium | reverse complement strand
TCGCCCGGTACAGTCGTGATCCTCGACAACCTGTCCACCCACAAGAGCCCAAAGGCGTCCGAGATACTGAAAGACCATGGGTGCTGGATGCTTTTCCTGCCCGCATACTCGCCAGACCTCAATCCGATCGAGATGGCTTTCTCAAAGCTGAAAGCACATCTCCGACGCATCGGCGCAAGAACCTACGATACCCTCATCCAAGCCCTCGGCAACATCTGCGGCCTCTTCGATCCCGAAGAGTGCTGGAATTTCTTCAAAGCCGCAGGATATGCGTCAGAATAAAAGCAAACCGCTTTAGGTGTCCCGCCCAGATCGAAAGGGTCACTCGCTCAGAGCAACATCCGAGTGGGCGTTGACGAGCCATTTGAAGCCATCCGGATCGAACCGAACGTCGACGGTCGCGTTGAGTGCCGATGCGATCATATCGACAATGACCGTGTGCCCGAAACCTTTACCTGCCGGTGAAGTTTCTGGCACGGCAATTGGCCCGGAACCGCTTTCGATCCAGTTCACCACAAAGCCCGGCGTGCCAGAGGTAACGGCCCAGGAAAGGTCGATCCGCCCTTTGCTGGTCAAAAGTGCGCCATACTTCATGCTGTTCGTTGCCAGTTCGTGGAATGCCATCCCGACAGTTTGCGCCGCAAGTGAAGTCAACTTCAATTCCGGGCCTTCTATGAAGATCCTGCGGCCGAAGTAATCCTTCAGATGGCTCAGTTGCACCTCGACCAATTCGGCCATGGTCACGCCGTGCCAATCGTTCTTGAGCAGAAGGTCATTGCTGGCCGCCATGCCATTCAGGCGTTGCCGGAAAGCAGTCTGGAAATCCGCAGGGTCGGCGTTGCGCGCCGTCTGGCGGGCCACGGCCTGCACCACGGTCAGAATGTTCCTGGTGCGATGGTTCAGTTCGCCCATCAAGAGCTTGCTGCGCACTTCGGCATCCAGCAGGTCCGTGATGTCGGTGTTGACCCCCGTCATGCCGAGAAAATTCCCGATATCGTCAAATCGCGGCCGCGCAGTCGTTCGCAGGGTGCGGAATTGTCCGTCCGCATGGATGTAGCGCGCCTCGACGGTAAAGGCCGTATGGTCGGCCATCGCTTTGCCGAATGGACCCGACAGCTTGTCTGCATCCTCGGGGTGGAGTGTCGATCCCCAGTCGAAGGTCGACAGATCGTCCGGATCGACGCCCCAGAAATCCCGCTGGGACTGATTGAGGAACACGCATTTGCCGAACTGATCGCCCATTCATCCATAGCATCGCCGGGGAATTCTCGGCGATCGCGCGGCAAAATTCCTCGCGCGCGGTCAGATCGGCGATTTCTGACCGGGCCTGACTGATATCTTCCAGCGTCCCGGACATTCTGCGATCGACGCCCAGGCCTTCGCAAACGGCGGTGATCTCGACAAGGTTTCCTTTGACGAGTTCAAGGCGAAGTTTGAAGGGACGGCCTTTCAACATGGCCACATCAAAGGCGGCAGCGCTGCAAGGGGTCATGACGTTGCGCAACGACGTGCAATCGGATACATCGGGGCTGCCAATATCAACGCATTCAGGCGAAGTCATCGACGGGTGTCCGGGCTCCAGCGGCCAAGAGAATACGCCGATGAAGCGGGCCTCTCCGAGCCGCAGCAGAGGCTTGCGCAAATTCATGTCTCGTTCCTTCTCCGGTCCCTTGCAATGCGCGGTGGCACCAGATGAAGTTTAAAGGTCCTATGGATCCGACATTCTCCCAGATGGCTATTTATTTCGAAGTGGCTGGCTTCGCAAGCCGCAGTGCGTGCCGGAAACTGACTCTCCACTGATCTTGGATCGTAGCCAGAGAGAACGAAGAAGGGCTCTGCCTGCGCGTTCAGCATGCCGCCAATAATCGTCATTGCCGGTTGTCGCCTAGAGGCACCGGAGAATGATCGGCTCGGCGCTCTTCCGCAGCGACAGCGGCCCGATGACCAGATTGGCCGAAGGCATCCGCACCAGCAGTGTCATCACACCGCCGCTGATTCGACCTGAATATATCGCAGACAGACGAGGCGGCGGATGTCCTTGCCGCGCTGGGCCGCCCTCCCCTGGTGTGTGATAACCGCGGGCTGAAAACCGCCCAAGACGATCGATGGACAGAGGGCCCTCAATGCGGCCGCTGGCGCAGTCGTATTCGAGGTTTCCGCCAGTCGCATCGAGCACGAGGCCGACATGGCGGCCACCCCACTGCCCGGTGACGATCTGCGAACTGCCGTCATCCGTTCCCGGAACGAGCCGCAGTATCGGCTGGTCCGGGTCGCCCAAGAGCAGGTCGCCTTCGGACGCGAACCGGTAATCGAGAGGTGCGGAGAGGATCTGTAGAAAACGGACCTCCAAACGGTCCATGGCCTCGCCGCATGACATTTCGGTCATGGTGGCTGGTCCGATAATGATCCGCTGGCCCTGCAGCCGGTATTCACCGCCGAAGTGATTGCAGGCCTGGCCGCTGACCTTGCCGTCACCGGCGAAGGCGAGGACGAATGGGCGTTCTGGATCCGTGACCACAGGGCGGCCCTCCATCGCGACCAGCCTCCACTCGGTTCCAGCAAGCTCCTCGGTTCCGATTGCCCGTGGCGGCGTGCATGCTCCGGCCGCAGCGACGGCTGTGATCAGGAACGCGGTTCTGAAGGTCGCCATCTTTGCACCCGGTCCGGCATGATCGACATTGCCCAAGTGGCATGCCGAACAAGACCAATATCGGCTGATTTAGCATCCCGATCAAGCATCGTGAGCCTTGGATGGCGCCGGCAAGCATTTCCTTTACCCGCCTTGCCGATTTTGTGGATCAAGCCATCCCGCAAACCCACGTCGGCCTTGGTCGGTCAGACGGGCGTGCATGAGTTCCTCACCCATCTCATGGCGGCTCAACACGATACTTTCGCAGAAAAGGCAGGTGGCATCCGGTGCCAAATCTATCGTCATTTCGCGATGTAGATGACAGTTTTCATAGAGAATGGTTTCTTGCGGTAACCAGTCCGAACATCCAGCGACACCAACCCGCGCCGCAATCGCCATCTTTCCGGCTGCCCCGCGACTGGCATCAGCTCGTTCGGCGGTGATGTGATGCGATGTGAAGCTTCGCTCGTCCGCTGGGAAAGGGATCGGGATCAATTGGAAGATAATGGTCACCTGGCGCAAGCGGTCTTCTTTCGAGGAGTTTGTGACGAGAACCGGGAATCCGTCATTTCGGCAGGCACGAACAACGGCCACGAACCTCGCGGACGTCATGGCCGACATCTTTGTCCGCAGGCGCAAGACCCTCAGCGGGCCCCGCACCATACGAATACATCCGCGTGGTCCGGACCTCGGAGCCGAAACGATTGATCATCGACCCAGTCCGCCAGATGACAAGCGTGAACAGCCAGAGACGGTGAGTTGCGCATGGTCATGAATGCCGCCCGTTCCGCCGGCTCAAATCCCTAGCGCAGCTTTGGCGGCTTGCCCGGATCCATGCCCGGTGCCAGCGGCGCGGCTGGCGTAACCAGTTCGGGCAGATCAAATCGCAAACCGACACGCGCCAGACGCCCGATGATCGGATCGAACGCCGCCAGAAACGTGACGTCCAGCGCCCCCGCATCAATCCCCGAAAAGACGAGTGACTCGCCCACCGCCGCCGCCAGAGCCCTTTCCGCCTCTGGCATCGCCCCAACGAAACCGAGCATATGGCCCCGCCCGCCATCGGCGTATTCGACCCCGACCAACCAGACCGCCTGTGCAAGGCCTGCCGCCGCCGCCAGCTTGTGGTCCAGAGTCCGCAGCAAAGCTTCGGGCAGGTCACGCGGCGCGAAAACCCTGACCGGGCGAGCGGTCATTACCGCCGGACGTTGCGCCAGCGTCGTGGCCAACCAGTCAACCGCATTCGGCGGAATCAGCATGGCCGACGAAGCGGCATCAGGGTTGAGGGCGATCCCGATTCCCTGCGCCGCCAGCATTGCCGTCAACGCCCGACCCGACATGCCGACAAACGGCGCAATCTTGCCGACGAAAGCCGCCAGCCGCTCCTCGTGGTCGAACACAAGCGCGTAAGTGAGGCCTTCGACCTCGAACAGATCGGGCGTCACCCGGTCGTCGGTGGCTGCATTGGCCAGCAGCAGAAACACTTCGCCATCTGCCAGCCTCTCGTAGAATCGCAGCCGGGCAATGTCGTCGTCCGGAGCGGCCTCCATCGCCGCATGGGCAAGGTCCAGCTCAGTCTGCATCGGCCATCACCGCCGCGACACGCGCCCGCAGGGCCGGCAGCACCTCGGCTGTGAACCACGGATTGCGCCGGATCCAGCCGGTGTTGCGCCATGACGGATGCGGCAGCGCAAAGACCTGCGGCGCATGGGCACGCCAGTCGCGCACCGTGTCGGTGACGCCGGCCCTGACCCCCAGATGCCAGCGCTGCGCGTGACCGCCGACCAGCACCAGCAGCCGGACCGACTGCAACAGGTCCATGACCCGGGCATGCCAGGTCTGGGCACAGATTGCAGGTGGCGGCAGGTCGGCCCCTTTGGCATCGTAGCCCGGAAAGCAGAACGCCATCGGCACGATCGCCACCCGGTCGCGGTCATAGAACGTCGGCTCATCCAGCCCCAGCCAGTCGCGCAGGCGCACGCCGGACGGATCGGCAAAGGGGCGACCCGCAGCATGGACGCGCGCTCCGGGGGCCTGCCCGGCGATCAACAGGCGCGCGCCGGGGCGGAACCAGACCACCGGGCGCGGCGCGTGGGCAGTCGCCGTCGCCGCAAACCGATCCGCGCACAGCCGACACCCGGCGATCCCCGCGGCCAGGTCCGCCGCCATGGCGCTATTGCATCACATGCAGCAGGGTATGGACCCAGATGCTGGCGATATAGCCCAGCAGCACCGCCCAACTCCACCGCAGGTGCCCCATGAAGGTGTAGACAGATGTCATCTTGCCATCTGCGTTGGGCATCTTGGCCGCGCCCATCAGGGCCACCCCGGCCGCCGACCCGACCGACAAAAGCGATCCACCCACGCCGGCCGTCAGCGTGACCAGCATCCATTGGCCATGCACCATCTCGGGGTCCATCTTGAGAACGGCGGACATCACCGGAATGTTGTCCACAATGGCTGACAGGACACCCACCAGACTGTTGGCGATGGTCGGGCCCAGTGTGCCGTACAGGAACTTGGACGTCTCGACCAGATAACCCAATTCAGCCACACCATCGACCGCCATGAGGATCCCGAAAAAGAATAACAGCGTGTCCCACTCCAGGTTCTTGATACTGATCATTGCATCGAACGGCTTGGCGCGCGGCTTGAAGTCACGCTCGATCACGGCGCGCAGATCGATGTCCACGCCATCCGGAATCGTCGGTGGCTCGAACTCGCTATGTTCACGATGTTGCAGGAAATATCCATACAGCATCAGCAGGCCCAGACCGGTCATCATGCCGATGACCGGCGGCAGGTCGAGCATGACATGGGCTAGAACCGCCATGGTCAGCGTCAGTCCGAACAGGGCGATCATCACCCATGCCCCTCGCTTGAGCGCGATGGGATCGTTCTGCACGTGCACATCTGACGTTTTGATCGCAAATGACATGATCAGCGCGGGCACAAGCCAGTTGACCGCCGACGGGATGAAAAGCGAAAAGAATTCGAAGAACTCGACCTTCTCGGCCTGCCAGACCATCAGCGTGGTGATGTCGCCGAACGGGCTGAACGCCCCGCC
>JBBSBK010000142.1:0-5707 GCA_038251315.1 Rhodobacterales bacterium | reverse complement strand
GGCCCAGGCCGCGTATTCCGCGATATTCCAGATATCCATGATGTTTTTCCCTCTGCGCCTCAGTTGCCGTCAAACTTTTCCGCGATCACCTCGCGGTATTCCTGTTCGGAAAACCGCAGCAAGATGGCGAAGTAACCGACGATCACGACGATCATCACCAGCAAGCTGACGATCGAGAACGAATAGTCGAACCGGCTGGTGATCAGTTCCGCCGCCGAGGCTGCGTCGGGATACCCCAGCGCGTTCCATTTTTCGACCATGACCGCGTTCTGGCCCAACCCCTCCCACGTTGGATTGTCGGGGACGTTGGAAGTTTTGGCGCTGCCGGCGAGTCCCATCCACAACGGAATATACAGCGCCCCGATCGTTAGAACCAACAACACGATGACGTCGAAGATCTGACTGAACTTGCTTTGCTTGGGTGGTATGTAACGGGCCATGTTGCCTAATTCCTTTTCGCGGCGCGGGCTTCATCAAGGAACCTGATGTCGAGCCCGTACATGAAATCGCGGTCTTCGCGGTAGTGGCGCAGCATCGCCATGATCGCGGCGGTGTTGAAGATCAGGATCACTGCGCCACCCGCCAACAGGACGATCCGCGCAAGTGGCGACGGGGCGAGCGTCCAGGTCGCCATTGCAACAAAGCCGATCGCCAGCCACAGGCCGATCACGAACGCCCAGGCAATGGTCACGTCGCGCCGATGCATGGTCACGATTCGCGTCGAAAGTTCAGTCATGGGTTCCTCTCCCTCTGGCCCCGCGCCGCCTCCTCCGAAAAGACGCGTGGCATTTTTTTTGGTCAACTTTTTATACGCTCAGGAAACACCTGCTGCGACATTCTGTCAAGTTTCATCTGCGACGAGCAGGGCTGCAATTGCGCCGCTCCGGGCCTGACACCGGAATCGAGAAGAAATAAAATTTCACGAAAGGCAAAATTGTGCTTTGTCGGCGCGGCATCATGCGCCAAGTTGGCGCAGCGAGGGGACCTTGAATTTTTCGGGGTCCGTATCCAGCGAAAAAGCAAGTGCGGTAAGGTTCAGGGGATGGACCGGCAAGCTGCACACCCACAGGGAAAGGGAACAATCATGCCTACCGACGTCAATGCCCCCAAAGCCGGAGGCCTGCATCGGCCTCAGGACATTTCCGCCGGTGCAGGTCGACTGCACCGGTCACTTGACTGGCGCGGCGCCTTCTGGGTTGCGGCGGGTGTGCCGCCGCTGGTGCTGTTCTCGATCGGCGGAATTGCCGGAGTCGCAGGTCAGGCCGCGTTTGTGGTTTGGATCATCTCGATGTGCATGGGCTTTTCGCAATCTTTCACCTACGCCGAAATGGCCGGGATGTTCGGCAACAAATCCGGTGGCGCATCGATCTATGGTGCGACGGCCTGGCTGCGCTATTCCAAGGTGATCGCGCCCCTGTCGGTCTGGTGCAACTGGTTCGCCTGGTCGCCAGTACTGTCTCTTGGGTGCGCCATTGCTGCGGGCTATATCCTGAACGCGCTGTTCGCGATCCCGGCGGCGGAAAGCCAGGCTGTTCTGGACTGGATCGCTGCCAACGGTGCCCAGTTCACCGCCGATAGCCAGGCGGTCGTCGAATACTTGGCGGCCAACGCCGGCAGCACCGCGCCTGACGCCATCGCCGCCGTGTCCTCGGCTGCTGCGGTCGATGCGCTCACCCCGGCAGTGCGCACATGGGAGGCGCTCAACCTCACCGTTCCGGGCCTTGGCAACCTGCATTTCAACGCGACATTCGTGATCGGGGCCGTCCTGATGCTGATCATCTTCGCAATTCAGCATCGCGGCATCGCCTCGACGGCGGCGGCGCAAAAGGTGCTGGCGGTGATCGTGCTGGTGCCGCTGTTCCTGGTCGGGATCGTGCCGATCCTGACCGGGTCCATCGACTATATGAACGTCACCGACATCGTGCCGCCCTCGTCCGCCTACGCCGGCGATACCGGATCGTGGGACATCGGCGGCTGGACGTTGTTCCTCGGCGCGCTCTACATCGCTGCCTGGTCGACTTACGGATTTGAAACCGCCGTCTGTTACACCGCCGAAATGAAAGACCCGGCGCGCAATACCTTCAAGGCGATCTTTTTCTCCGGTCTGCTGTGCGCCATCTTCTACTTCCTGATTCCGTTTTCGTTTCAGGGCGTGTTCGGTGCGGCGGGCATGCTGGATCCGGGGATCGTCGACGGCACCGGCATCGCTGCAGCACTGGGGTCGATGGTCAGTTCATCCAAGATCATCGGCCAGATTTTCGTGATCCTGATGATCATGGCGTTGTTCCTTGCGATCATGACGGCGATGGCCGGATCGTCGCGCACGCTGTATCAGGGGTCTCGCGATGGCTGGCTGCCCAAGTATCTGAGCCACGTCAATCACAACGGCGCGCCCACCAACGCGATGTGGACCGATCTGGGGTTCAACCTGTTCCTGCTGGCGCTGGCGTCCGATGCGGGCGGATATTTCTACGTTCTGGCGATTTCGAACGTCGGCTATCTGACTTTCAACTTCCTCAACCTCAATGCCGGCTGGATCCACCGGATCGATTCGGGTCACATCTACCGGCCATGGAAGGCACCGACCGCACTGATCGGCTTCAACACGCTGCTGGCCTTCGTCAACGCGCTGCTGCTGGGCGCCGGGGCAAAGGTCTGGGGTTATTCCGGGGCACTCTGGGCAGGCATATTCTTTGCCGCGCTAATCATCCCGGTGTTCTGGTTCCGCCACTACGTGCAGGATGGCGGCAAGTTCCCACCCGAGGCGATGATCGATCTTGGTCTCTCCGACGGCGACATGGGCGAACGCAAGGCGGGGATGCTGCCCTATCTGGCGCTGGCACTGGGTGCGGCGATCGTGCTTTGGGCCAACTGGTTCTTTGTCCTGCCGACCTGAACCGAGGCATTCTTCAAAACAACGGGGCGGTCCGGTCACGGGCCGCCCCGGTCCGTTCAGGTCGACCGACAGCTCATCGAAAAATCACTGACAGGCAAAAGTTATTATTGACA
The DNA here is from genome assembly GCA_038251315.1 of Rhodobacterales bacterium. Classification (GTDB taxonomy): domain Bacteria; phylum Pseudomonadota; class Alphaproteobacteria; order Rhodobacterales; family Rhodobacteraceae; genus JBBKXP01. The sequence goes on along the minus strand of JBBSBK010000142.1, from coordinate 2,698 downwards.
GGATAGCGCGCCGGGGCACATCCTTGACCGCAACGGGCGCAAGGCGTCATAACCGAACCTGCCGCAAATTGGGGATTGCCAGATGAAGAAACGCATAGCCGTCGTCGGTGCCGGTCCATCGGGGCTCGCGCAGCTTCGGGCCTTTCAGTCACTGGCCGATCAGGGCGTCGACATTCCCGACATCGTCTGCTTTGAAAAGCAAGAAAACTGGGGCGGCCTGTGGAATTATACCTGGCGCACCGGTCTGGATGAATACGGCGAGCCGGTGCATTGTTCGATGTATCGCTACCTCTGGTCGAACGGCCCCAAGGAGGGTCTGGAATTCGCTGATTATTCGTTCGAGGAACATTTCGGCAAGCAGATCGCGTCCTATCCGCCCCGCGCCGTCCTGTTCGACTACATCGAAGGCCGGGTCGAAAAGGCCGGGGTGCGTGACTGGATCCGGTTCTGCACCACGACAAGGATGGTGCGTTACAACGCCGACACCGAAAACTTTACCGTCACCGTGCATGATCTGAAAAACGACCGCATGTATGACGAGGATTTCGACAACGTCATCGTCGCTTCGGGCCACTTTTCGGTGCCCAACGTGCCCGAATACCCCGGTTTCGACATCTTCAACGGCCGCGTCCTGCACGCCCACGATTTCCGCAATGCCCGCGAATTCGCCGACAAGGATCTGCTGCTGCTCGGCACATCCTATTCGGCAGAAGACATCGGGTCGCAATGCTGGAAATACGGCGCGAAATCGATCACGGTGGCGCACCGCACCGCGCCGATGGGGTTCGATTGGCCGGTCAACTGGAAAGAAGTTCCCAAACTCGACCACATGGACGAGGACACCGCGTATTTCATCGACGGCACCTCGCAAAAGGTCGATGCGGTCATCCTTTGCACCGGCTACAAGCACAACTTTCCGTTTCTGCCCGACGACCTGCGCCTGAAAACCGCGAACCGGCTGGCCACCGCCGATCTCTACAAGGGCGTCGCCTGGGTACATAACCCACGGCTGTTCTACCTCGGGATGCAGGACCAGTGGTTCACCTTCAACATGTTCGACGCGCAGGCGTGGTGGGTGCGCGACGTGATCATGGGCAAGATCGTGGTTCCCGCCGATCTGGCGACCCTGCAACAGGATGTGGCCGACCGGGTCGCCGCCGAAGACAAGGGCAAGGATGCGCACGACGCGATCGATTATCAGGGTGAATACGTCAAGGAACTGATCGCCGAGACCGACTATCCCAGCTTTGACGTCGATGGGGCCTGTGCCGCGTTCCATGCATGGAAACATCACAAGCAGGACAACATCATGGGGTTCCGCAACCAGCAGTATCGGTCGGTCATCACCGGCACGATGGCCCCGATTCATCACACGCCGTGGAAAGACGAACTCGATGATTCGATGGCGTCCTATCTGCAAACCACGCCGCAAGTCTGACAGTCTGCGACAGCAGGGACTTTACGAAAGGCACGTTGGAGCGGCGAGGCGATCCTTGTGCGGGGTGAGGCCGCAATTTCTTGGGTCAAAGGGGCGAACCAGTGTTTGACCAGCACGAAAAATATTTTATCATCAGGAATGAACGCGGGGCCTGACCTACTTTTCGGGCCGTGTCACGTAAATCAAGACAAAGGGATATCCGACATGAAAACCGACATCGAGATTGCGCGCGCGGCTGTAAAGCGGCCGATTCAGGAGATCGGGGCCAAGCTCGGCATCGGGTCTGACGATCTGCTGCCCTACGGCCACGACAAGGCCAAGCTGTCGCAGCGCTTCATCGATTCGGTTCAGGATCGCCCGAACGGCAAGCTGATCCTGGTGACCGCGATCAACCCGACCCCCGCGGGCGAGGGCAAGACGACGACGACCGTGGGCCTGGGTGACGGGCTGAACCGGATCGGCAAAAAGGCCTGTGTGTGCATCCGCGAGGCCTCGCTCGGGCCGAACTTCGGGATGAAGGGTGGTGCGGCGGGCGGCGGCATGAGCCAGGTCGTGCCGATGGAGGATATGAACCTGCATTTCACCGGCGATTTCCACGCCATCACCAGCGCCCACAACCTGCTCAGCGCGATGATCGACAACCACATCTACTGGGGCAACGGCCTCGATATCGACATCCGGCGGGTCGTCTGGCGCCGCGTGCTGGACATGAACGACCGCGCCCTGCGCCAGATCACGGCGTCACTTGGCGGTGTCGCCAACGGGTTCCCGCGCGAAACCGGGTTCGATATCACGGTGGCCTCCGAGGTCATGGCGATCCTGTGCCTCGCGAAAAACCTGACCGACCTCGAAACCCGTCTGGGCGACATGATCGTCGCCTACCGGCGCGACAGGACCCCGGTGTTCTGCCGCGATATCAAGGCCGATGGGGCAATGACGGTGCTGCTGAAAGACGCGATGCAGCCCAATCTGGTGCAGACGCTGGAAAACAACCCCGCCTTCGTTCACGGCGGCCCGTTTGCCAACATCGCGCATGGCTGCAACTCGGTCACCGCCACTTCAACGGCGCTGAAGATCGCCGACTACGTGGTGACCGAGGCCGGGTTCGGGGCCGATCTGGGCGCCGAAAAGTTCATGAACATCAAATGTCGCAAGGCCGGGCTGAAACCCGACGCGGTGGTCTTGGTGGCGACCTGCCGGGCGATGAAGATGAACGGCGGCGTCGCCAAGGCCGACCTCGGCACCGAAAACGTCGATGCG
>JBBSBK010000141.1:0-5785 GCA_038251315.1 Rhodobacterales bacterium | reverse complement strand
TGATCCAGCGCAAGGGCAAGAACATGAAGGTCGAAATCACCGGCCACCTGCGCCTCGGCGTCACTGCCAAGGACATCACCCTGTCGGTGATCGGCGTCACCGGCACGGCGGGCGGCACGGGTTACGTCATCGAATACTGCGGTCAGGCGATCCGCGATCTGTCGATGGAAGGCCGCATGACGGTCTGCAACATGGCGATCGAAGGCGGCGCACGGGCCGTGCTGATCGCGCCCGACGAAAAGACCTACGCCTACTGCATGGGCCGCCCCCACGCGCCCAAAGGCGCACAGTGGGAGACCGCACTGGCGTGGTGGAAAACGCTCTATTCCGACGACGACGCGCGGTGGGACAAGGTCATCACGCTCAAAGGCGAAGACATCGCCCCCGTCGTGACGTGGGGCACCAGCCCCGAAGACGTCCTGCCGATCACCGGCACCGTCCCCGCCGCAACCGATTTCACCGGCGGCAAGGTCGAGGCAGCCCAACGCTCGCTCGACTACATGGGCCTGACGCCCGGCATGGCTTTGGCCGACATCACCATCGACACGGTTTTCATCGGCTCGTGCACCAACGGCCGGATCGAGGATTTGCGCGCGGCGGCGGCGATCCTCAAAGGGAAAAAGAAAAAGGACGGCATCCGCGCAATGGTCGTCCCCGGCTCGGGCCTTGTGCGCGCCCAGGCCGAAGAAGAAGGGCTGGCGCAAATCTTCATCGACGCCGGTTTCGAATGGCGGCTGGCCGGCTGTTCCATGTGCCTCGCGATGAACCCCGACCAACTCGCCCCCGGCGAACGCTGCGCCGCCACATCAAACCGCAACTTTGAAGGGCGGCAGGGGCGCGGTGGCCGCACCCATCTGATGTCACCTGCAATGGCAGCGGCAGCGGCAATCACCGGGCGGCTGACGGATGTGCGGACGATGATGATGCACGGATTCAGCGGTTGACACTGTCGGCGACCGGCTGCCTGAACCCTGCCGATCCGTTGACAAATCCCTATGGCAGAGTTACCATAAAGCGGTTGTCGAAACGAAGGATCCAACGTCATGGTGATGCTTCATCTCCTCCGCATACGCGTGCTAACCGCGATGTCTATGGCGTCGATCGCGTTAGCCCCTACAGTCTTGCTTGCACAGACGAACAACTGCATTCAGTCAGATATGGCGACAGGCGCGACGCCATCTCAGACCAAATGTGTCACGCCAATTCTACCCACCCAATCCGGCGCCGAGGACTCGCTGATCGAACTTCAGACAACGATGGCATCTCGCGCAGCCGTTACGCAAATCACGACACCGATGATTCGCGCCAACAACGAGTCCACACGCACCATAATCGACAACATAGGACGGTAAGCCGCACGGTCGGGGTCGAACGTGACGGAGTAGAGCCAAACATTAAAGTGCGGCCATCGTGCGATCCGCACTGGATCGTTAATTTGCGATTACTCTGCTTTTCTCAACTCGCTGCCCGACTTCAGCACCTCGTCGCCATCGTCCTGTTCGATCCGGTAAGCCGGCTTGTCCTCGGACGCCTCGCGCGTCACCTTGGTCCCCTTGATCGTCAGCGTGATCTTGCGGGTGTAGACCTTGACCACCTTGCCGGTCGCCGTGCCGCTGCCCCAGTCCCACTCGACCTTGGTACCTTCGGAATATGCCACCGCTCTGCTCCGGTTTTTCACGCTCGGAGAACGCGAGAACCGACCCGCAGGTTCCGCCGCCTGACACGCGGGGGGCAACTGTCCCGTTGCGACGATATTCTGCACAGAAGCCCGAAAACGGGTCAAAAACGGCCTGTAAACCGGGTAGGACATCTGCCCCGCTTTGGCCCTGAAATGCACAGAAGCCGCCGCCCGAAAGCTGAACAAACCGTAAAATTGGGTTAATTTCTGTTGAGACGAAATTAACCAACCGACCCCAACACGTTAAGGATTGAAGATGGAAAAATTCGACAAACTCTCCGGGATCGCCGCCCCGATGCCCTTGGTCAACATCGACACCGATATGATCATTCCCAAACAGTTCCTCAAAACCATTGCCCGCACCGGACTGGGCAAGAATCTGTTCGATGAAATGCGCTTCACGCTGGACGGCGCGGAAATCCCCGGTTTCGTGCTGAACAAACCGGCCTACCGCAGCGCGCAAATCCTAGTTGCGGGTGATAATTTCGGCTGTGGATCATCCCGCGAACACGCGCCTTGGGCGCTGCTCGATTTCGGCATACGCTGCGTGATTTCGACCTCGTTCGCCGACATATTTTACAACAACTGCTTCAAGAACGGCATCCTCCCGGTCGTCCTTCCGCAAGAGGCCGTCGACATCCTCATGAGGGACGCCGAAAAGGGCGCAAACGCCCGGATCGAGATCGACCTGACCACCCAGACCGTCACCGCTTCCGACGGCGAAGTGTTCCATTTCGACGTTGACGCGCACAAGAAACAATGTCTTATCAACGGCTTGGACGATATCGGCCTGACGATGGAAAAGGCCGCATCGATCGACGCCTATGAATCCCGCGCCGCGACCGAGCGGCCCTGGGTCTGACCTGACAACGGCGGGGCGCGGCCAGCCATAGGGTCGCGCCCCCACATACTCTTGGCCAAAATATTCCCGCCGGAGGCTCCGCCGCCTGCCCCAATGATCGGACGCTGAATAGGTATACCGACGGCCCGCACCGCAACATCTTGTTCAAATTTCCCACCCTGCCACACCTCCGCTTTGAAATGGTTGCAATCGCGCACCACTTGCGCCGCAAATCGGCCCCAGACTTTTCGCTAAGATTACCAGAACCTTGCGGGGTGATCTGAAACTGGGCAATTATATGGCAGAGATGAGGCAGTCCGCCATAATCATGGCGGAATGGACTGGGACAATGGCGCGGCATCGTATCGCGCCAGACCGGACGAAGGGTGAAAGAGCAGTGATAACCCGCATCGCAGGTGCGTTCACGCGCGCAATGGGCGTCGTGTTGCTGATCGCGACACCGTCAATCTTGTTGCCCGGCACCAACAGCGACACCACCACGATCGTCGCCCTGATGGCGGTGGTCGCAGCGATCTTTACCTTTGTCGAATACAACAGCGCTTACCCCAGCCTCGTCGAATTTCGCGATGCGCCGCCGTTCAACCGGGTCCGTTTCGGCGCTTTGCTGGCGACGATTTTCGCGCTGTCGATCATCGCCCGCGGCGACACCGATCCGACGACGCTGACCCGGTTCTTTCACGCCATAGGGTCCGAATTGGGGACCAGTATCGACTTTCCCTATTCGCCGGTCCGTCTGGTCGTCCTGATGATGCCCGTCGGCATCGACCCCGAACAGGTCGAACGGGTGCGCACGGCCGCCGGACTTTCCTATCTGGTGTCCATCGTGTCGCTGGCGATCTTCGTGTTGACCTTGCGACTGCACGGCTGGCCGTCGCGCTCGGGCGGGTTCAACGTCTGGACCAACCTGCCCACCTTCGACCCCACGGCGGGCGGCGACGTGGTCGAGCGGCTGAACCGGGATGCCTCCGTTAACCTGATCTTAGGGTTTCTGCTGCCATTCGTAATCCCGGCATTCATCAAACTGGCCTCGGACATGTTCGATCCGATCAGTCTGGCGAACCCGCACACGCTGATCTGGACGATGGCCGCATGGGCATTTCTACCCTCATCCCTGCTGATGCGCGGCATTGCGATGGGCCGGGTGGCAACAATGATCGCCGACCAGCGCGCGCGCGCCATTGCCGCCGCATTCGCCGATGGATTGCGGCCAGCCTGATCGTTTGCGCGACGCCACTGGCCGCCGACACACTCCGCATCGCCACCTTTGCCGCGCCGCTATCGCGCGATGGTCCGGGGCTGCTGCTGCGTGACTATTTCAAAGGCGACGACTTGCAGATCACCGCGACCGTCGCGATCATCGCCCGCATCGCTCCCGACGTTCTGGTCCTGACCGATCACGATTATGACCTGACCGGGGCCGCTGCGACGGCGCTGACCGACCTGCTGACCAGCGCCGGGCAGACCTATCCTTACCGTTTCGCCCTCGCCCCCAGCAGCGGCATGGCGACCGGCCTTGATCTGGATGGCAATGACCGGCTGGGCGAGGCGCGCGATGCGATGGGCTACGGCCTGTTCGCGGGTGACGGTGGCCTGCTGATCCTTTCCAAACTACCGCTGGACAACGCCAACGCGCGGGACTTTTCCACCCTGCTGTGGCGCGATCTGCCGGGGGCGACCTTGCCGCAGCAGGGCGACGCGCCGTTTCCATCGGCGGACGTGCAGGCGATGTTGCGCCTGTCATCGGTCGCGCATTGGGCGGTGCCGGTCCTTGCCGATCCGCCATTTACGCTGCTGGTGTCGTCGTCCGCGCCCCCGGTGTTCGACGGCCCGGAGGACATGAACGGCTTGCGCAACCGCGATCAATTGCGGCTGTGGTCACTCTATCTCGACGGGGCCTTTGGCCCGCCCCCCGCGTCGTTTGTCTTTGCCGGGAACACCAATCTGGACCCCGCAGATGGCGACGGGTTGCGCGACGCGATGGCGGCCTTTCTGGCCGACCCTCGTTTGAAAGACCCGATGCCCGCCAGTGCCGGCGGTCAAGCCGTCGCAGATCCGGGGCAAACCGGCGATCCGGCACGCGATACGGCCGACTGGCCCGACGGGCGGCCCGGCAATCTGCGCGTGTCCTACGTGCTGCCATCGACCGACTGGCGGGTCGCGGGCGCGGGCGTGTTCTGGCCCACGCCGGATCACCCCGACGCGGCCTTACTCGGCAGCGACGGCCTCGCTGCCGGGCCGCATCACCTTGTCTGGGTGGATATCGTCCGGTAGCCCCGCCAGCATCACCGTTCGCATATCGGTCGGGTGGAAATCCGGTAGCAGGCCCGCAAGTTTTTCGCCATCCAACGCATGATCCATGTCCCAAAGATAGCGCATCTCGCGCAGTTCCCGCGCCATTTCCCAGACCGGCGACACCACAGTCATCAGCCACCACGGAAAGGCGGCAAGCCGGATATCGCGCCCGGTTTCGCCGCGCAGCATCGCCAGATGGTCATTGGCGCTGAACACGTGACCGGGCAATGGCACATCCTCGAACGTCGCCAGCTGGTCGCGCTTTTGCGCCAGCAACACCGCCGCCTGCGCCCAGTCGGGCAGATAGCAGAAGGGCTGCACCGCATCGCCCCGCCCGCCGCGCGCCAGTTTTCCCTTGCCGATCTCGCGCATCAGGAACGCGGTCATGATGTCGCCGTTGTGGTCAGGGTCAATGAAGTTCCCGGCGCGCAGCAGAATCACGGGGATTCCTGCGGCGCGATAGGCGTTTTCCATCTCGACACGGATTTGCCCTTTGCGCGTGTTGGCGATCTGCGGCGTTTGGGCTGACCACGGCCCCGGCTGAATGCCGTAGTTGTAGACGTTGCCGGGGACGATTACCGTCGCGCCGCTGGCCCTGGCCGCCGCGATGACCTGCGCGGTGATCTGCGGGATCAGGACATCCCAATTGTGATAGTTCGGCGGGTTCAGGCCGTTGACGATGACATCGGCCCCCGTCGCAGCCGTATTCATATCGGTGCCGCGATCATATCGGCGCACGGTCCAGCCAGCGTTCCAGAAAGCGGCAGCGGCATGGGCGCCAATTTTGCCGTTGGCGCCAAGGATCAGGACAGTTTGGGGCATCGGAGTGTTCCCTTTTGGGTTGATATGCCGCCAAGATGGTCCATTCGCCGACAAATCGAAATTGCCTGAAACTGCATATCGTGTATTCATTTGCGCATGGATAAACCGCAATCCTCGCTCGACTGGTCCCT
>JBBSBK010000140.1:0-5834 GCA_038251315.1 Rhodobacterales bacterium | reverse complement strand
CCACGCGCGATGCTTCGTTCACCATCGCGGCCATGGTGCGCCGCACGATTTCACCCGGCGCAAAGTCGCGCGGGGTCAGGCCCAGATCGGCGCGGGACTGGGAGATGATCGCGGTCACGGCATCGTCGGGACGGCCCTTGAGGTTCTCCGCATCGTAGATGTAGTAGCCGTGCCCGGCCTTCTGCCCCAGCCAACCCGCGTGATACAGGGCATCCGCGAAGACGGGCGACCGGTCGCGGAGATGGGCGTCAGCGGCCTTGCGCTGGCGGGTCATGTAACCGATGTCGAGGCCCGCAAGGTCGGACACCTGATACGGCCCCATCGCAAAGCCGAAATCGACCAGCGCGCGGTCCACCGCGTAGGGGCTGGCACCGTCCAGCACCATGTGATCGACCGCCGTGCGATAATGCGACAGGATGCGGTTGCCGATGAAACCGTCGCAGACACCCGCCCGTACGCCGATCTTGCCCTGTTTTTTCGCCATCGCAAAGGCCGTGGCGGTGACGTCGGCGGCTGTCGCATCTGCCACGACGATTTCCAACAGCTTCATCACATGCGCCGGGGAAAAGTAGTGTAACCCGATCACGTCGGCAGGCCGCTTGGTTGCCTGTGCGATCTGGTTCACATCGAGATAGGACGTGTTCGTCGCCAGCACCGCGCCCGGCTTGCAGACGCGGTCCAGGTCGCGAAAGACCGCGATCTTCAAATCCATGTCCTCGAACACCGCCTCGACCACGAGATCGGCGTCAGCGAGCGCTTCGTAACCGACGACCGTCGACAGCGCGTCGGACAAGATCGCATCGCGTTCGGTATCGGTCAGCTTGCCACGCTTGACGGCGCTGGCAAGGGTGCGGCCGATGGTATCGCGGGCGCGGTCGGCGCAGGCGTCGTCGCGCTCGACCAGCGCGACGTGCAGGCCCGCCAGCAGCAAAGCGGTCGCTATGCCGGCGCCCATGGTGCCGCCGCCGATGACGCCGGCGTGAGTGACGTCGCGCGGGATGACGTCTTTAATCTCTGGCACCTTGGCGGCGGCGCGTTCGGCGAGGAAGGCATGCATCAGACCGGCGCATTGCTGGGTGTCCAGCATCGACAGAAACAGGCGGCGTTCTTCGGCGAGGGCGAGATCGAGGGGCATTTCGATGCCCGCGATGACCGCTTCCAGCACGGCGAGCGGCGCGACCTGACCCTTGGCTGACGCGATCAGGCGATGCCGCCATCTGGCGATCAGATCAGGATCGGGACCGGGGAACGGCAGATCGGTCACGGCGCGGGGGGTGCTATTCTCCGTGATCAGCCGTTCGGCGTAGGCCAGTGCATCGGCGCGCAGATCGTCGCCCGCCAGTTCATTGATCAAGCCCATGTCCAACGCCTGCGCTCCGTCGACCGGCTTGCCGCCGGTCATCAGGGTCAGTGCCGCGTCCAGCCCGACAAGGCGCGGCGTCCGCTGGGTACCACCGGCCCCGGGGATGACGCCCAGCGTCACCTCTGGCAGGCCCAGCTTTGCAGATTTGGTGGCGATGCGGTAATGCGCGCCCAGCGCCACCTCCAACCCGCCACCCAGCGCCGTTCCGTGGATCGCGCCGATCACAGGCTTGGTCGCGGCGGCGATTCGGGTGACGAGATCAGGCAGGATCGGCTGCATCGGCGGCTTGCCGAACTCGGTGATATCCGCGCCCCCGATGAACAGCCGCCCGGCCCCGATAATCACGGCAGCTTGGGCGTCGGCGTCGGCATCAAAGCGGGCGATGGCATCCCACAGCCCCTGCCGCACGGCCTGCCCCAGCGCGTTTACAGGCGGATTGTCCACCGTAATCACCGCCACGCGGCCTGCAGGTTTGTAACTCACCTTGGTCATGCGTGACTCCCATTCGGCACTCGGCTTTGACCTAACCGCCCCAGCCAGGATCTGCATACGCAATAAGCAGTTCTATGATGCGGAACATTTATTGTGGAGGTCGCATGCCCCTACGCCGACGCTCGGCCCCATCATCCGCTTCAGATCGCGCACCTGTGCCAGCCCCTATGACGATCATGAAGGCTTGGTCAAGGTCTGGCCACTGGTGGGCTCTTCGCCGACCAGCGCAATGTCGTCCTCATCGGTGGCACAGGAACCGACAAATCCCTCCTCGCTATCCGAGGCGATGAGTAATGACGAAGTGGCTCTACTGGTATGCGACGGCTGAAATAATATGCTCCGTCTTTACCGAAGGTGAACGTGAGTGAAATGGTTTCGACATGGTCTACGTCTCCGAACAATTGTTAAAATCTGGAGTTTTACCAATGTGTTAGTCAAAGTAGTGGTGCCTAGGGGCGGAATCGAACCACCGACACGAGGATTTTCAATCCACTGCTCTACCCCTGAGCTACCCAGGCACCGGGACGGGGGCGCGCTGGCCTTCCATCGGGTATCGGGCTTTTAGGCGAGCGGTCGGGGGGTGTCCAGTGCCTTTTGGATGCTGCACAACTAATGCGGCTTTTCCTGCGTTCTGGTTATTTCCTGTGCCAGTTCGTCGTCATCTTCGGGGGCGTCGGCCGGGATCGCGTAGGAACCGGTCAGCCATTTTCCGAGGTCCACATCAGCGCAGCGTTTGCTGCAAAAGGGGCGAAAATCCGTAATGGTCGGGCGTTTGCAGATCGGGCAGGTCACAACTGCAACCCTTTGATCATTTTGTCCAACGGCATCCGCTCGCGTTTCCGTTGCAACTCGAAAAGCCCCATCGGCGTCCATCCCACCAGCGAGGTTTCGATGCCGTCGGTCCTGAAGCACGCCCGCAAGGACTGTTCGACCTGTTTCCTGTGTGCCTTCGACATCGGCGCGAAATCGACGCTGATCTGGCCACCGAGGCCGCGCAGCCGCAATGCCCGCGGCAACGCCCGGCAGGCGGCCAGATTGGCCTTGAGGGCGGCGGCCGGCGAAGTATCTCCGCCGGTGTTCACATCGACCGCGATGAGGGCGCGGGTAGGCTCGACATACATCGTCCCGCCACCCTGATCGATGCCCAGATCGACCTTGGGGTCGGCCAACCCGGCAATCTGGTCCAGCACGCCGTGGGCGGCAAAACAGCCGGGATCAGTAACCACCTCGGCGCGACCCGTCCATTCCCGCCATGCCACGCCGTGCGGTCCGTCGCCTTCGATGAGCGACTCGGGGTCGCCCCCTTCCGCATCGGCCAGCACGGTATTGGCAAGGTCGGCCATCGCGGCGATGTCGTCGGCGATCTCGTCCGCGTCCGCGCCCATGCAGGCCGACCGCAGGATCAACCCGAAATCGCCGGTTTCCACCCCGGCGGCGATGCACAGCAGACGGTCGCGTTCGTCGTCGTCAGCAATTGCGCGGCTGACGTTGATCCCCGGCGCACCGGGGGTGACGATGGCATGGCGGCTCTTGAACAGCACTCGGTCGGTCACGGGAACGGCTTTGCCCCCCTCGGCGTATCCCGTTACCTGCACCAGCAGCGGTTGGCCTGGGCGCAGGCCCTTGCCCGCCCGCAGAAACGCGGTTTCGCCGTCCGGCAGGCGCAGCATCATGCCGCCCTGCCCTTTCAATGGCCGGTCGCAGATAGCACGAAAGATCGCGCCGGGACGGGGGGCGTCGGGGTCGTCGATCAGCAGGTCATCAAGGCGGCCCGCGGCCAGCATGACCGCAGCCTCGCGGCCCCCGATATGGTCCAGAAGAATGGTCCAGCCTGTCATGCGCGTACTCCGTAAACCGGGTATCCGGCAGCAACCAGCAGGCCCGCCGTTTCGGTCAGGGGCAGGCCGACAACCGAGGTGAACGACCCGTTGATGGCAGGGATGAAGGCGCCCGCAGGCCCTTGGATCGCATAACCGCCCGCTTTGCCCTGCCAGTCGTTGGTCGCAAGATAGGTGTTGATTTCAGGGTCGGACAGGCGTTTGAAACTGACGGTCGTCATGACATCCTTGAACCAGGCCCGGTCGGCATTCTTGACCGCAATCGCGGTCAGCACCCGGTGCCGCCGCCCCGACAGCAGATGCAGAAACTGCGCCGCCTGCCCCGCATCCGCAGGCTTGCCCATGATCCGCCGCCCCAGCGCGACGGTGGTATCGGCACACAGCACAACCTCGCCCGGCCCCGCCCGCACCGCCGCCAGTTTCGCGGCAGCGATCCGGCGCACGTAGTCGCGAGGCAATTCGTCTTTGCGCGTATCCTCGTCGATTTCGGGGGGGCGCACCGCGTCAGGCACGACGCCGATTTGCGCCAACAGGTCCAGCCTGCGCGGCGAAGCCGATCCGAGGATCAGGCGCAGACCCGGATCACCTCGGTTCGCGATCACCTGAACCGATAGTTGATCCGACCCTTCGTCAGATCGTAGGGGGTCATTTCGACCTGCACCTTGTCGCCGGCAAGCACCCGGATCCGGTTCTTGCGCAGCTTTCCTGCCGTATGGGCGATGATCTCGTGGCCGTTTTCCAGCTCGACCCGAAACGTCGCATTCGGCAGGAGTTCTTTTACGACGCCGGGAAATTCGAGCAGTTCTTCCTTGGCCATGTGATCTCCAGTTGTGTCCGTCCGCCAAATTCTGCGAACGGCGCCTAAATGCGCCTGACGGGTGGGGTTTTCAAGGGCTAATCGGTCAGGGCAACGGGGGTGACGGAGCGGGCGCGGTGATCCTGTTCGCCCCAGTGCGCATAGTTGCCGACCTGTCCCGATGTGCGCGGTGCGCCGATCGCAGCTGGATCGACATCGGCGATCACCCAGCCGGGCGTGTTCATCTGCCCCAGCGCGATGATCCCGTCGTCGGGCAGACCATAATCGGGCGGACAAAAGAACCCGGCGGCGCCGACGCCAAGTTCGATGATCTCGCATCCGGGCACCGGCCCAAGGACCGGGGACTGCACGATCAGGCATTGGCCCTCAATGGCGCGGGCCCGGCAGGATTGGCTGACGCGGGTGTATCCGGCGGGGAAATCGGTGGCGCTGGGAACCAGAATCATTATCGCACCGGCCTCGACCAGAACCCGCGCCTGCAACGGGAATTCGCTGTCGTAACAGATCAGAACGCCGATCCGGCCAAGGCTGGTGTCAAATGCGTTGATCCTTGTGCCCACCGCCAGTTGCATGTCGCGCCGTTCGTAGGGCGTCATGATGAGTTTGTCCTGATGCGCGACCTTGCCGTCGGGGGCGCAGAAAAAGGCGCGGTTCACGATGCCTTGGGTCGCTTGCGCGTTCAGGCTCCCGGCGAGAATATGGACACCGTATTTGCGGGCCAGCCCGACATGCAGGCCGCGCCAGTCGTCCGCTGCGGCAACCATCCGGTCGCGCCAGACCAGCGGATCGGTTTCGGTCGCGGGGTCGCCGATCAGGGTGGCCTCGGTCCCGCCGTATTCGGGAAAGATCAGCAGGGTCGCGCCCTGCCCGGCCGCATCGGCAACCCATGCGTCGAGTTTGGCGCTCAGGGCGGCCCAATCGGGGTGCCATTCCGGGCGATAGGCGGCAGCGGCGATTTTCATGCAATTCTCATTCCTGGTGGTGAGTGAGGGCGATACGGAAATTTTTTCACGGTCCCGGCACCGGCCTTGGATTGGTCTAGTGGTCAGCAATGACAGACAAAAACCGTTGGTGCAGCAGCGCAGTGGTTGACGCGGACATCACATTATTTGCTGTCGGGTTGGAACATAAGTCAACCCGACTCGTTGGCCAACCACACCGAACCTGAAACTGTAATATAATCGGAGAAACAGAATGACCCGCAATTTCACTAATCTTTTGTTGACCACGGCGCTGACCGTGCCACTTGCAACCTCCGCGTTCGCGCAAACCGCAGCCTTCGATTGCAACGACCTCGATATGGCGCTGACGGCCGGTTTGCCTG
>JBBSBK010000139.1:0-5846 GCA_038251315.1 Rhodobacterales bacterium | reverse complement strand
TGATCCCGCCCGAACTGGCTGATAATCCGGCTGTACAGGACTATGCCGCCGCGATGGGCAAGACGATGGCCGACCCGATGCCCTACACCGGCGACGCGGATGTCGATTTCGTCAAAGGCTCCCAAAGACGCGCGCGTGATCAGTGCGGTGCCAGATCCTTCAGGATCGGACAGTCGGGTCGCGCGTCACCCGCACAGGCTTCGACCAGCTCTGCGAGCGTGTCGTGCATTGACTGCAGGTCACCGATCTTGGCGTGGATGGCGGCCAGATGCACGCGCGCGATGTTTTTTACATCGGCGCTCGCCCGACTCTTGTCTTCCCAGAGCGCAAGCAAGGCCCGGCAATCCTTGATGGTGAACCCAAGGGCGCGGGCGCGCCCGAGAAAGGCGAGCTTGTGCAATTCATTTTCCCGAAACGCGCGGTAGCCGTTGGTGTCACGCAGCGGCTTGATGAGGCCGATATCCTCGTAATAGCGGATCGTCTTTGCGGGCAGGCCTGATCGTTCGGAAACTTCTCCAATGTTCATCGCATGTCTCCCGTTGTCGTTTTTCCAGTAGCAAAGGTTGTCCTGAGGTTCGTCTCTCGCGGCGTCGAGGCAGATACTTTCCCCCGGCCGATCCATCGCAGGCAGAGCGCGTTGCTGAGCACGACCCCGCTCGACAGCGCCATCGCGCCAACGGCGAACATCGGCAACAGCAAGGTGCCGGTCAGCGGCCAGATTACACCCGCCACGACCGGAATGAGGGCGGTATCGACGGCGAAGGCCCGGAACATGTTCTGGTGAATACTGAGAATCGTGGCGCCGCCGATATCATTCCACGCAAGACGCTCGCCAGATCGCTTTCGATATTCAGAAGTTGAAGGGCCAATCCTACCCTCCGTTCTGCGATGACCAGGGACATAGAGGCTCCACTGACTGGAAGGTCAGGGGAAGTGTCAGGATATGCTTTGAATCAGCCCAAAAACAGCCATCAAACGTGGACGCTGCTTCGTCACTGTCGACGCAGTTTGACTGATGCCCGATCTGGCACATTTGGTTCCAAAATGTTGCAGACCCGCCTTGGTCAGCGTCATTTTGTCAAACCAAATGGCCACATACGTCCGCGAGGCTCTGTAATCGTTGGCCACGCGTTTGTGACTTGTTCGGGTGCTGCGCCCTCGCTACTTCGTCAGAATGTCAGAGTCCCAAGCCACCTTTTCCCGACTGCTCCGCCGCGCCGGTGGGGCGCTGATGGCCATTGTTCTGCTGACAACGCTGTTGGTTCCACATATGTCGATGTCATCTGCGACCGATATCGCAATGCAGCATACGGCGGGCATGACGTCGCACGACGGCCTCGGGCAGGCAAATCAACGCGAGATGACACCTGGGTGCACGGTGGCCTGCGTCGGCGCTTCGTTGGCTGATTTGTCATTCGACTTGGAATGTGTCGATATCGTTGTCGTGGCTTTCATCGGCATGTCAGTTATTGCGAACCCGACCGGCCGCCAGATCGGGCCGGCAGAGCGGCCGCCAAAGTTCATTTGATCACGTTTCGCGGGGCCTTTCGGGGGTCCTCATCTTCTGTGATCGCGCCACTGGCGCACCAAATGGACTTGCAACATGACAAACAAACTTTCCCGCCGCGGCTTTCTGGCCGCTACCGCTGCCTTGGCTGCATCGACGGCCTTGCCCCGCATGGCATTCGCGCAAGCCGTGCCATTGTCGTTAAACGCAACAACCCGGGTTCTGGATATCGACGGCAAGGCCGCGACGGTGTTCGGCCTGACCAACGGCAACGGGGGGCAGGGTCTGATCCTTGATCCCGGCCAGCGGTTTCGCGTCGATCTGACCAATAACCTCGACGTCGAGACGATCATTCACTGGCACGGCCAATTGCCGCCCAACGTGCAGGATGGCGTCCCCAACCTGCCGATGCCGCTGTTGCGCCCCGGTGAAATGCGCAGCTACGACTATGCCCCGAATCCCGGCACCCACTGGATGCACAGCCACGTCCCGGTGCAGGAAATGAACCTGCTTGCCGCGCAGCTGATCGTGCGCTCGGCCGAGGATATGGCGTCGGACCGGCAAGAGGTCGTGATGTTCCTGCATGACTTCTCATTCCGCCCGGCGGAGGAAGTATTGGCGGAAATCACCGCCGGCATGGCGGACCATGACATGTCGACGATGGGGGATGCGGGCATGGCCGGAATGAACATGGACGGCGATGATGCCATGGCGGGGATGGATCATTCTGGCATGGATATGTCCGGCGGCGGCATGGCCGGAATGGCCATGGACCTGAACGATTTCAATTTCGATGCCTATCTGGCCAACGATCGCACCCTGTCAGAACCCGAAGTAATCACGGTGGACAAAGGTGGTCGTGTCCGGTTGCGTGTGGTCAATGCGGCGGCTGCGACGTCGTTCTGGATCGATACCGGCGATCTTGATGCGCGATTGGTTGCGGTTGACGGGCACGCGATTGTGCCGCTTCCGGGCAGGCGCTTTGGCATGGCGATGGCGCAGCGTCTGGATATCGAGATCGACCTGCCCGGCAGCGGGGCCTGGCCGGTTCTGGCGCTGCGCGAAGGGGCGCGCGAACGGACCGGGCTGTTTCTGGCGACGCCGGGTGCCGAAGTCCGGCAGATTGCGGTGCTGTCCGAGGATGCCGCGCTGCCGTTCGATGTCGGCCTTGAACAGGAGCTTGCCTTGCGGGCGGCGGTGCCGCTGGCGGCGCGCCCTGTCGACCGGTCGCAGATGATCATGCTGGCTGGGTCGATGCAGCCCTATGTCTGGACGATCGACGGCCAGACATGGGGTAATCACAAACCGATCACCGCACGCAGCGGCGAAAGGGTCGAACTGATGTTTCACAACATGTCGATGATGGGCCACCCGATGCACCTGCACGGCCATGTCTTTCAGGTGATCAACGTGAACGGAAAGGTAATTCAGGGCGCGATACGCGACACCGTCTACGTGCCGCCGATGGCCATGATCACGGTCGCCTTGGACGCGGGCGAGGCTGCGCACTGGATGCTGCACTGTCACCACATGCCGCATCTTTCGACCGGGATGATGACAGAATTTGCGGTCTCAGCCTGATCCGCATGTAACTATCGGTTATCGAATGGGGCGACCAGCGTCTGGTCGCCCCATTGCAACAAAGCTGCGCGGTCGGTGACCAAGGGTATTTTGGGGGAATTGAATTTGAAGCGTCGTGATTTTTGTGTTGCAAGCCTTGCAT
The DNA here is from genome assembly GCA_038251315.1 of Rhodobacterales bacterium. Classification (GTDB taxonomy): domain Bacteria; phylum Pseudomonadota; class Alphaproteobacteria; order Rhodobacterales; family Rhodobacteraceae; genus JBBKXP01. Next base: position 2,616 of record JBBSBK010000139.1, on the reverse strand, counting down.
TCGGTTTGGTTTCTGCCCGCTCGGCAACCGCCCATCCGGCGGCGGCTTTCGAACTTCCGCCCGAATTTGCGCCGACCTTGATCGACGTCGGCCCCGAATTCCCCGCCGGAGAAATTCACGTGTTTCCAAACCTTTTCAATCTGCTCTGGACGATCGGCGACGGCTTGGCGGTGCGCTACACCGTGGGCGTCGGGCGTCCGGGGCTATATCACGATGGGCGGTTCACGGTGGGTGACAAGCGCGAATGGCCCAAGTGGCGACCGACCAATGCGATGATTGCCCGCGACCCGGATGCCTATGCCAAATATACCGACGGCATGCCCGGCGGGATCGACAATCCGCTGGGCGCGCGGGCACTCTACCTTTTCGATGAGGCGGGCCACGACACCTATCTGCGCATTCACGGCACGAACGACCCCCGAACGATCGGCACGGCTGTGTCAAATGGCTGCGCCCGACTGACCAACGACCATATCGTCGATCTTTACGATCAGGTTCCGACTGGCACGAGCGTGAATCTGTACAGGCAAAATGGGGTTTAGTCCGGTGAGCGTTTCTTGGCCGAAATGCGGATTATCACGCAGACTTCTCAAGTTTGCGCTTGCCCTTCCCGCCCTGGAAGGTGCGAAGATCGCCGCAATAAGTTCGGGGGTGGGCTTTCCACCGCTTGGGCGCTGCCGGAATGAACAGGCATCGGGGTAGGAATGGCGCTTTCGCTAAAAACGGGCATCGCAGTCGTTTGCCTGCTGGTTGCAGCGGGGGCGGGCTGGTATTTGCTGAACCGCCAGCCCGCTGCGCCTGAAATGGTCGTCGCCCCGCCACCCTCCAGAGCCGCCACAACATTGGACGACGTGCGCGTGCCCACGACCTTTTCGGCCGAAGCCGAAACCGGCAAGGTATATTATGATTCGGTCTGCGCGTCCTGCCACGGGGCGAATGCCGCCGGCCAGGATGGCGTCGGGCCCCCCTTGGTGCATAAAATCTACGAACCCTCACACCACGGCGACATGGCGTTCGTCATGGCAGCGCGGAGTGGGGTGCGGGCGCACCATTGGCCCTTTGGCAACATGCCGCCCGTTGAACAACGACTGACCGATGCCGAAATCGGCGCAATCGTCGCCTATGTCCGTGCATTGCAGCGTGAAAACGGGATCAACTGATGCGGCGGAACCTGCATCATCGCCGCTGCTCGGGTCTGTTAGCCCTGCTGGTCGCTTTGATCGTAGCTTTGGGTCTGCCGGCACAATCCGGCGTTCATGTCTGGGACCTTAACCCGCAGGTTCAGGTCAACGAACAGGACGCCCCGCATGCCCCAACCAGTGCAGAATGCCACGCAGGAGCCTGGTCTGCGTTACAGTTGAGTATCGCTCTTTCAATGTTGTTCGCGGTCAACAGCCTGCTGGCCGCTTTGCCGCCCGCCACCATATCCGCGCCCGACAGCTATGAAAGCGCACTGGATACGCCGCCGCCCCGAGTCTGACCGCGACTTTTTTCGAAGACGAGGCAGTAGCAGGCAAAAATAATACAGGTGAAGCATGAATAAGAACGCTCTTGTGGGCGCGATCCTTGCATCGACGCTGGGTGCGGCGGTTTTCGCGCATAATGGTGCAACCGGCTTGGTGATGGACCGGATGAACGGGATGACCGCGATGCGCGACGTGATGCGCGATCTGGCCCCGATGATGCAGGGCAGCGCAGAATTCGACGTGCGCGCGGTGCAGACGGCGGCGACCACGTTGATGGCGCACGCGGGCGACAACATGAGCAAACTGTTCCCCGAAGAACCGATCCCCGCCGCGTCTTACGCACGGGAAGAGATCTGGCGCGATTGGGCAGAGTTTGCATCCTTGTCCGAGGATCTGCGCACCTATGCGATGGGTCTTGCCGTTGCCGCGCCAAATGCCCTCACAACGCCAAACCCGTCGGTCGACCTTTCCACCGATGCTCTGATGGTCGATCACAGTGCCATGCAAATGGCACCGGCGCACGAAGCTTTCAGCATTGCGCAACTGATGGGCGTCGAACCCCTGCGCGAGACCATCCGGACGACCGTCCCGACTGCCTCGGGAGCCACGTCCGAAACCGCCCTGGCGATCAATTTCGCAATGATGGCCGCCGACGATGCGTTCGAGATGGTCAGCCAGACTTGCGCCAGTTGCCACGCACAGTTCCGGCGCGGTAACTGACATGCGGGGGCTGATCAGAACGGCAGTAGGTCTGGGGGTTCTGGGCAGTGCGGCGATTGCTGTACTGGCAATCTGGCCGATCGGCACGCCCGTGACCTTGGGGATGATGACAGGCGACCCGATGCGTGGCGCCTATCTGGCGCGGTCCAGCGGTTGCATCACCTGCCACACGAATATCGCCGACGCGGGTCGGGCGCTGGCCGGGGGGGCACCGCTGGATACACCGTTCGGGAGTTTCGTTCCGCCCAACATCACACCTGACCCGCTGGCCGGGATCGGCGACTGGACGCTGAACCAGTTTGCCGTGGCGCTGCGCCAAGGCGTTCGCCCCGATGGCAAGGCCTATTACCCGGCCTTTCCTTACGAATTCTACGCTACTTTCACCGATCAGGATATTGCTGACCTCTGGGCCGCGATACGCACCGTTCCG
>JBBSBK010000138.1:0-5881 GCA_038251315.1 Rhodobacterales bacterium | reverse complement strand
TTCACGCCGTCAGCCCCTGGGGTTCGTCGAGCCCGCTGGCGCGGCAGCAGGCGGTCACCGTGTTGGCCAGCAGGCAGGCGATGGTCATCGGGCCGACGCCGCCGGGGACCGGGGTGATGGCGCCTGCGACGGCGGCGCAGCTCGCGTAATCGGCGTCGCCGACAAGCTGGGTCTTGCCGCCCCGGTCGATCCGGTTGATGCCGACGTCGATCACGGTGGCCCCCGGTTTGAGCCAATCGCCGATCACCATTTCGGGGCGGCCGACAGCGGCGATGACGATGTCGGCGCGGCGCACGACGCCCGGCAGGTCGCGGGTCTTGCTATGCGCGATGGTCACCGTGCAACTGTCGTTCAGCAGCAGTTGTGCCATCGGTTTGCCGACGATGTTGGACCGCCCGATCACCACCGCGGTCATCCCCGAAAGGCTGCCGTGCAGGTCGCGCAGCAGCATCAGGCAGCCCAGCGGGGTGCAGGGCACCATGCTGCGCTGTCCGGTGCCAAGCAGCCCGACGTTCGAAATGTGAAAGCCGTCGACATCCTTGGCCGGGTCGATGCTGTTGATGACGAGGTCGGAATCGAGGTGAGGCGGGAGCGGTAACTGCACGAGAATGCCGTGAACTTTCGGATCGGCGTTCAGGTCGGCGATGAGCGCCAGCAAGTCACTTTGGCTGATCGTCTTGTCGCGCTTATGTTCGAAAGAGGCCATGCCGACCTCGAGCGTCATCTTGCCTTTGGAGCGGACGTAGACCTGACTGGCCGGATCCTCGCCGACCAGCACCACGGCGAGGCCCGGGGTGATCCCGGCCTCTGCCTTGATCTGTGCGACCTCGGTCGCCACCTTGTCGCGCACCGCTGCCGCAAAGGCTTTGCCGTCGATTACTTTGGCCGTCATGCCATTCCTCTTTTCTGCGGGGTCAGCGCCCCAGCACTTTCTCTTCGCGCGCGATCGACCATTCGATGATCTGGCGCCAGAGTGTTTCGGCAAAGTCGGGGTCGAACCCGGCTGTCACGGCGTTGACCCGGGCGTTTTGCGCCACCTGTTCGACCCGGGGCGTGACCCTTGCGGCCATCGCCACCCCCGGTTTCAGGGCGATCGCCCGGTCGATCAAGGCGGCGCGATGTGCCAGCAGTTTCATCAGGGCGCGGTCGCAACTGTCGATCTCGGTCCGCAGCGCGGCCATCGTCGGGATCGTCGTGGGGTCTTGCATGAACGCCTCGCGGGGGTCCGTAGTGGACCACCCGCTTATTGCCTGCAGGCCGCACCGGGTTCAACCGGGCAAAACGTCCTAGAACAGCCCCTCAATCTGTCCCGCCGCGTTCAGCCGGATGGTTTCGGCGCTCGGCACCTTGGTCGACGACGCCTTCGGTTTCCGCGGCGCCGCCAGTTTCAGCAGGGAAGGGGGCCGAAGTGAGGCTGTTCATCAGCGGACCGAGCACGCTTGTCTATATCGACATCAATGGCGACCGGATCGCAGACATGTCGATTCTGGTGCAGAATGCGGTCGGATTGCAGGCCTCTGACTTCCTGCTATAGCGCGAACTCCGGCTGCCACTGGCGCTGTTCGGGCACGAACACGCGTAACGTGTCACCCTGATACAGGGTGCCGGGCCGTTCGACCCATGCGGTGAACCCGCGCCGATCATCGGCCGCAGGTTTGAAGCGGGCGCCGTAACCGGGATGGTCTTTTTCGATTTCCTTGCCGGGCCAGATGCAGGGGCCGTTTTCGAGATCGACCGTGATCGTCGCGCCGTCCGGCCCTTGCAGTCGCGATCCGGGCGGCAGATGCGTCAGGTCGGGGATGCCCGAGACGACGATCGACGCGCCAAGGAATTGCGCATCGAGGGAATCCATCTGCATCCGGGTGGCGATGTCGGCCATTTCCTCGGCCGACAGGACGCTGAGTTGGCGGGTGTTGCGCACCTCGGTCCCTACCGGATGCACGTCGCGGAACCGGGTGCAGGATTTGCGGGTCAGGCCGGAGTGGTCCTCGCCGTCCGCCCCCGCGTAGGTCAGCGTCAGAGTTTCCACGGCGTCGGACTGCAAGGAGGCGGCGCGTGATGCGACCCGCCCAAGGAAGGTGATGGTGCCGGTGTGGGGGGACAGGATCAGGGCGGGCATGGTTATTCCGGGGTTGTGAGGGTGAGGAACAGGCGCTGGAAGGGGAACATGACCGAGCCGTCAGAGCAAGGGGGTTTGCGGCGGGGCGCAAACGCAAACCCCGAAACCTGGTGGCTTCGGGGTTGCAGTCGTTCGTCGTGGCGCCGATCAAGCCAGCGGTTCGGGTTCCAGATCGCCCTTGGGCGCTTTGGGTTTGCGCGGTTTGGTCTTTGGCAGGGCCGTGACCGATGCCGCTGCACCGCTGTCGGGCTTGTCATCGGCATCGGGGTCGGGCCGGGGTGGTTCGCCGCGGATCACCCGCTGAATCTCTTCGCCCGTCAGGGTTTCGTATTCCAGCAGACCTTGAGCCAGACGTTCAAATTCGACGTTCTTTTCCTTGATGATCTTGTAGGCTATCTGGTAGCCCTCGTCGATGATCCGCTTGACCTCGGATTCGATCAGCTCTTTGGTTTTGGCGGAAATCGAGAAGCCACCTGCCCCTTGCCCACTGTAGCTTTGCGCAGCTTCCTGATAGTCGATGTTGCCGACCTTGTCGGACATGCCGTAACGCATGACCATCGCGCGGGCCAAGGCAGAGGCCTGCTGGATATCACCTACCGGGCCGCTCGACACCGTATCGGGGCCGTATTTCAGGATTTCCGCCGCTTTGCCCGCCATTGTCATGGCGATACGCTGTTCGGCCTCGTCCTTGAACATCTGGAGTTTGTCCATCTCGGGCAGGGACATGACCATGCCGAGCGCGCCGCCGCGCGGGATGATCGTTGCCTTATAGACGGGGTCGCATTTTGGCAGGTTGATCCCGACGATGGCATGACCGGCCTCGTGGTAGGCAGTCTTTTCCTTTTGATCGGCGGTCAGCACCATCGAGCGGCGTTCGGCCCCCATCATGACCTTATCCTTGGCCATTTCGAAATCGTCCATCACCACAAAGCGACGACCGATGCGGGCGGCGGACAGCGCGGCCTCGTTCACGAGGTTGGCGAGGTCGGCACCGGAGAAACCGGGCGAGCCACGGGCGATGATGCGCAGATCGACGTTGGGTCCAAGCGGCACCTTGCGGGCATGAACGCCGAGGATTTTCTCGCGCCCTTTGATGTCGGGGTTGGGCACCTGCACCTGACGGTCGAACCGGCCGGGGCGCAGCAGCGCGGGGTCAAGCACGTCGCGCCGGTTGGTGGCGGCGACGATGATGACACCCTCGTTGGCTTCGAACCCGTCCATTTCGACCAGAAGCTGGTTCAATGTCTGTTCGCGTTCGTCGTTGCCGCCGCCGTAACCGGCACCGCGGGAGCGACCCACGGCGTCGATTTCGTCGATAAAGACGATGCAGGGCGCGTTCTTCTTGGCCTGTTCGAACATGTCGCGCACACGGGATGCGCCGACGCCGACGAACATTTCCACAAAGTCGGAGCCCGAGATGGTGAAGAACGGCACGCCCGCCTCGCCTGCAATTGCGCGGGCCAGCAGGGTTTTACCGGTGCCCGGAGGGCCGACAAGCAGCGCGCCTTTGGGGATCTTGCCGCCGAGGCGGGAAAACTTTTGCGGGTTGCGCAGGAATTCGACGATTTCTTCAAGTTCCTCTTTCGCCTCGTCAATGCCCGCCACGTCGTCAAACGTCACGCGACCGTGCTTTTCGGTCAGCAGTTTGGCGCGGGATTTGCCGAAACCCATTGCCCCGCCTTTGCCACCGCCCTGCATCCGGTTCATGAAATAGACCCAGACGCCGATCAGCAGCACGAAAGGCAACAGGCCCAACAGGAACGATTGCAGCGTCGATTGTTCCTGACTGTCGGCGGAAACCGGGATGTCCTTGGACAGCAGCAGCGCTGTCACTTCGGCGTCCTGGGGTTTGATCGCCACATAGGTCGATTTGTCGGCCATCGTGTAGCGGATCCGTTCGCCGTCCAGTTCGACCTTGGTCACAGCGCCATTGTCGACGGCCGAGACGAATTCGGAATAGGTCCGCGTCTGGCTCGACATTGTCGATTGGCCGCCACTGAAGACGTTGAACAGGGCCAGCACCAGCAGGAACAGGACAACCCAAAAGACGATATTTCGCGCGTTGCCCAAACCGAGGCTCCTTTGAATGACATTGGTGACGGCACTCGTGCCCCCTCCCACAGAAGTAAAATAGAGATGATCGGCAAAGGTTCAATGCGCAATCAGGGAACCGGCGTAATCCGCGACAATCCGCGCCTGCCAATCGGGGTTATGTCCGGCCAGTGGCGCAGCGATCAAGGTGCCGCCGTACCAGATCGCGGGCGAGGCGAGCAGGCTGTTGCGGGGCAGACCGGAGGCGCGCCACTCCAGGCAATCCGAAACGGCTTCGCCCAAGGCGCGGATCGTCAGGTCGGGCGCATGCGGGCCGTCGAGTTGCCAGCGGCCGTCCCAGACCTTGTCGGTGGCGCTGCTCAGCCCCTCGACCGCGCGGGCCTCGCGGGTCAGGCGGATCGTCGGGCCGCGCCGTTCGATCAGGCAGCCGCCAAGGGTCTGTCTGGTATCGCCGCCAAGGTCGTGCAGCAGCCGCCCCACGTCGTCGCGGCGTGGCGGATAGGTGGCAGAGGCCAGCCACATGATCGCCCCGACAAGAAGGCGGCGGCGGATGTCGCCGGGTTGGGCGTGCAGGCACGTTACGTCGATCAGAAGATCGCCCCGGTCCGTCGCCGTCGCGGTCACTGCGGCCTGTGCGGTGAAGAATTCAAGTGCGCGGCGCGTGTCGGCCATCTGTGCGGCGACGTTCGCCAGCGTCTCGTTGCCGATGCCCAGCGGGGTCAGCGCCGCGAGCGTCCGGCGCACCCGCGCCCGTTCATAGCCTTGATCGATGTTGGAGGGGTCATCGACCCACGCGATGCCCCGCCGGACGAGGTAAGCCCGCAGCCGGGCGCGGGAGACGTCGAGCAGGGGCCGCGTCCAACGCAGATCGTGCCGGGTGAAACTGTCGGGCATCCCCGAGAGGCCATCCACCCCGGCCTCGCGGGCAATTCGCATGAGCACGGTTTCGGCCTGATCGTCTTGCGTGTGGCCAAGTGCCACCACGCTGATGCCCTGCGCTTGCGCCCAGCCGGCCAGAAGCCGGTAGCGGGCATTGCGGGCGGCGTTTTGGAGGTTGCCTGGGGCGGCGGCGCCATCCCAGTGCAGGGTCGCATGGCCAATGCCGCGAGCGGCGCAAAAGGCGGCAACCGTGGCGGCCTCTTGTACCGCTTCAGGGCGCAGGCCGTGGTTCACGGTCGCGGCACTGATGGTGACGTTGCGGGACTGGCCGAAGTGATCGATCAAATCCAGCAAGGCGACGGAATCGCCGCCGCCCGATACCGCCACACCGATGTGGAGGTCACTGGATCCGATGAAGGGAAGCCCGACAAGCTGCCGCAGTACGGCGTCGTCGTCGCGGATCACTGACAGCCCAGATTGCGCTTTGCCGATTCCGCTTCGAGAACGGCAGGGTTGCCTGGGAACCTTGTGCCCACCTCGGTCAAGGTGATGCAGGCATCCTGCGTCTGGCCGATCGACCCGAGTGCTGACCCGAGCTTTAACAGGGCGTCGGGGGCAACGGTTCCGGTCGGATTGCCGGAAAACGCATCGAGATAGGCGCGCGCCGCGTTGGTCATGTCGCCCAACCCTTCGAAGGCCTGACCGCGCAGGTAGTGCGCCTGCTGCCCTAGCGGAGAGCCAGGGTAGGACGTGCTGAAGGTCGCAAGCTGGTCAGCGGCGCCGCGAAAGTCACCGGAGGCGAGCGCCGCCTGCGCCCGCTCGAAGTCTGCG
>JBBSBK010000137.1:0-6233 GCA_038251315.1 Rhodobacterales bacterium | reverse complement strand
TTCGCGTCCGGATGACGGTGCCCATGGAAGAAAAAGAACGCGGCCCCGAGCAGAGGGCCGCGTTCTCAAGGTCCCGCCGCGGCGGATTTTGATGGATCTCAGGCGGCTTCAGCGGCCTGTTCGGCGGCATGACGGCGTTCGCTTTCTTCACGCGACAGCGCCACAGAGGTACGCACGCCCTTGCCGACGAACTCCATCAGGCCGGCGACGACACGCTCGTTCGGGTCGATTCCGGCGCAGGACAGCACCTCGCGGCCATCACGCGACCGTCCCCAACGGGCGATCTGCTCGGGGCCGTTGCCGTATTTCTTGTCATCGGCAATCGCATCGTCCAATGCCGCCAGCACCACGGCGGCAAACAGCTTGCGCGCCCGGTTGCCCTGCTCATTGTTGAAAGCGGTGCCGTCAATGAAATCTTTCATCTTCCGTCCTTGGCTGTTTTGCTCTTGTGGTTTCGACAGTCCGGGCTTTATGCCCGTTCCGAACCGATTCGGGGGCCCTCTTTTGGAATAGCAGCCATGCACGTGCGTCATGGCTACCGCCCAATTCGAGGCATATTTAGTTGGCTTGCGGCGCAAACTCCCTCCAGATATAGGTTCGGCCATCAAGCGATCAAGCTTTCGACACAATTTTGACAAAGTAGAGACATGCCCAAAATCAACGGAAACGAAATTCGCCCCGGCAACGTGCTGGAACACGACGGGGGCCTCTGGGTCGCCGTGAAATGCGACCATGTCAAGCCCGGCAAGGGGGGTGCGTTCGCGCAGGTCGAACTGAAGAACCTGCGCGACGGGCGCAAGCTGAACGAACGGTTCCGGTCTGCCGACAAGGTCGAACAGGTCCGTCTGGATCAGAAGGATCAGCAATTTCTGTTCGAGTCGGACGGCATGCTGACCTTTATGGACAGCGAAACATATGAACAGATCGCCTTGCCTGCCGAAATCCTCGGCGACCGCCGCCCGTTCCTGCAGGACGGCATGACCGTGCATATCGAATACTACGGCGACGAGGCACTGAACGTGACCCTGCCCGTCAAGGTCATCTGCAAGGTGGTCGAGACCGAACCTGTGGTCAAAGGCCAGACCGCCGCAAACAGTTTCAAACCGGCGATTCTGGACAATGGCGTGCGTGTCATGATCCCGCCCTTCGTTGGCACCGACGAGGATATCGTCGTGAACACCGAACTGTTCGAGTATGTCGAACGCGCCTGAACCGCCGCAGGTGCTTGTGCTTCATTCTCCCCGTCGGTGCCCCCGGCGGGGATATTTTTGACCAAAAAGAAACTGGAGCCGAAAAATGGATGCAAAACCGATCGAGGTGTTGATCGCGGCCGTCCGTGATGCTGCCCGCGACCAGATCTTGCCACGGTTTCGTGCCCTTTCAGCGGGTGACGTGACGACGAAAGCGGGTCCGACCGATCTGGTGACGGTGGCGGACACTGCTGCCGAGGCGCAGATCGCCGCCCGGTTGGCCCGCGACTGGCCGGGGGTCACCGTGCTGGGCGAGGAAGGGATCGCTGCCGATCCCGCCCGCGCCGCCAGCTTTGCATCCGGTGCAACCCTCGTCATCGTCGATCCGGTCGACGGCACCTGGAATTTTGCAAAGGGACTGGCAACCTTCGGCGTCATTCTGGCGGTGGCCGAGGCGGGTCGTCCGGTATTTTCGCTCCTTTACGATCCACTGATGGACGACTGGGTTACCGCGACTCGGGATGGCCCTGCCGAATTGATCACGGCAGACGGCATCCGGCGCACCCTGTCTGTGTCTGACCAGACCGACCCGGCGCGCCAAACCGGTTATGCGCCCATCGGGTTGTTCGAGAAGGCCACCCAAGCCCGCCTTGTTACCCAGATCCCGGCGTTTTCGCGCCTCACATCGCTGCGCTGTTCCTGCCATGAATACCGGATGCTGGCGCAGGGCCACGTCGATTGGGTGATGAGCGGCCCGGTATCGCACCCCTGGGACCATGCTGCCGGGGTGCTGGCGGTGCAGCAGGCCGGCGGTGTCGCGCGGTTTCTGGATGGTGCCGACTACACGGTCGCCCGCAGTGACGGCGTTGTGCTGAGCGCAAATTGCGAGGCGACCTGGGCGGCGCTGGCAGACCGGTTCGCGTATCTGGCTTAGAGCATCCGCAGGGTGGCGTCGCCCGCCTGCATCTCGCCCGCCGCCCGGTCGAATCGCAAATAGGCGATCCCCCGATCCCCGGCGACGGTGTGCAGCATGCCTGCCGGTTTGCCGTCTGCCGTGATCTCGGTTCCAGCCTGCGCGGGTCCGTCAACGCTGACACGCGCAAGCCCCTTTTTCAACGCGGTCTTGTGCTTCATCCGGGCCGTGACTTCCTGCCCGACATAGCAACCCTTGCGGAAATCGACGCCGTGAAGGCGTTCGAACCCGGCCTCGAGGATGTAGGTGTCGGGGGTCAGTTCGATCCCCGTCTCGGGGATCAGATGCGCCACCCGCAGGGCGTCCCAGTCGGTGTTGTCGCCGATGTCGGTGTCGCCATAATGCCGCCAGCCAAGGGCCGGATCGCGCGGATCGGGAAGGGCACCCGGCGGCGGATCGTCAATCCCGCGCGACACGATATGGTCGCTCGGTGCGATCTGCACATCGGCCCGCAGCTTATACATTCCAAGCCGCTGCGCGAGGGCCGCCGCCGCATCCGCGTCCACGTCCAGAAGAATCCGACCGTCCTGCCCGATCAGAAAGAAATCGGCGATGTATTTGCCTTGCGGCGTCAGCATGGCGCCATAAACGATCCCCCCCTCTGCCTTGGAGACGTCATTGCTGACCAACCCCTGCAGGAAACTTTCACGGTCGGACCCAGTGATCGACAGGACAGTGCGCATGGCTATCCTTCCGCTTCGGTGGCGAATTGCAGGTTGTAAAGATCGGCATAGATGCCGCCACGGTCCAGCAGATCGTCATGTGTTCCCTGATCGACGACGCGGCCCTTGTCCATTACCACGATCTTGTCGGCGCGTCGCACCGTGGACAGGCGGTGCGCAATGACCAGCGTTGTGCGGCCTCGCGAAAGTTTCTCGAGCGCGTCCTGCACGATCGCCTCGGACTTGGTGTCGAGCGCCGAGGTCGCTTCGTCCAGCAGCAGGATCGGGGTGTCGCGCAGCAGCGCGCGGGCGATGGCGACGCGCTGGCGCTGGCCGCCCGACAGGGCCGATCCGCGCGGGCCGACAGGGCTGTCGAGGCCACCCTGCAAGTTCGGAAGGAAATCAGAAACATGGGCGGCAAGGACGGCAGCGTCGAGTTGCGCCGGTGAAATATCCGTGCGCCCCAGCATGATGTTGTCGCGCAGGGTTTCGTCAAACAGTGCGATTTCCTGCGCCACGACGGAGAACAACCCGCGCAGGGCCGCAAGGTCCATCGCCGCGACCGGAACGCCGCCGATGCTGACCACGCCCGACTGCGGTTCGATCAGCCGGGTCAGCACGTTGAAAACGGTGCTTTTGCCCGCCCCGGACGGCCCGACCAGCGCCGTGGTCTGGCCAGCCTCGGCGGTGAACGTGGCGCCACGCAGAACCGGCAGATCGCCGTAGAGCAGCGTCACGTTGTCCAGCACGATCTCTGGTGCGCCGACCGGCGGGGCCGCAGGTGCGGAGGGGGATAACAGGGTCGGTCGGGTTTCGAACAGGGCCAGCATCCGCTCGATGCTCGCCGCTGCGGCCTGCAGCAGGCCGCTGATGTTGCCCAAACGGCGCAGCGGTTCAAAGGCCAGCGCCATTGCGGTGAAAAAGGCCATGAATTCGCCGACAGTCTTTTGTCCGGCGATGATTTCCGATCCGCCATAGGCCAATACACCCAGAAATCCGATCCCGGTCATGATGTCGATCAGGCCGGGAATCGCCGCCTGACCAAAGGCGGTCTTGACCTCAGTGCGGACCTTCTGGTCGATCAGGGTGCGGTAACGCGCGGTCTGATAGTCCTCGAGTGCGTTCAGCTTGATCGGGGTGATGCCATGAAACACCTCGTCCAGTCGGGTCGACATCCGGCTGGCGATCTCGCGCGCAGCGCGGGCCTTGCGGCGCACGTAACCCTGTGCCAGAAGGCTGGGCAGGACGAGCAGCGGGATGCCGACAAGAGCCACTGCCGTCCAGCGCCAGTCGACCCAGAGGGCGACTCCGAACAGCCAGAGCACGGCAACACCGTCGCGGGCGATACCAGTCACGATCCCGGTCCAGACACTGCCCACGGCGGCGACATCGCCCTGCACCCGTTCGATCAGGTGTCCCGGCGGATGGGTCTGGTGGAACGCGCTGTCCAGCCGCATCAGGTGGCCCAGCAGGTCAGCCCGGATCTGGGCGGCGGCAGTTTCATTCACCCGCACCATGACCACCCGCTGCCCGACTGAACTGACGGCGCGGATGATGAAAACGCCCATGATGACGACGCCGACCGTCCAGATTGCTTCGGTATTCCCGGCAACGAACACATCGTCGAACATCGGCCGCATCGCCGAGGCAAGGATGCCGAGGGTCGATCCTTCCAGCACCATGAACGTCACCGCCAGGGTCAGCCAGCCGGCCTGCCGGTGCAGGTAATTGCGCCAGAGCCAGCCAAACAGGTGGCGTCCCGTGCGGCTGTGATCGGGAACGGGGGTCATGCGGGAACGGGTTCCGATGGCAGTTCAGGTCAAGGGGCAGGTCTAGTCGCAAACGGGGGCCAAGGGCAAGGCAGGCGAGCGTTGCCAAATCCGGTCCAGGGGTCATTGACGTTACCCGGCGCGGCTGTAGGGTCGCGCCGATCAAAGCCCGATTCAGGACCACCTGTCATGACCCTCGCCCACGGCCGCCCCTACCTTGCCATTCCCGGTCCTTCGGTCATGCCTGACCGGGTCTTGCGGGCGATGCACCGGGCGGCGCCGAACATCTATACGGGCGAACTGCACGACCTGACGCACAGCCTGATCCCCGATCTGAAAAAGGTCGCCCGCACCGACCACAATGCCGCCATCTACATCGGCAACGGTCATGCGGCGTGGGAGGCGGCGTTGTCCAACATCCTTTCCCCCGGCGACACCGTGTTGGTGCTGGCAACGGGCCGGTTCTGTATCGGCTGGGGCGAAATGGCGCGCGGGATCGGCTGCACGGTGCAGACGATCGACTATGGGGCGCAAAGCGATATCGACTTCGACCGGGTCGCCGCCACCCTGAAGGCTGACACGGGCGGCGCGATCAAGGCAGTGCTGGCGGTGCATGTCGATACCTCGACCAGCGTGAGGAACGATATCGCCGGACTGCGGGCGACGATGGACGCTTGCGGCCATCCGGCGTTGTTGCTGGCCGACTGCATCGCGTCGCTGGGATGCGACCGGTTCGAAATGGACGCCTGGGGTGTCGATGTCATGGTGTCGGCCAGCCAGAAAGGGTTGATGACGCCGCCGGGGCTGGGGTTCGTCTGGTTCAATGACAAGGCGGCGCGGGCGCGCGAGGAAGCCCGGTGTGTGACGACCTACTGGGACTGGAAACCGCGGGTCAATCCGGCGCAGTATTTCATGTATTTCGACGGCACCGCGCCGACACACCATCTGTTTGGCCTGCGCGAGGCGCTGGACATGATCGCCGAAGAAGGGCTTGAGGCTATCTGGACCCGCCACGCTACGTTGGCCCGAACAATCTGGGCAGCGTGCGAGGCCTGGGGGCAGGAGGGGCCGCTGGCGCTGAACATCGCAGATCGCGTGAAACGGGCGCATTCCGTCACCTCGATCGCGATCGGTGCCCCGACCGGCGACGATCTGCGGGCCTGGTGCGAAAAGACCTGCGGCGTGACGCTGGGCATCGGGCTGGGGCGCGAACCCACAAGCGGCTATTTCCGCATCGGCCATATGGGACACGTGAACGCCCACATGGTGCTGGGGGTGCTGGGGGTGATCGACGCCGGATTGAAAGCGCTGAAGATTCCGCATGGGGCAGAAGCCGTGTCAGCCGCCACCGACGTGGTCGCCGCCGCCTAGGATGGGTTGAAACCCATATCATACCAACGGCCTGAATTTCGGACTCTCCAGGGATTCTCAAATCACCAGAGCTCTGACTCAATGCCGTATCGAAGCAGGAGGCAGGCATGGCTGGGGTTACCATCACGATGAAGGCGTTTACGGCGCCGCAGGTGCGCGCGGCGGCGGCTTGCTTGAAGGACGCGCGGGCTCGCGGCGGATGCTGGCGATCGCACTGCTGCTGGAGGTTATGGACCGCACGACCGCGGCCCGGAACTGCGGAATGGAT
>JBBSBK010000136.1:0-6264 GCA_038251315.1 Rhodobacterales bacterium | reverse complement strand
TTGGCTCATGTCCGACTGGCAACACATCGAGATCAACGACCACGGGACCATCGTCGTTCTGCGCCCGATTTCTGATGAGGGTCGGCAGTGGTTCGAGGACAACGTCGGCGATCCCGAGCCCGGCGGCATCTACACTTGCGAGCCCCGAATGGCGCAGGACATCCTGCAGGCGGCGGCCCGCGATCTGCTAAATTGGCAATGAGAAACCGCCGCCCCGGGTAGGACGACGGTCATGATGTGCGGTCTTGGGCTCGGGCGTATCAGGTGGTCGAAGTTTTGTAGCAACGCCCCCGACCGTCGACCTTTTCTGACGTGATGGTCAGTCCGAGCTTTTTCTTCAGCGCCCCGGCCATCGCACCTCTAATCGTGTGCGAAGCCCATTTCGTGGCAGCCATGATCTCCTCGATGGTCGCACCTTCCGGTGCGCGCAGCATGGCGATCAGCTTGGCCTGCTTGGTGCCCTCGCGCAGCGTGCGCGGCTTGGGCGTGGGTTCAGCTTCGGATGCGGCGGCAGGGGCGGGCTGTTCGGTCGGCGCGCCCGGGTGCGCGGTGTGGATGATTTGCGTTTTGGTCAGTTTGGTCATGGCGTGTTCCTTTTATTGGTCGTGTTCGGAAAGGAAGGCGTTGATCCGGGTGAGCAGATCGTTGCGGCCAGTCTCGTCGGCCCCAAGGATGACAACGCCGTCATCGTCGGTTTGCAGATCGGCGATCTCGCGCAACAGGGCGATGGCGTCGTCGCAGGCGGCGAGGCGTTCGGCCTCCCATGCGGCGGTGATGGCGTCCTGTTCGATCTGATGGCGCTGGGCGGGATCAAGCGGCATGTTCGCCCTCTCTGAATGCGCTGTCGGTGATCTGACGCAGCAGGCTGGCGTAGTGGTTCAGGGTGCCGATATCGCCCCAGTTGATCTCGTCGGGGTGGGTCTCGAAATGGTCGTCGCTAAGGGCCTTCAGACGCTCCAGCATCGCGTCGATCTGGAACTTTGTGGTCATGAAAGCGTCGAGGGCTTTGGTGTTGTCGGTCGCGCGGCGGGTGGTCATGGCGTGTCGTCCTTCGGTGAGTTGCATCGTTTCTGTGTAATCACCATCGCTCTGGTGGGGCGGCTAGTGTAGGCAAATCCGAGCAATATCAGTGCTTTCTGATTAGACTCTGCCCGCATCGGCCTGCGGCACAACCGCCACCCACTGGCATCCGATCCACATGTAAAGATGGACAAACTCCCGCGTCGGGCGCGGCAGGATGCGGGGATCGCGCGGCGGGCTGAAGCAATCGAGCGCCTCGGACGTGACCTGCCGGATTTCGCGGGCGGCGAGGATGTCTTCCGGCTTCCAGCGTGCCAGCGCGGGCAACATGTGGGCGGGGTAGCCGTCGAAGTGGACGTAAACATGGGCCCAGTCCTCGGGGTTGATCTGGATGGCGATCTGCGCGCGTGTGCTCATCGGTCTGCCTCAGATCAGCTGCAGATCGACCAACACGGCGCTGGCGGCAGCAAGCTGTGCTGTCGGCAGTTCGATCTTGAGGTGCGAGAACAGGTCCGAGCAGTCGGCCTTGATCCCTGCGTCTTTCAGGGCTTCCTCGATGCTGGCAGCGACACTGTTCAGGCGGCTGCGGTCGAGATGGTCTGGCAGTGTGGCAATGTCGATGCGGATGGTGGTGATGGCCATGGTCTGATCCTTTCAGCGAGAGGTTGCGGCGGCGAGCATGGCCTTGGCACCGGCGATGCGTCCGGCCTCAAAGGCATCTTCAATGGCGGCGCGTATCGCCCAGACGGCGACATCGTGGAAGTCGAGGCCATCGCTATTGCGGGTTTCCAGCGTCTCAAGGTTGGGGAAATGCGTCTGCGCGATTGCTAACAGCAGGGCTTCGGGGGTGGGTTTGGTCTGGGTCGTCATGGCGTTTGCTCCGGTTCGGGTGGGTCGTTACAAGATCACGTTCGCTCCGGTCCGGATGCTTATCAACTGAATAAGTCTATGGTTTTGAATGATAATCGGAGTACGCAATGGAAGGCATGTCTGAGCGCCAATACGCCGCGCATGTCGGGCTGTCGCGTGGCGCGATCCAGAAAGCCAAGGACAGCGGGCGGCTGGTGCAGCACGCCGATGGTTCGATTGATGCCGCAGCCTCAGACGCGCTGCGCGGCGCGACGACAGATCCGGCCAAGCAGCGCACTGCGGCAACGAAGCCCCCGCCACCGGCACCCAAACTGAAACCGGTTCCTGACACTGCGCTGTCGGCCGTCGGCGATACCCTGCGCGAGAACGGCCTGGTGCCGCCGGTCACAGGCGCTGGCACGACTTTCCTGCAGGCCAGGACCGCCAATGAGGTGCTGAAGGCGCAGGAACGCCATCTGGCAATCCAGAAGAAGAAGGGCGCGCTGGTCGACCGGGCGCGGGCGGAAACGCTGGTGTTCCGGCTGGCGCGGCAGGAGCGCGACACTTGGGTGACTTGGCCCAGCAGAGTGGCGGCGCTGATGGCCGCCGAAGTGACGGCGGAGGTGGAAAAGCAATCCGGCAAACCGGCGCGACCGGAGCGACCGGTGATGATCGAGGCAGCGATCCTGCAGAGGGTGCTGGAAGCCCATGTCAGACAGCAACTCGACGCCCTTGCCGATCTTCGTGTCAACCTCGGGTGATGACAACAATCTGATCGCAGACCAGTTGATCGACGATCTCGATCTGGGGTTCGATGGTGCGGACGACATCCGGCGCTTCTGGCGCCGTGGGATGCGCCCCGACCCGGACCTGACGGTGTCGGAATGGGCCGACCAGCACCGCAAACTGTCGTCGCGCGCCTCGGCCGAGCCTGGACAGTATCGCACCGCTCGGACCCCGTATCTGCGTGAAATCATGGATGCCCTGTCGCCACGCCACCCGGCGCAGCGGGTCAGCTTCATGAAGGCGGCGCAGGTTGGTGCGACCGAGGCGGGCAACAACTGGATCGGCTTTGTGATCCATCACGCGCCGGGGCCGATGCTGGCGGTGCTGCCGACGTTGGAGATGGCCAAGCGCACCTCGCGCGGGCGGCTGGATCCGCTGATTGCTGACAGCCCCGCCCTGCGGGAACGGGTAAACCCCGCCCGGTCGCGCGACGCGGGCAATTCGATGCTGTCCAAGGAGTTTCCCGGCGGCATCCTGGTGCTGACCGGGGCGAACTCGGCCACCGGACTGCGCTCGATGCCCGCGCGCTACATATTTCTGGACGAGGTCGACGCCTATCCGGCCTCGGCTGACGAGGAAGGCGACCCGATCACGCTGGCCGAAGCACGGACCACGACCTTCTCGCACCGTCGCAAGGTCTTCATGGTGTCGACCCCGACAATCCGGGGCATCAGCCGGATCGAGCGCGAATATGAGGCGTCCGACCAGCGCCGCTACTTCGTGCCATGCCCACATTGTGGCCACATGCAGTGGCTGCAGTTTGAGCGGCTGCGCTGGGACAAGGGTCAGCCGGAGACCGCCGCCTATTGTTGCGAGGGCTGCGAACAGCCCATCGCCGAGCATCACAAGACCCGCATGCTGGAACAGGGCGAATGGCGGGCAACGGCAGTCTCGGCCGATCCGCATTCCATCGGCTTCCATATCTCGGCACTCTACTCGCCGCTGGGGTGGAAAAGCTGGGGGCAGATCGCGCGGGACTGGCTGGCGGCGCAAGGCTCCGAAGAGATGCTTCGGGCCGCCCGAAACACGCTCTTGGGCGAGACATGGGTGGAGTCGGGCGATGCACCGGAATGGCAGCGTCTGGCGGATCGCCGTGAAGTGTTCGCTGCAACCGTGCCGCATCTGGGCCTGTTCCTGACCGCTGGGGCCGATGTGCAGAAGGACCGTATCGAGGTCGACATCTGGGCCTGGGGCCGGGGTTTGGAAAGCTGGCTCGTCGAGCACATCGTCATTCCGGGCGGGCCGGAGGATCCGGGCGCATGGGATAAACTGACAGCTTTGCTTGGCCGCACTTGGGCGCATGAAAGCGGTGCCGTCATGCAGCTGTCCAAACTCGCCATCGACACCGGCTATGAAGCCCCAGCCGTCTATGCCTGGTCGCGGGCGGTTGGCTACGCGCAGGCCATACCGATCAAGGGCGTTGAAAGCTTCAACCGCTCGACCCCGGTGTCGGGGCCGACCTTTGTCGATGCCACCATCGGCGGAAAACGTTTACGGCGGGGCGCACGACTTTGGACCATCGCCGTGTCGACCTTCAAGGCCGAAACCTACCGCTTTCTGCGGCTGGAGCGGCCCAGTGATGAAGAACGGAGCTTGGGCGTCTGCGATGCCCCCGGCACGATGCACTTGCCAAACTGGGCCGACACCGAATGGCTGAAGCAGCTGGTGGCCGAGCAAATGGTGACCGTCCGCAACAAGCGCGGCTTTGGCCATCAGGAATGGCAGAAGATGCGCGAGCGCAACGAGGCGCTCGACTGTCGGGTCTATGCCCGCGCCGCCGCATGGATCCTCGGCGCCGACCGTTGGGATGAAGCCACTTGGCGGTCGCTGGAGGCGCAAGCGGGCGTGCAAACCAAGCAACCTGTGGTCGCGGCACCGCCCGAACCGACTGTGCCCACGGCTGGAACCATTCTGACACCCCGCCGCCGCCGACCCGGCGCGGTGACCCCGAAATACATGAGGTAGCGTCAATGACTCTGGCTGAAATGCAGGCCCTGCTGGCGGCCCTTTTGGGCATGCGCTTTGGCGGGGTGCGACAGGTCACCTATGACGGGCGCCAGATCACCTATGGTTCCGACGCCGAACTGGCCATGGCGATCTTCGATCTGGAGCGGCGGATTGCAGCGGCTGACACCACCGTGGCCCGGTCGCGGGTATCGCGGCCCTTCGCTTCGAAGGACTTGTGACCATGGCACCCAGCAACTGGCGGGCGCGTGTCGGCGCTTGGGTTGGCGGTTACGGTGTGCCGGGCGGGTTCGATGCCACCTCTGGCCAGCGCCGGTTGAAAGGGTTTGTGACTTCGCGCGCCCATGTGAATGCGCTGATCGCAGCGTCAGGTCCGGAGATGAACGCACGCGCGCGCTGGCTGGTCCGCAACAACGGTTACGCCGCCAACGCCATCGAAAGCTGGGCTGCCAACACGGTCGGCGATGGTATCAGCCCGAACTCGTCCATCCCCCAAGCCTCGCGAAAAGACGCGGTGCAGCGGCTGTGGCTCGCTTGGACTGATGATGCCGATGCGGAAGGGCTGACGGATTTCTATGGATTGCAGCGTCGCGCTGCCCGCGAGGTGTTCATGACCGGCGAGGTGTTCTTGCGGTTCCGCCCGCGTCGACCGGAGGATGGTCTGGCGGTGCCGCTGCAAATCCAGATGCTGCCGTCAGAAATGTTGCCGCTAGCGCACAACTCGTTCGATGCCAACGGCAATGTCATCCGCCAAGGGATCGAGTTTGATTTGCTCGGTCGCCGCGTGGCCTATCACTTCCTGCGCCGCCATCCCGGCGATAGCACCGATCCGGGGCTTTCCGGCGAGACCGTCCGGGTTCCCGCAGCGGACGTGCTGCATGTAATCGACCCGGTGGAGGCTGGCCAGCTGCGTGGCGTGTCGCGCTTTGCGCCCGCCATCGTGAAGTTGTTCCTCTTGGATCAGTACGACGACGCGGAACTCGACCGCAAAAAGGTGGCGGCGATGTATGCGATGTTCGTGACCTCGCCCGCGCCGGATAATCCGCTCGCCCCGCCTAACGAGGAATATGAGGTCGCACCCGGTCAGGTCGTGCGGCTGGATCCCGGCGAGGACGTCACCGTCAGCGCCCCGGCCGATTCCGGCTCCACTTACGAGCCGTTCCAGTATCGCACCTTGCTGCAAATCTCGGCGGCGCTGGGCATTCCCTATGGTTATCTCAGCAATGACGGTGCCAAGGGTAACTTCTCGAACTCGCGGCTTTCGTTGATCGAGTTCCGCCGCCGCGTCTCGGCCTGGCAGCATTCGGTGATGGTGTTCCAAATGTGCCGCCCGGTCTGGGCGCGGTTCATGGATGTCGCTGTTCTGGCCTGTGGGCTGCGACTGCCGGGCTATGACCGCCGCCGTGCCGACTATCTCGCGTGCCGCTGGCTACCGACGAAATGGGATTGGGTCGATCCGCTGAAGGACGCCAATGCCGAGATCGCCCAGATCGAAGCGGGCCTGAAATCGCGCACCCAAGCCATCGCCGAGCGCGGCTATGACGCCGAGCAGGTCGACGCAGAAATCGCCCGCGAGCGCGACAGAGAAAAGCGGCTGGGTCTGGACTTTCGCCGTCCGGGATCCCCGGCACAGGCACCGGGTGG
>JBBSBK010000135.1:0-6365 GCA_038251315.1 Rhodobacterales bacterium | reverse complement strand
TTGCGCAGGATCGTGAACAGCCAGGCCCGCATGTTGGTGCCGGCGGTAAAGCCCGCGATGGCCTTCCATGCCTTCATAACGGTTTCCTGCACCAGATCGTCCGCCAGCGCCGGATTGCGGCAAAGGCTGAGCGCGAAGGCACGCAGCGCACCCAGGTGCGTGACAAGTTCATCGCGCGGATCGAGGCCCGCCGACGGTTCACTTTGGTACATCAGGGTCGTCCTGCGCCCGCAACTGGGCCAGAAGCTCCAAGAGGTTTGAGGGCAATGCCTCGCCTTGCTTTTCGACAAAGGCGCGGCGGATGTTGTCCTTGATCAGGTTCTCGCGCGGTTGCTGCCCGTCCCGCTGGTCTTTCTGCATGCGATGGCCTTTTTATTTGTGCCGTTTATAGTATCCCAAGCGGAACTAAACACCGCTTACCAAGTTTGGTTCCAAGGCTTATAAAGAAAAAGGGACACATCAATGTCAAGTCAAGCACCGCAACAACATCTGTCGCGTGTCGTCGCGGACCTGCTGCCATACCTGCGCCGTTACGCCCGCGCCCTGACCGGATCGCAAAAGACCGGCGACAGGTTCGCGGCGATGACCCTCGAGGCGCTGCTGGTCGATCGCAGCATTTTCGAAAGCGCATCCAGTCACAAGGTCGCATTGTTCGGGGCCTTTCACAAAATCTGGAGCAGCCTTGGCACACCTGTCGAAAACGATGAAACCGGCCTGACGGCCACCGCGATCGCGCACCTGTCCCGGTTGACCGAAAATACCCGCGAGACATTGCTGCTGAACACCATCGAAGGGTTCAGCACCCCGGAAATCGCCGAAATCATGCAGGTCGACACCAGCGAAGTCACCCACCTGCTGCGGCTCGCCATGGACGAGATGGAAAAATCGGTCGCCGGCGATATTCTGGTGATCGAGGACGAGGCGATCATCGCCCTGCACATCAAGGAGATCGTCACCGAACTGGGCCACAACGTTACCGGCGTTGCGCGCAAACATTCCGAGGCGGTGCGCCTTGCCGCCGCCAGCCGCCCCGATCTGATCCTGTCCGACATCCAGCTGGCCGACGGATCATCGGGAATAGACGCAGTGAACGAGATTTTGGCCGAGGCGGGCAATATTCCGGTCATCTTCATCACCGCCTTTCCCGAACGCCTGCTGACCGGCGAACGCCCCGAACCGGCGTTCCTGATCACCAAGCCATACACCGAAGAGCAGGTGCAGTCGGCGGTCAGTCAGGCAATGTTCTTTGCGTCCAGTGCGGTGATCGAACCGACCTGACAGGACATATGGAACCATCGGACGAGCAACCGGTTGTGGCCTTGAAAGTTATCAAAAGGGGAATATCCGATGGCTGAATCGATCAAAAGCAACGTCGCCGAACTGAACAACGACATGTCCAAGCAAATGGCCATTCTGCGTGACGACATCGCCAACTTGACCGCCGCCGTGGCGGAATACGGCAAAGCCCAGGCGACTATCCTCAGAACGGCTGCCACCGATCAGGCGTCCGGAATTGCAGATGCGGGCAAGGTTGCTGCGCGTGCGGTTCGCGCAAAGGCGGAATCGACCTATTCGGATGCCGAAGAGGCGGTCCGCGCCAATCCGGCCGCTGCGGTGGGTGTTGCTGCGGGGGTTGGCTTTCTGGTCGGATTGCTGGCGACCCGCCGGTAATGTTCGACATTGAACAAAGGGTGGGCGATGCCGCCCGAAAGGTCGGCTTCTTCACCGCTAGCGCGGCCTTGGCCATGGTCGGGGCTGCGTTTCTGACTGCCGCGGTCTGGATTTATCTGGCCGAGGTGGTTTCTGCCTTGTTCGCGGCCGGCATCATCGGCCTGGTCTATCTGGGGGTCGCGGCGCTGACTCTCGCCATTGGCCTTGCCGACCGACGCCCCCGCCGCCCTGCACCCGCGGCGGCCAGCGCGATGCAGCCTCCCGCCAACCTGACCCCGGCGCAACTGGTCGTCGTTTCCTTCATGCAGGGGCTGGAACAGGGACGGCAGACGAAAAGGGCGCTATGACGGGCACCATCGAGCCCCAAGTTTCGGCAGCGGGCTATAAAACGCCCTGCACCCGTTGCCCGCTGCGGCCCAAGCGCCTGTTCAAGAATTTCAGCAAACAAACGCTCGACTTCATGATGAAATTCAAGGTCGGCGAACTGACCGTCGACGCCGGCACCCCGCTGTTGTCCGAAGGGTCCAGCACGCCGCAGCTCTACACCGCGCTGCGCGGCATGGGCCTGCGGTTCAAGACGTTGGAAAATGGCGAACGGCAGGTGCTGAGTTTCGTGATGCCCGGCGATTTCATCGGCCTGCAGGCTGCGGTGATGGGCGAAATGCAGCATTCGGTGGAATCGACGACGGCGATGGTGCTCTGCGTTTTCGACCGCACAGCCCTTTGGAACCTGTTTCGTGACGAACCGCAACGGGCCTTTGATCTGACATGGCTTGCCGCAATCGAAGAACATTTTCTGGGCGAAAGCCTTGCTGCGATCGGGCAGCGCACCGGGACCGAACGGGTGGCCTGGGCACTGGTGCGGTTGTTTATACATCTGTCGGCGCTTGATCTCAAAGACGGCGACGGGGTGCCGCTACCCTACCGCCAGCAGGACATGGCCGATTCACTGGGCCTGTCGCTGGTGCATACCAACAAGACAATCGGTGCATTTCGTCAGGAAGGTCTGGTGTCCTGGCGCGATGGCATCCTGCGGCTGCCGGGGTTGCGTCGGCTGACGGAAATCGCCGGGCTCGACCCCACATTCGAACCCATTCGGCCACTGATCTGAGCTGATCCTCGCCCCACCCCCGTAGTCAGAACGCCGAATTTGCCGGGAACGATCCGGTCCCTACCGGCGTTGTTTGATCACGAACCATCATCATCAGGAGATCAGACATGAACTGGGATCAAATCAAAGGTCAATGGAAAGTCATGAAGGGCAAGGCCAAAGAGAATTGGGGCGACTTGACCGACGACGATCTGGACAAGGCCGAAGGCAATCGCGACCAACTCGAAGGAGCGATCCAGAAGCGCTATGGCAAGACCAAAGAGGCCGCGCGCGATGAGGTCGACAATTGGATGAACAGCCACGACTGACCATCTTTCGCCACACGACGGGGGCGGTCCCTGCGGCCGCCCCGCTATTCCGTCGTTTCCACCTGTCATCCTTCACTGGAGTCCCGAAAATGGATATGAATCTGATTGCTATTCTCGCCCTTGCCACACTGGTCATCGTGGCCGTTCTGGCCCTGGTGAGCAAAGCCCGAACCGAAAAGCGCAAGCACGACGCATCCGCACCGAAATCGTCGCTTGCGACCGATGGCGATAGCCACAAGGCCGTCGATTGATCCAAGGACAGGGACGGTGAAGAAATTGACCTCACCTTGCTTTGAACGCCGTGGATCCCGACCTTGAGCAGACCTGACGCACAGCGCCCGACGCTGGTCCTGTTGCACGCTTTGGGCATGTGCAGTGCCGAATGGTGCGCGGTGATGTCGGTGCTGTCGGGTCGTTTCGATTTCGTCACGATCGACCTGCCGGGGTTTGGCGACAATATGACTGACGGTTTCGATTGCACCCAGATGGCGCAGGATGTGACGCAACAGATCGCCCTCCGCCAATCCGCCACATGGATGATCGCCGGTCACAGCATGGGCGGCAAGATCGCGATGATGGTCGCTGCCATGGCCGAACGGGGCACCCCAGGTTTGCAGGGTCTGACTCACCTGATCCTGATCGCCGCATCGACACTTGAACCGGAGCCGATGGACGACGCAGTCCGCCACGAGATGATCGGGTGGGTGGCTGGCGGCACGCCGCTTGGCCCCGAAAAATCCCGGCAGTTCATCACCGACAATACCTATCGGCCGCTGCCCACCCGGCTGCAAAAGGTCGCCATGCATAGTCTTGCAGGCACTGATCCGGCGGCATGGTCGCACTGGCTTTCCCACGGCAGCCGCGAGGATCAGAGCGCGACGATCGCACCGTTGGCGACCCCAGCCCTGATCCTTGCCGGGGAACATGACGGCGCCCTCGGCGAGGCTGCGCAGCGGCGCCTGAACGCGCCGAAGTTCGCCGATGCGTCGGTCGGTGTGATTGCCGATTGTGCGCACCTCGTGCCGCTGGAACAACCTGCGGCGCTGGCCGCTGCGATGCTGGATTTCATCCTTGATCGGCCAGCCCGGCCGTGCGCCGCAAACCCCCAGTTGCATTTTCCATGATCGCGCTCTTGCCTTTTGGCGTAATCATCCGGACACTTGGAGCAGAGCGGGATCGCAGAGGCCCGCCCTGTCCAGAACGTCGTCGTCGGGGAGGTCGACGCATCGCCTGTCACGGCCCTGTTGTCTTTCTGCGGTTAGGAAAGGCCACAGGCGAAGGTAATCAATCCCCAAAGGAGGAACTCCATGAACAGACTCAACATCCTGGCCACAACGGTCGCAACCCTGGCCCTGCCGGCCATCGGTGCACAGGCGCAGACCGAGATCAGCTGGTGGCACGCCATGACCGGCGCGAATTCCGAGGTGGTCGAAAAGATCGCCAGCGATTTCAACGCCAGCCAGTCAGATTACACGTTGATGCCGGTGTTCAAGGGCACTTATCCCGAAACCCTGAACGCGGGTATCGCTGCGTATCGCGCGGGTCAGGCGCCTGACATCATGCAGGTTTTCGACGTCGGCACCGGTGTCATGATGGGCGCCGAAGGGGCTATCATGCCCGTGGCCGACGTGCTGACCAATGCCGGCATGACGTTCGACAAATCTGCCTATCTGCCCGGCATCGTCGCCTATTATTCCAAGCCGGACGGCACCATGCTGTCGTTCCCCTACAACTCGTCCTCGCCGATCACCTACTACAACAAGGACATCTTTGAAGCGGCGGGACTTGATCCGAACACCCCCCCGACGACATGGGACGAAGTCTGGTCGATGGCGCGCACGATCAAGGAATCGGGTGCCGCCCCCTGCGGCTATACCTCGACTTGGCTGACCTGGATCCACCTTGAGAACTTTGCCGCCTGGAACAACGTGCCTTATGCCACGCTTGGCAACGGGCTCGAAGAAGGCGGCGTGCCCGAGCTTCAGATCAACGCACCGATCTTTGTGAACCATTTTCAAACGATCGCCGATCTGGCCGCCGACGGCACCTTTAAATACGGTGGCCGCACGTCCGAAGCCAAGCAGATCTTCCTGGCCGGGGAATGTGGCATCTTCACCGAAAGCTCGGGCGGTCTGGGCGATATCGTCAAGTCGGGCATGAACTATGGCATCGGCCAACTGCCCTATGACACCGCAGGCAACGGACCGCAGAACACGATCCCCGGCGGTGCGTCGCTCTGGGTCATGGGTGGAAAGTCGGACGAGACCTATGCCGGTGTCGCTGCCTTCTTCTCGTATCTGTCACAGGTCGATGTGCAGGAATATCTGCACCAGACCTCGGGCTATCTGCCGGTCACGATGGAGGCTTACGATGCCACCAAGGCGAGCGGTTTCTACGATGAGAACCCGGGCCGCGAGACGCCGATCATGCAAATGATGGGCCGCGAGCCGACCGAAAACTCGAAAGGTGTGCGTCTGCCCAACCTGCCGCAGATCCGAGACATCGAAAACGAAGAGTTCGAGAATATGCTTGCCGGGCAGCAGACTGCCCAGCAGGCGCTGGACAACGCGGTTGAACGTGGCAATGCCGCCATCAAGGACGCGATGGGTCAATGACCCGTTTCCGGCCGCCCTTTGATCGGGGCGGCCGGTCTTTTAGATGAACCGCTCAACCTTTCCCCACCGCCTGTTGCCCTGGCTGCTGGTCGCCCCGCAACTGGCGATTTCGCTCGTGTTTTTCTACTGGCCCGCGTTGCAGGCGATGTGGCAATCGACCCTGCGCGAAGATCCCTTTGGCCTGCATTCCAGATTCGTCGGGCTGGAGAATTTCAGACGGGTCCTGGCCGATCCGGCCTATCTGAATTCGATCAAGGTGACGGTGTTTTTTTCCGTCACGACCGCGTTCCTGTCGATGGCGATCGCGTTGCTGCTGGCGGTTCAGGCGGAAAAGGTGCTGCGCGGCAAGGCGTTCTATCGCACCCTGATGATCTGGCCCTACGCCGTCGCCCCGGCGATTGCGGGCATGCTCTGGCTGTTCATGTTCAACCCGTCCTTCGGCACGCTGGCATGGCCGCTGCGCCAGATGGGGATCCGCTGGGATCCATTGCTGGATTCCGAACAGGCGATGGGGCTGGTGATCGCCGCGGCCAGTTGGAAACAGATCAGCTACAACTTCCTGTTCTTCGTGGCCGGGCTGCAGGCGATCCCGAAATCGCTGATCGAGGCGGCGGCGATCGACGGTGCCGGATCGGCGCGCCGGTTCTGGACCATCATCTT
>JBBSBK010000134.1:0-6407 GCA_038251315.1 Rhodobacterales bacterium | reverse complement strand
GCCTAAGAAAACGTAGGATGGGTCTCGACCAATCTTACCCCAAAATATTCAGGGTTCGACGTGGACCGGCAATAATGCCCGGTCCACCTCTCAACCCTTAGCTTTGAAAGGCCATCAGCATGGCTGCTAGTCAAAATATCCGGATCCGCCTCAAGGCGTTCGATTACCGCGTGCTGGATGCCAGCACCGCCGAAATCGTATCGACCGCCAAGCGGACCGGCGCATCCGTTCGCGGCCCGATCCCGCTGCCCAACAAGATCGAGAAATTCACCGTTCTGCGCGGCCCGCACATCGACAAGAAAAGCCGTGACCAGTTCGAAATCCGCACCCACAAGCGGCTGCTCGACATCGTTGATCCGACCCCCCAGACCGTGGACGCGCTGATGAAGCTCGACCTCGCCGCTGGCGTGGACGTCGAGATCAAGCTGCAGTCGTAAGGGAGGCGCGATCAAATGTTACGCTCTGGTATCATTGCGAAAAAGGTCGGCATGACCCGGTTGTTCATGGACGACGGACGGCAGGTGCCGGTGACCGTCCTGCAGTTGGACAATCTGCAGGTCGTGGCCCAGCGGACCGTCGAAAAGGATGGCTATACCGCTGTCCAGCTTGGCGCCGGCACGGCCAAGGTCAAGCGGACCAGCCAGGCCATGCGCGGCCACTTTGCCGCCGCCAAGGTTGAACCGAAACGCAAGGTCGCGGAATTCCGCGTCGCTGCTGAAAACATGATCAACGTGGGCGAGGAAATCATCGCCGCCCATTATTTCGAGGGTCAGTTCGTTGACGTCTCGGGCACCTCGATCGGCAAAGGCTTTGCCGGGGTGATGAAGCGGCACAACTTTGGCGGTCTGCGGGCCACCCACGGTGTGTCGGTCAGCCACCGGTCGCACGGGTCGGTCGGCCAGTGTCAGGATCCGGGCCGCATCTTTAAAGGTAAAAAGATGGCCGGTCACATGGGCTCTGCCCGTGTCACCACCCAGAACCTGCAGGTCGTGCGCACCGATATCGACCGGGGCCTGATCATGGTCAAGGGTGCGGTTCCGGGCTCAAAAGGGGCGTGGGTCACGGTCAAGGACGCGGTCAAAAAACCGACGCCCGACAGCGTGATTTATCCCGCCGGTCTGCGCAGCAAGGCCGAGGAAGCCCAGCGGATGGCGGACGAAGCCGCTGCCGAAGCTGCGGCCGCCGAAGCCGCCGCCACCAAGGCCGCATCCGAGGCTGAACAGGCCGCACAAGCGGCGGCACTTGCGCAAGCCGAAGAGTCGATCAAGTCCGACAAGGCGAATGTCGATCCGAACGCCGATCCCGAGGCTGCACCACAGGATGACTCGGCCGACGCCAAAGACGCTTCTGAAGGAGGCGACAAAAATGAAGACTGATGCAATCAAACTCGACGGCAAATCGGCCGGATCGATTGATCTGGACGACGCCATCTTCGGGCTCGAACCGCGTGCGGACATCCTGCACCGGGTCGTGCGTTGGCAGCGCAACAAGGCGATGCAGGGCACACACTCGACCCTTGGTCGCTCCGAGGTCAGCTATTCGACCAAGAAGATCTATCGCCAAAAGGGCACCGGCGGCGCACGCCACGGGTCCAAAGGCGCGCCGATCTTCCGGCACGGTGGTATCTACAAAGGCCCCAAACCCCGCAGTCACGCCCACGAGCTGACCAAGAAGTTCCGCAAACTGGGCCTGCGCCACGCGCTGTCGGCCAAGGTCGCTGCGGGCGAGTTGGTCATTCTGGACAACATCGCGATCAAGGACGCCAAGACCGGCGCGCTGGCCAAAATGGTCGGCAATCTGGGTTGGAAGCGGGCGCTGATCATCGACGGTGTCGACCTGAACGCCGATTTCGTGCGCGCCGCGCGCAACATCGCCAACCTTGACGTGCTGCCCTCGGTCGGGGCCAACGTCTATGACATCCTGCGGTCGGACACGCTTGTTCTGACCAAGGCCGGTGTCGAAGCCCTGGAGGCGCGCCTGAAATGAGCAAAGCACCCAAAAAGTCCGAAAGCACGGCCAAGCCCGAGCATTACGACGTGATCCGCAAGCCGATCATCACCGAAAAGGCGACGATGGCATCCGAAGCCAACGCCGTCGTGTTCGAAGTGGCGATCGAGGCCAACAAGCCGCAGATCAAAGAGGCCGTCGAGGCCCTGTTCGGGGTCAAGGTCAAGGCCGTCAACACGTCGATCACCAAAGGCAAGGTCAAGCGTTTCCGCGGCAGTCTTGGTACCCGCAAGGACGTCAAGAAGGCCTATGTGACGTTGGTCGAGGGGAATACGATTGACGTGTCGACCGGTCTCTAATACCTGACCACATCTGCGCGGCCCCGGATTGTTTTGGGGCCGTCGCGTTTCAAAACCAACGGGGACCTTCGGGGCCCTACAACCACCGGGCCACCCCATATCGGGCCGCCCGCAAAGCAACGGAAGACAGAAAGCATGGCACTCAAGTCGTATAAGCCGACGACGCCAGGCCAGCGCGCGCTGGTGCTGATCGACCGTTCGGAGCTTTGGAAAGGTCGCCCCGTCAAGTCCCTTACCGAGGGACTTCACAAACACGGCGGCCGGAACAATACCGGACGGATTACGATGCGTCGCATCGGTGGGGGCGCAAAACGCCTGTACCGGATCGTCGATTTCAAGCGGACCAAATTTGATATGCCGGCGGTCGTCGCCCGGATCGAATATGACCCGAACCGGACTGCTTTCATCGCCCTGATCCAGTACACGGATGGCGAGCAGGCCTATATTCTGGCGCCACAGCGCCTTGCCATCGGTGACAAGGTCATCGCCGGCGCCAAGCAGGACATCAAGCCGGGCAACGCGATGCCGTTTTCGGGCATGCCGATCGGCACGATCGTCCACAACATCGAGATGAAACCGGGCAAGGGCGGCCAGATCGCCCGCGCGGCAGGCACCTACGCCCAGTTCGTCGGTCGCGACGGCGGCTATGCCCAGATCCGCCTGTCTTCGGGCGAACTGCGGCTGGTCCGTCAGGAATGCATGGCCACCATCGGTGCCGTGTCCAATCCCGACAACTCCAACCAGAACCTCGGCAAGGCCGGGCGCAATCGCAACTACGGCATCCGTCCGTCAGTGCGCGGCGTCGCGATGAACCCGATCGACCACCCGCATGGTGGTGGTGAAGGGCGCACATCGGGGGGCCGCCATCCGGTGACGCCCTGGGGCAAGCCGACCAAGGGTGCGCGCACCCGCGACCGTAACAAGGCGTCCAGCAAGCTCATCGTGCGCTCGCGGCACCTCAAGAAGAAAGGGCGCTGATCTATGGCTCGCTCTGTATGGAAAGGCCCTTTTGTCGACGCTTATGTGTTGAAAAAGGCCGAAACGTCGCGCGCAGGCGGACGTAACGAAGTCATCAAGATCTGGTCGCGCCGCTCGACGATCCTGCCGCAGTTTGTCGGCCTGACGTTTGGTGTCTACAACGGCAAGAAACATATCCCCGTCAACGTCAGCGAAGACATGATCGGTCAAAAGTTCGGTGAATACAGCCCGACCCGGACCTATCATGGCCATGCCGCCGACAAAAAAGCAAAGCGGAAATAAGCCATGAGCAAGGATAAAAATCCCCGCCGCGTGGCCGACAACGAAGCAATGGCAAAACTGCGCATGCTTCGGACCAGCCCGCAAAAACTCAACCTTGTCGCCGCGATGATCCGTGGCAAAAAGGTGGAAAAGGCCCTGACGGACCTGACGTTCAGCAAAAAGCGGATCGCCGAGGACGTCAGGAAATGCCTGCAGTCGGCCATCGCCAACGCCGAAAACAACCATAACCTTGACGTCGACGAACTGGTCGTCGCCGAGGCCTATGTCGGCAAGAACCTGATCATGAAACGCGGCCGCCCACGCGCCCGTGGCCGTTTCGGCAAGATCATCAAACCGTTCTCGGAACTGACCATCAAGGTCCGCCAAGTCGAACCCGTAGGGGAGCAAGCATAATGGGTAACAAAGTCAATCCCGTCGGCATGCGCCTTCAGGTCAACCGCACCTGGGACAGCCGCTGGTTCGCCAATACCAAGGACTTTGGCAACCTTCTGCTTGAAGATCTCAAGATGAAGGCCTTCATCCGCGAAGAGTGCAAGCAGGCCGGCGTCAGCCGCGTGATCATCGAACGTCCGCACAAAAAGTGCCGCGTCACGATCCACGCCGCCCGCCCCGGTGTCATCATCGGCAAGAAAGGTGCAGACATCGAAGGTCTGCGCAAAAAGCTGGCGAACCTGACCAAATCCGAACTGCACCTCAACATCGTCGAGGTCCGCAAGCCGGAGCTTGACGCCATGCTGGTCGGTGAATCGATCGGTCAGCAGCTTGAGCGTCGGGTATCGTTCCGGCGTGCGATGAAACGTGCTGTGCAGAACGCCATGCGCATGGGGGCCTTGGGTATCCGGGTCAACGTCGCCGGTCGTCTGGGGGGTGCCGAGATTGCCCGCACCGAATGGTATCGTGAAGGCCGCGTGCCCCTGCACACCCTGCGCGCCGACATTGATTATGCGCTGTACGAGGCGACCACCGCCTACGGCATCATCGGGATCAAGGTCTGGATCTTCAAAGGTGAGATCATGGAACACGACCCGCAAGCCCGTGATCGCCGCCAGGCCGAGCTGCAAGAGGGCGCCATGCCCCGCGGCCCGCGCCGTGACCGGTAAGGAGTAGACAAGATGCTGCAACCAAAGCGCACCAAATTCCGCAAACAGCACAAGGGTCGGATTCATGGCGAGGCCAAAGGTGGTTCAGACCTGAACTTTGGCACCTATGGGCTCAAGGCGACCGAACCCGAGCGGGTGACTGCCCGCCAGATCGAGGCCGCCCGCCGCGCCATGACCCGCCACATGAAACGGCAGGGCCGGGTCTGGATCCGGATTTTCCCGGATCTGCCGGTCACGTCCAAACCCGTCGAAGTCCGCATGGGTAAAGGCAAGGGTTCGGTCGATTTCTGGGCCGCCAAGGTCAAGCCCGGCCGGATCATGTTCGAGATCGACGGCGTCGACGAAGTCACTGCCCGCGAGGCGCTGCGCCTTGCGGCGATGAAGCTGCCGATCAAGACCCGGACGGTTGTCCGCGAAGACTGGTGAACCGCGAAACGTAGTTTCGGG
This sequence comes from Rhodobacterales bacterium, assembly GCA_038251315.1. Taxonomy (GTDB): domain Bacteria; phylum Pseudomonadota; class Alphaproteobacteria; order Rhodobacterales; family Rhodobacteraceae; genus JBBKXP01. The sequence goes on along the minus strand of JBBSBK010000134.1, from coordinate 1,294 downwards.
GCGTGGGGGAAAGGGATTGGCGCAGCCAATCACGGCTCCACCCCGTCGCAAGTTGAAAACCCCCGCCGGTTGGGGCGGGGGTTTTTCGTTGCCCGCCCGGAATCAAGACCCATCGGGCCGCCGGGCATGCGCCTGCCTTTCGGCGATTGCTTGCAATCGCCTGCCGGCAGTGGATTGCCATGCAATCCACGAGAGGCCGCCCCCCGGGCTGGCGCGTTCGCAGTCTCGCGTATCCATTAATTGTCGGATTGACGCCGCACCATAAATTGCCATGGACAGTCGTTGCAACGCCACCCCGCGGGCAGGCGCGTGCCCTGTGTTGCGATGAGTGGTTTGGCTCAAAGTCCTGCGATCACCCGAACCGGGGTGCGACCCGCGATTTTGCTGTGCAAATTCGCTCCATCGCACTGTCGTCATACCGCTTGAATGCGGTATGACGCTGCATGGCCCAAATCAAATCCCTCTTCGTGACCCGCCTCTACCACGCCCCTCTGTCGGACCACGGCAAACCTGTGGACGCCGACGAACTCGCGGCGTCGTGCGTGTCGATCGCCGAGGATGACGAGGCCGGACAGGCGTGGTGCGAGGAAAACGACTTTCCGGGCTACACCTCCTACGCCTCGCTGACCGACCTCGGCTGGCGGTTCCCGATCTTCAAATCGCTGGTCAAGGTGCTGAACAAACACGTCGCCGCCTTTGCCCGCGATCTGGCGTTCGATCTGGGCGACAAGAAACTGAAGCTCGACAGCCTCTGGATCAACATCCTGCCCGAAGGCGGCATCCACACCGGCCACATCCATCCCCATTCCGTCATTTCCGGCACGACCTACGTGGCGATGCCCGCAGGGACGAGCGCGATCAAATTCGAAGACCCCCGCTTGCCGATGATGATGGCCGCACCGGGACGGACCAAGGACGCGCCCGAGGACCGGCGCAATTTCGTCTATGTGACCCCGGGCGTCGGCGACGTCCTGCTCTGGGAAAGCTGGCTGCGGCACGAAGTGCCGATGAATATGTGCGATGGGGAAAGGGTGACAGTCAGCTTCAACTACGGGTGGGGGTGAATATCGCGAATAGCACTAAATCACCTTGTTAACATGAGGCTCAACAGACATAGTATTGGTGCAACTTGTTCTTGTAGGTAACAATGAAGGAGAGTGTCCGATCTTCTGTGTAACTTGGCTTTGGTCCATGCTTCCTGAAAGGAGCAAGGACGATGAAGATTTCCAAAGACATACTGGACGAACTGCTGAAGGGCTGCGAGCGGCCTGAGGATCTGCTGGGCGATGCCGGG
>JBBSBK010000133.1:0-6808 GCA_038251315.1 Rhodobacterales bacterium | reverse complement strand
GCGCAGGCCAGCAAGGCGTCGCGGTCGAAACTCTTGGGGTAGGTGGTCATATGTCTTGTCGTCCCCGTCGTCACTGTTTTCATCGGTCTAGCACCCCGGTGCAAACATGGGCAAGGGCGCTGGGCCGGTGGCGGCAGACACGATTCCATTTGAAACCTGCGGGATTTGACCGATATATTGGCACATAATGCAGAACGATCCGACATCAGACACCAAAACGCGCCGTGGCGCCGACTGGCTGGCCCGCGCCGACCTGCGCCCGACCCGGCAGCGGGTGGCGCTGGCGACGCTGTTGGTCGGTGACGGGCATGACCGGCATGTGACGGCGGAATGGTTGTTCGATGCCGCGGATAGTGCGGGCGAACAGGTGTCGCTGGCGACGGTCTACAACACGCTCAAGGCATTCTGCGATGCAGGCCTGATGCGAGAGATCACGGTGGACGGGTCGAAAAGCTATTTCGACACCAACATGACCGACCATCCGCATTTTTATTGGGAAGACACCGCGCAACTGACCGACGCGCCTGCCGACCAGCTTGAGATCACCCGCCTGCCTTGCGCGCCCGCGGGGGCCGAGATCGCCGCCGTCGATGTGGTGATCCGGCTGCGGCGCACCTGAGGGGGATGGGTCGAGACCCATCTTACTTCTCGACATCTTTCAAATGGTAAGCTGGGTTTTAACCCAAGGTTAACCGCTCCCACCGCAAGCTGTCCCGATGACAGCATACCGACGCCTTTACATCCCCGGCGGGACTTTCTTTTTCACGGTGCGGCTCGCTGACCGCCGATCAGATCTGCTGGTGCGCCGGATCGCCCTGCTGCGCGACTGTTTCGCCGCAGCGCAGGCGCGTTGGCCATTCAGCATCGACGCCGCCGTGGTGTTGCCCGACCACCTGCACATGATCTGGACCCTGCCGGTCGACGACGCCGATTTTTCGGCCCGCTGGCGGCTGATCAAGGCGACGTTTTCGCGCCATGTCGATGCCCCGGCGCATCTGTCGCCGTCACTGGCGCTGCGTGGGGAAAAGGGGATCTGGCAACGCAGGTTCTGGGAACACGCGATCACGGATCCCGCCGACTTCGACGCGCATCATCGGTTGATCCTGCAAGCCCCGGTACAGGCCGGGCTGGTGGCGCGGGTGCAGGACTGGCCTTATGCGTCGGTGCATCGCGATCTGCGCCGCGGGGTGGTCCTGCCGACCGGCGCTGCGGCGGGGTTTGGCGGGAGCGATGGGTCAAGACCCATCTTACAGGCGCGTGCGGGGTGAGTCGGGTGAGTCGAGTAAGTCGGGTTTCAACCCGAAATCCGTTGCGCGGAGTGCTGTCAGGCGACAGCCCAAACAGGCAAAACGCCTAGAACCACTGCCCCGGTTCCATCAGCCCAAGATCCAGTAATTGTTGTGAATGCCAAGTGAAGGGGGCTGAATTGTGCCACTTGAAGGTCTGGATATCGAAGGTTGACCCCGGGTTGCGTTTCAGCGCCTTGGCGGTGCGGAATGAACAGATCGCTGCCGTCAGGTTATGATGCCAGGGACAGGCATAGGTGTTGTATTCGGCGTCGTTAAAGGTGTGATCGGCGCCGATCTTCAGCCCCGGCTTTGCCTTGAACAGTGCCACCCGGTCGATCCGGCGTCGCGGTGCCGGGATATGTTCCTCGAACCGCCAGCGCAGCCCGCCGAAAAAGTCGAGCTGACGGTCGCGCGGCTGGTTCGTACGATCCTTGCGGGCCAGCGCGTAGTAGCCTGACTTGTCCAGATGCGCATCGTCCAGCGATACCGCGTCGGGGTGGTGCCCCAGATCGCCGGCATAAAGGTCGATCACATAGGTCAATACCGAATCGCGTCGTTCTTCGACCGTAAACTGCACCATCTCGCCGACGCTGCGGTGTTCGCTGAACGGATAAAACAAGTATTCGGCGTTGTAGCAGTAATAGAACCAGACCCCCGGCGCGGCGCCGATGACACCGTTCACCACCCGCTCCATCGCCCTGTCCGCTAGCATGTCGCAATCGACACGACTGATCCTTGACTCAACCTCGGTCGGAAACACGATCTCGGGCGAGGCAAAGGCGATCAGACTTGCAAATCCCGCGTCGCCGTGATGGCGGATGGTCGTCGCGATCTCGGCCTCGTCCTCGACCAGGATCAGGGCGACAGGGCCCTTGGCTAATTCGCCGCGACCCTCCGCAAAAAGGGATTTGAGTGAGCTGTAGCGTGCCATGCGGTCCATCGTTCTGCCAACTGCGCCAGATTCGGTTATTTCGGTGTGCATTGCAAGCCGCTCGCCCGGTCGCTAACTAGGACCGACCCGCACCCGAGGACCTTTTTGCCGATGTCTGCCCCGAAAAAACTGTTCATCAAGACCTATGGCTGCCAGATGAACGTCTATGACAGCGAACGCATGGCCGAAGCGCTGAGCGGGCAGGGCTATGTGCTGACCGACCTTCAGGACAGTGCCGACATGATCCTGCTCAACACCTGCCACATCCGCGAAAAGGCTTCAGAAAAGGTGTTTTCGGAACTTGGTCGCCTGAAACCGCTGAAAGACGCCCGCCCCGATCTGAAAATCGGCGTCGCCGGTTGCGTCGCTCAGGCCGAGGGGTCCGAGATCATGCGCCGCGCCCCCGTCGTCGATCTGGTCGTCGGGCCGCAAAGTTATCACCGCCTGCCCGCGATGGTGGCGGCGGTGGCCAAGGGCGCGCGCGCGCTCGACACCGATTTCCCCGCCGAGGACAAATTCGCGGTTCTCAAATCCCGACCCAAAGCCGCTCGTGGGCCCAGCGCCTTCCTGACTGTGCAGGAAGGCTGCGACAAGTTCTGCGCATTCTGTGTCGTTCCCTACACGCGCGGATCCGAGGTCAGCCGCCCTGCCGACAGGGTGTTGGCCGAGGCCCGCGATCTGGTTGCGGCGGGCGTTGCCGAAATCACCCTGCTGGGCCAGAACGTCAACGCCTACCACGGCCATGCGGGTGGCCTTGCCGGACTGATCCGCGATCTTGCGGCGATCGACGGTCTGGCCCGCATCCGCTACACCACCAGCCATCCTGGCGACATGGACGCGGCCCTGATCGCCGCCCATGCCGATTGCGAAAAGCTGATGCCCTACCTGCACTTGCCCGTGCAATCGGGGAGCGACCGGATCCTGCGGGCGATGAACCGCAAACATACGGCGGCGCAATATGTCGACCTGATCGGACGGATCCGGGCCGCCCGCCCCGATATCCTGCTGTCGGGCGATTTCATCGTCGGGTTTCCGGGCGAAACCGACGCCGATTTCGACGCCACCCTCGATCTGATCCGGACGGTTGGCTACGGCATGGCCTATTCGTTCAAATACTCCGGCCGCCCCGGTACCCCGGCGGCGGAAAAACCGCAACTGCCCGGTTCGGAGACGAATGCCCGATTGCAGATTTTGCAGACCCTGATCACGACGCAGCAAAAGGCCGCGCAGGATGCGATGATCGGGCGTGATGTGCATGTTCTGTTCGAGAAAGCGGGCCGCGACGCGGGGCAGATGGTGGGCAAATCCGAACATCTTCACGCTGTCCATGCCCTTGCGTCAAGTGACGTGTCAGGACAGGTACGCCGTGTCAGAATCACCACATCCGGTAGGAACTCGCTGGGTGGTGAATTGGTAGGGTAACGTTAACTCTGCCCGCTAAGTCGCCTGACCATCTGGAGAAACCTCGCGCCTGTCTCGAAACTCCTGCAACAAATGCCGCTAAATTAACGGTAATGTTTCATTTTCAGGCACAATATGTGGTGATTTCATCTTCCAAAGTGCCCCAAATTTGCTAACAATCGCCAGATAAGGTGACGGGGGAGCGTCAGGGGACCACTAAGTGTGGTTTCGTGCCGCACGGATGAGGGGCTTGTTTGTGAGACTGAACTGGAAATTGGCAGGACGCGGGGCGCTGGCTGGCATTGCTGGGGCCGTGATGGGCGCCCTGCTCATGGGCACACCGGCGCAGGCGCAGACCAGCGAAACGTATATTCCGACCATCTGGATCGACCCCGATGGCTGCGAACACTGGACCATGGATGACGGTGCCGAGGGTTTCATGGACGCTCGCCGCCGCCGTGACGGATCTGCCGTTTGCCATCGCAGCGAAATCTGCGGCATCATGCCGACCGACCAGTTGTTCGCCACCGACCGTTACAGCATCGGGTCCGGCGGCCGCGCCGCGCTGGCAAACTTTTTCCGCAGCGCCAACGCCTATGCGTTCCTGATCTACGGTCATACCGACAACCGTGCATCTGACGAATATAACATGCGTTTGTCGCAGAACCGCGCCAATGCCGTCGCTTCGGTGGCACAGGGCATCGGGGCGCGCGTGGTGGATGTGCGTGGCTTTGGCGAACGCAGCCCGCGGGCACCGAACGATACGCCGAACGGCGGAATGGCGCAAAACCGGCGCGTCGAAATCTACTGCCTGCGCTGATAGGGGATAACAGATCATGACCATGTTCAAATCATTTGCCGTTCTGGCCGCTGTCGTCACCCTTGGCGCTTGCACCGAAGGGGTCGAAGGCGGCGGGTTGGGGTTCACCCCGATCGGCCCTGACAAATCCGTCGACCGCGGCGTCAACGCGCACCATCTGTCGACCCTAGTGGCTGGCATCTGGGTGGATACCGATGGCTGTGATCATTGGATCATCGACGATGGAGTCGAAGGCTACCTTTCGGCGCGCCTGACCCCTGATGGCCTGCCGGTCTGTTCCGGGGTCGCTCCGCCGAACACGGCGGTCGGTCCGTTCAAATCCGGTTCGCCGATCCCGGACCATCTCTGACCCTTGGCATTCTTGACTGAAAATCCAAAGGCCGCGGTGCAGACCGCGGCCTTTTTCGCCATTTCCCTGTCACAATCGGGTGCAATCTCTTGCACCTGTCTTCCCAAATCGCCACCATTGATCATGTCTTTCTCCCATATCGTCCCTGTCCGCATGAGGAGCCTTGTTTGCCTGCCAGCATCCTGACCCCGCCCGCCGAAGCCATCGAATCGGCTATCGAATTCCCCAACAACTTTTTGCTGATCGACCTCTGCGGTGAACACGACCGCAATCTGGCGGCTATTGAACAAAAGTTGACGGTGCAGATCATGCGCCGGGGCAATCACCTTTCGGTAATGGGCGATCCGGTGACGGTGGCGCTGGCCATCGACGCGTTGCAATCGCTCTATGCCCGCCTTGAATCAGGACGCGGCATTGAACCCGCCGACATCGACCGCGAATTGCGCATGGGCGGCCCGGCGCCAGTGCACAGCGGCGACCAGATCGAGATGTTTCGTGGCGAGGGCCCCGATGGCCGCGTCGAAATCAAGACCCGCAAGAAACTGGTCGAACCGCGCACCGCCGCGCAAAAGGCCTACGTCAAAGCGCTGTTCGACAACGAACTGGCCTTTGGCATCGGCCCCGCAGGCACCGGGAAAACTTACCTCGCCGTCGCGGTCGGCGTGAACATGCTGATCGGCGGCCATGTCGACAAGATCATCCTGAGCCGCCCCGCGGTCGAAGCGGGCGAGCGTCTGGGGTTCCTGCCCGGCGACATGAAGGACAAGGTCGACCCCTACATGCAGCCGCTTTATGACGCACTGAACGATTTTCTGCCCGGCAAGATGGTCGCCAAGATGATCGAGGAGAAGGTGATCGAGATCGCGCCGCTTGCCTTTATGCGCGGCCGCACGCTGGCCAATGCCTATTGCGTGCTGGACGAGGCGCAGAATGCCACGACGATGCAGATGAAGATGTTCCTGACCCGCCTTGGCGAAGGGTCGCGCATGGTCATCACCGGCGATCGCACCCAGATCGACCTGCCGCGCGGCGTTGCCTCGGGTCTGCACGATGCCGAAAGGCTGCTCAAAAACATCCGCAAGATCAGTTTCAGCTATTTCACGTCCAAAGACGTGGTCCGCCACCCACTGGTGGCCGCGATCATCGAGGCTTATGAGGCCGATGGCCCGTAAATTGATTTTTCCGCAAAAATCGAACCAAAATCCGCGTGGCCTAGGCAGTGCCCGCTGAGGTCGTGATCGAGGACGATCGTTGGCTGACGGTCGACCTGCCCGGTCTGGCTGACACCGCCGTCGCCGCAACCCTTACCCACCTGTCGCTGCCTGCCGACCGCGAGGTCGCCGTTCTGGCCTGCGACGACGCCCGCATTGCCGCCCTGAACGCCGAGTTTCGCGCCAAGCCGACCCCAACCAATGTGCTGAGTTGGCCGTCCGAAGATTATGACATCGGCCCCGGCGACACCCCCCCGCCGCCGACGGAAACCGAACTGGGCGACATCGCCATTGCCTTTGACACCTGCATGGTCGAGGCCGCCGCCGCCGCCAAACCGCTGGCCGAACACGCCATCCATCTTTTGGTCCATGCGATCCTGCATCTGCTGGGCTACGACCACGAAACCGACCCTGACGCCGCCCTGATGGAACGGATCGAGACAGAAATCCTTGGCAACTTGGGTCTTGCCGACCCATATGCAGATTGAGTAGACGCTGGGCCTTACCCCGCAAGAAAGCAGGAGACGATGGGCGACACACCCGATGGTCCTTTGAGCGCGGCGCAAAGCGCGCAACCGGACCTGACCGACGACACCGAAGCGCAAGCGCAATCGCGCGGGTTTTTCAGCCGGATATTCGAGGCGCTGACGCCAGCCGATGCACCGGCAGACGACGACGCACCGCGCCAGCCGTCGGCGATGATCCCCAGCCCCGGTATTGGCAATCTGCGCCGCCGTTGCCGGGTAAATCATGCCGGATCGACGGCCGGATCGACGTAACTGAACTGGATCCGCGTCACCAAATCGC
>JBBSBK010000132.1:0-7042 GCA_038251315.1 Rhodobacterales bacterium | reverse complement strand
TGCCGATCCATCAGGGCGTCCCACGCCCCCTTGCCGATCCGCACCGCCCCGACCGCCAGCAAGGCAGCGGCACCCAAGGCGACCACCGAATCGATCTGCCCCAGCCCGAACCGGGCCGAAGCCCAAAGCGCGATCAGCGCCCCGATATTTGGGATCAGGTCGCCGAGGTAATGCAGGCTGTCGGCGCGCACCACCCGGTTGCCGGTCTGTGTCGCCACCCGGCGCTGCCACGCCACCAGCCCCAAGGTGACGACGATGGAAAACACGATGACCGCCATGCCAGAGCCCTCGCGCACCGGCAGCGGCACATCGTCGGCCAGCAGGCGGAACACGGCGGCAAAGGCGATCACCCCGGCCGAAATCAGGATGAACAGCGACTGGCCAAGGGCGGCAAGGTCTTCAGCCGATGTATGGCCGAAATTGTGATCGTCGTCGGGGGGCCGCGCGGCATAGGCGATGGCGGCCAGACCGCCGAGCGACATCATCAGGTCCATCGCGCTGTCGGCCAGCGTGGCGGCGACGGCCAGCGATCCGGTCTGGCCCAAGGCCCAGAGTTTCGCCAGCACCAGCACGGCGGCGACCGTGACCGAGAGCAGCCCGGCGGAAAGGTTCAGTCTGGTTTCTAATTTCGGCTCCATGAGCCACGTCTTAGTCGAGAATCTCGTTCTCGCCCACACCCCAAAGTGCCACTTTTGGCGTCCAGCCGCGATAACCGCCCGCGCTGATCTGGCACCATTCGGCGTCGCACTGGTTGATCCGGGCGACCACCCCGGCTTGTAAGACCGCATTCTCTTGCGACCGGCTGTCGGGCCGGGAAAACAGCGGCTCCATGTCTTGATCGACGATGACGGTGCGCGCGCCTGACAGTAATGAGTAATGAACCCAGCCACCCTGTCCATCGCGGTCGATGACGCGCCGCCAGTGGCCGTATTCGGCGACGATCTGCAAAGGCATGTCGCGCCGGTTGAACACCCAGTCGACGCGGTGGGTCAGCGATGGACCACGTCGCACGTTCGCCTCGTTCGCCTTGAGCGAGACAAAGCGCGGCATCGGCAGGTTGGTCACCGGGCCGCGCGCATCCGCTGCCGGGACCGCAATGGCGACGTGGGCGCTTTCGTCGGAGAGGGTTTGTGCCAGCGCCACAAGCGGCAGCAGCGAAACGCCAAGAACCGCACCAAGACGGCGCACCATAAGGAGAACGATCACGACCTTTGCCTCATTCCTGCTACCGCGGCGGCGCGTTGTTCTTGTGCAAGGCGTCCGCAAGGGGCAATCTGGCACGGAAACCGCTGATTTGAAAGCGGGAGGGAGGATCGGATGCAAGGGAAACGGCTGAGTGTTGTCGTGACGCGACGGTTGCCCGGTGTGGTCGAAACCCGTTTGACCGAACTGTTCGACGTCACTTTGCGCACCGACGATGTGCCGATGACCCGCGAAGCATTGGCCAAGGCGATGCAGGGGACCGATGTGCTGGTCCCCACCGTGACCGACCAGATCGACGCCCGGCTGCTGGCCGCCGCCGGGGATCGCCTGAAACTGATCGCGAATTATGGGGCCGGGGTCGATCATATCGACGTGGCGACCGCCCGCCAGCGCGGTATTCTGGTCAGCAATACGCCCGGCGTCGTCACCGAGGACACCGCCGACATGACGATGGCCCTGATTCTGGCCGTGACCCGGCGGATTCCCGAAGGGTTGGCGCTGATGCAGTCGGGCAACTGGCCCGGTTGGGCCCCGACCGCGATGATGGGGGGGCGGATTGCGGGGCGTCGATTGGGTATCCTTGGCATGGGCCGGATCGGGCAGGCGGTGGCGCGGCGTGCCCGCGCGTTTGGCATGCAGGTGCATTACCACAACCGCAAACGCCTGCGCCCCGAAATCGAGGAAAAGCACGAGGCGACATGGTGGGAAAGCCTTGACCAGATGGTGGCGCGGATGGACGTGGTCAGCATCAACTGTCCGCATACGCCTGCCACGTTCCATCTGATGAACGCACGTCGGCTGAAACTGATGAGGCCGGACGCGGTGATCGTGAATACCTCGCGTGGCGAGGTGATCGACGAAAACGCCCTGACCCGGATGCTGCGCGCGGGCGAGATTGCCGGGGCGGGGCTGGACGTTTACGAAAAGGGGTCCGAAATCAACCCGCGGTTGCGCGAACTGACCAATGTGGTGCTGCTGCCCCATATGGGGTCGGCAACCATCGAAGGACGGATTGAGATGGGCGAGAAGGTCATCATCAACATCAAGACATTCGACGACGGCCATCGCCCGCCCGATCTGGTCGTGCCGGGGTTGTTGTAGGGCGACGCGTGCGGCGCGCAGTCTACTGTGCGTCGTAATTTATCGTCGCATAATCGTCGGTCGAAAACCGCATCTCGGCGTTTTCACTGCGATCGGTGATCGGTTCGATGTAATGGGTGGCGCAGGCCCCCAACAGGGACACCGCGGCCATAGCCACACATATCATACGGGTCATCGGCTCTTCCTCATCCCCGCATCTTCGTGCGGTTAGGTGAGCGTAGGCCCCCAAGACGCTGAATTCGAGGGGGAATATTCAGAAAGTTTCGTCGCGTTGTAAAAATATACGTCAGATCGGCCAACGTGCGGGGATTGCCCCGGACCCGGCGAATTCGGTCAGCAGGGTCCGGTAGTGCCGCATCGCGTGCGGAAACAGTCCGCCCGGATGCCCCGGCCGCACCACACATTCGCGCCCCATCCGCGAAAATCCGGGCGCCAACCCGACCACCAGATCGTCGGTTCGGCAGACCGACAGGCACAATCCATCGTCTTTTACTGGCCCGTTCACCCACTTCGGCCGTGGTGCGGCAAAGCCGATCGTCGGCACGAGGTAGGTCCGGCACAGGATCTGCGCCGCCGCCGCACCCAGTGAATGACCGATGATATAGCTCGGTTTGCGCGGCCCCATCCAATCGAATACGTGTTTGGCATAGGTCAGAAACCCCTGATGCCAGATCGTCTGGCTCGCCCCTTTTTCGGTGCTCTGTTCATCCAGACGAAATCTTTTGGTGCCGACGTTGAAGACGCGCAGGTTGAATTTCACGTAGTCGTTCAGCGAATTGCTGCCCGGCAACAGCAACGTGCCACCGTCCAGCAGCACCGCATCGACATCACTGCCGTCTTGCAGGCGGTCGATGACGCGCGGGGCGGTGATGTTGGCCGGGGTGTAACTCGCCTCGGCCAGTTTCGCGGCGTCGGACAGGGAATATTGCAGCATGGCGGTCTCCAAAAAGCGTCGTTCAATGACGCAAGTGGAGGCCAAAGGGGCTCGCGAGTCCAGTCAGGTATTCCTGCCCCGTTCCGGACACCCCACTAAGAGATTTTAGCGGTAAACTTCATCCTCTGTCGGAAACGCGCGTGCCTTGACGTCGGCGGCATAGCGGCGCACCGAATCTTCGATCATCGGCCCCAACTGGCCGTAAACCTTGACGAATTTCGGCGTCCAGGGATTCAACCCTAACATATCCTCAAGCACCAGAATCTGCCCGTCGCAATCGACCGATGCGCCGATGCCGATGGTTGGGATTGCCACCAGTTTGGTAATTTTGGACGCCAAGGGTTCGACCATCCCTTCAAGCACCACGGCAAACGCCCCGGCATCCGCCACCGCCTCTGCGTCGGCGATATGGGCGCCCCACGTTTCCTCGTCGCGCCCTTGGGTCTTGAACCCGCCCATCACGTGGCTTGATTGCGGTGTCAGGCCGGTATGCGCCATCACCGGAATCCCGCGTTCGACCAGAAAATGCACCGTTTCGGCCATCCGTTTGCCGCCCTCGATCTTGATCGCGCCACAGCCGGTTTCCTTCATGATCCGGGCAGCGTTACGGAACGCCATGTTCGGGCTTTCCTCGTAGCTGCCAAAGGGCATGTCCACCACGATCAACGCCTTTTTAGTCCCGCGCACCACCGCCTTGCCGTGCATGATCATCAGATCGAGTGGCACGCCTACGGTCGATTCCATCCCGTGCATGACCATGCCCAGACTGTCGCCGACCAGAATGAAATCGGCGTATTTATCGACGATGGCCGCGGTATGCGCGTGATAGCTGGTCAGCGACACGATGGGTTCGCCACCCTTGCGGCGCATGATCATCGGCACCGTATTGCGGCGGATCTGTTCGGGTTGGGCGCTCATGGCGTCACCTCTCTTTGGTCGATTAACATCACGTCGCCGAACTGGGCCGACAGCATGATGGCGATGGGGCCGATCACCGGGCCGTCTGCGGCAATGAACGTGGCCGGATCGACGATGTCGAGTCCGGTCAGGGTGGCGCGGGGTTCGGTCGCGAGCGTAGCGCGGATCGCCGCGTCGATATCGGCCACCAGCGCCCCGGTGCGGGCCAGATTATCGGCCCCCGTCAGCGCCCGGTTCAGCACGGGTGCTGCCGCCCTGTCGGCAGGCGTCAGCCGCAGGTTGCGTGATGACATGGCCAGCCCGTCGGGTTCGCGCACAGTCGCCACCCCATGCACCCGGATCGGCATATGCAGGTCGGCGACCATCTGGCGGATCACGGCCAGTTGCTGATAATCCTTTTGCCCGAAAAACGCGGCGTCCGCCCCGACGATGTTGAACAGCTTGGCCACCACCGTCGCCACGCCGCGAAAATGGCCCGGACGGACCACACCGTGCAGCATGTTTGCCAGCCGCGTCGTTTCAACGATGGTTTCATCGCCCGCGGGATACATTTCGGCAACGGTGGGGATGAACACCGTATCAACCCCGGCGGTTTCCAGCAGCGCCAGATCGGCGGCTTCGGTGCGCGGATAGCTGTCCAGATCGGCGGGGTTGCCGAACTGGGTCGGGTTGACGAAAATCGTCGCGACGACGCGGTCGGTGATCCCCCGCGCCTCGGCCACCAGTTGCAGATGCCCGGCGTGCAGCGCCCCCATCGTCGTCACCAGTCCGACCGTGTCGCCACGCGCCCGGAAACCGGCGACGGCGGCGCGGATGTCGGCGATGGTGCGGCAAATTTGCATGGCGTTCCCCAACCTGATTGGCGTTAGATAATCGGACCGTTCCCGCGCCACAACAGCGCAACGTCGCAATCGGTGTGTCAGGTGTCGGCCCCCTTGCGCTCTTTAGCGCAGATTGCGACAGATTGCGGCCAAGTCACGGGGCAGGGAGTCGGCCATGAAAACGAATGTCAAAGCACTGGTCGTCGGTGGCGGCGCTGTCGGCACGTCGATCGCCTATCATCTGGCCAAGGCCGGCTGGGACGAGGTGATGTTGCTGGAACGGGACGAGTTGACGTCGGGGTCGACTTGGCACGCTGCGGGCCTGTTGCCCTTGTTCAACATGTCGTTCGCGACGACGCATATCCACAAATACTCGGTCGATTTCTACAAGAGCCTCGAGGCTGAAACCGGCCTGAACGCGGGCTTTGCCGTGGTCGGCAACCTGCGGATGGCGCAGACCGAGGAACGGATGGACGAATTTCGTCTGTATGCCACCACCGCCGAAACCTGTGGCGTTCCTTATGTTTGGCTGACGCCTGACGAAATCGGTGCGAAATGGCCGCTGATCCGGACAGATGACCTCAAGGGTGCGCTGTATCACCAGACTGACGGCTACATTAACCCCGCCGACGTGACGATGGCGATGGCCAAGGGGGCGCGTCAGCGCGGTGTCATGATCGAACGCAAATGGCAGGCGGATGCGTTCAACTGGACTGGCGAGGCGTGGGAGGTGACGGCGACCAAGATGGTCGAAAAGGGCGGCAATCTGGTGCCCAGCGACGAACAGATCGTCATCACCGCCGAACACGTCGTCACCGCGTCGGGCAACCACGCGCAGCGAACGGCCAAGATGCTGGGCATCAAGATGCCCGCGATCCCTGTCGAACATCAGTTCATCGTGATGGAGCAGGATCCGGCACTGGTCGAATTCCGCAAGTCCAACCCCGAACATCCCGTGGTGCGCGACGCCGATGCGCAAAGCTATGTGCGCGAAGAACGCGGGGGCTGGATCTTGGGCGTTTATGAAAAGAACGCGCCAGCCCGGTTCGAATACGGTGTCCCCGACAGTTTCCGCGCCGACCTGTTCCCCCTCAATCTGGAGCGGATCGAGGAACAATATATGGCGATGATCCACCGGGTGCCGTCGTGCGAGGAATCGGGGCTGAAGGACGATTTCAACGGCCCGATCTGCTATACGCCGGACGGCAACCCGCTGGTCGGCCCCGCGCCGGGGCTGCGCAACATGTGGCTGGCCGAAGGATTTTCGTTCGGGATTACCGCCGCTGGCGGCACCGGATATTATTTGGCCCAGATGATGGTCGATGGCGAGGCCGAGATCGACATGGCCAGCCTTGACCCCAAACGCTACGGGTCGTGGATGACGACCGAATTCGCGGCGCGGAAGAACGAGGAGTGCTACGACCACGTCTATGTTCTGCACCACCCGGACGAAGAACGGCCCGCGTGCCGACCCCTGCGCACCTCGCCCGCCTATGACCGGCAGGCGGCGCGGGGGGCGCAGTTTGGCTTTGTGAACGGGTGGGAGCGGCCCAATTATTACGCGCCTGCCGGTTTCAACGACCACGACGCCCGGTCGTTCCGCCGGGGCGGCTGGTGGAAATACGCGGTGGACGAGGCCCGCGCGATCCGTGATGGCGTTGGCCTGATCGACGCGACGGCGTTTACCAAGCATGTGGTCAAGGGGCCGGGGGCGACTGCGTTTCTGGACTGGTTTACCTGCAACAAACTGCCACGCGTCGGGCGTATCAATCTGACCTATGCGCTGACTGCCCATGGCACGACGCGCACAGAATATACAATCGTGCGGATGGCCGAGCATGAGTATTATCTGGTGTCGGCAGGGGCATGGACCGACTACGACGCCGATTTCCTGCGCAAGGCTGCCGCCGATAAGGCTGGCGAATTCGGGTATATTGAAATCCAGAACGTCACGACCCAATGGGGCGTTTTCGCCATCGCCGGGCCGAAAAGCCGGGACGTGTTGAAGGCGGTCATCAAGGACGCCGACCCCGCAACGGCCCTGACCAACAAGCGGTTCCCGTGG